>NZ_JBVHHB010000029.1:0-126900 GCF_055561295.1 Kitasatospora sp. NPDC022785 | reverse complement strand
CAGACCATGACCATCGACCCCTGCAACCTCCAACTCCTCTACCAGGGCAAGTCCCCCAACGCCACCGGCCCCTACGACCAACTCCCCTGGCGCCCGGGCCTCCTGACCCTCCGGCGCTGAGCCGTCCTGATCCACCACGGGGAACCCCAGCCGATCACGGCTGGGGCTCCCTCCCCGTCAGCCTGCCGACATCACCGAGGGTCCGCCCTCGCTCGATCGAACCGTTTCAACCGGACGGCAGAAGTCCCGCCGTCCGGCGCCCTGACCTCCTGTCCACCCGCAGCGAAGGAAGAGCCGATGAAACGCAGGTCCTCGTTCACGCCCCTACGGTCCGCGATGGTCGTCCTCGTGGCCGCGCTCAGCATGGCGCTGGGCCTCGGCTTCAGCGCGAACGCCGCCCCGGTCAACGCCGCTCCCGTCAACGCCGCTCCGGTCGGCACCGCCGCGGGCACCGGTGGTTGCGGCAAGGCGCCGTCGCTGGCGAGCGGCCCCCACACGATCGTCAGCAGCGGTCAGAGCCGCGGCTACATCCTGAGGGTCCCCGCCGACTACGACCAGAACCGCCCCTACCGGTTGGTCTTCGGATTCCACTGGCGGGGCGGCACCGCCAGCGAGGTCGACTCCGGTGGGACCGACGGCTACAACTGGTCGTACTACGGCCTCCGGCGGCTGGCGGACAACGCCGGCAACGGCACCGTCTTCGTCGCGCCCCAGGGCCTCGACAACGGCTGGGCCAACTCCAACGGCCAGGACGTCACCTTCGTCGACGACCTGACCCGGCAGCTCGAGGCCGGTCTGTGCGTCGACACGACCCAGCTCTTCTCCGCCGGTTTCAGCTACGGCGGCGGGATGAGCTACGCGCTCGCCTGCGCCCGGCCGACGGTCTTCCGGGCGGTCGCGGTCTACGCCGGAGCGAACCTCAGCGGATGCAGCGGCGGCACGCAGCCGATCGCCTACATGGGGCTCCACGGCCTGCGGGACGACGTCCTGCCCATCTCATCGGGGCGGGAGCTCCGCGATCGGTTCGTCAGGAACAACGGCTGCACCCCGCAGAACCCGCCCGAGCCGGCGCCCGGCAGCCTGACGCACGTCGTCACCGCCTACTCCGGGTGCAAGTCCGGTCATCCGGTGGTCTGGGCCGCGTTCGACGGGGCGGGCCACGACCCCGGCCCGATCGACGGGTGCACCTGCGACGGCTGGCGCACCTGGACCTCCGGCGAGGTGTGGAAGTTCTTCAGCCAGTTCGGCTCCGGCACTCCCACCCCCACGCCCGGCGGCAACCAGGAGATCGTGGGCCAGGCGTCGGGCCGCTGCGTGGACATCGGCGGCTCCTCCACGAACAACGGCACCCAGGCGCAACTGTGGGACTGCCACGGCGGAACCAACCAGCGGTGGACCTCCACGGCGGGCAAACAACTCATGGTCTACGGCAACAAGTGCCTGGACGCCTCGGCTGGGGGGACCGGCAACGGCACCGCGGTGGTGATCTGGGACTGCAACGGCCAGGCCAACCAGCAGTGGAACGTCAACTCCGACGGCACGATCACCGGAGTGCAGTCGGGCCTGTGCCTGGACGCGGCCGGAACCGGCACGGCGAACGCGACGAAGATCCAGCTGTGGTCCTGCTCGGGCGCGGGCAACCAGCAATGGAGTCTGCGCAGCTGAACCGAACTCCGGGGCCGGGGCGCCGAGCCCGCTGCGCTGTCGTGACATGAACAATGCTCGAACCAGTGGGAGCGCTCCCACTGTGAGGGATACCCCCGGGTCGGTCAAGAGGCTTGAAGAGTCGAACACCTTGGCCGAGTAATCCGCGCAACTCCTCTTTTCCTTAGCGGTAGTTGGCGCTACGGTCGGTACCCACCAGTGGGAGCGATTCCGTCAGTCGACGCGCCGGGAGCGGCGCGTCCTCGCTGCGAGGAGTCGCTCATGCGACACCCCCCACCCTTCTCGGCGTTGCTCGCCGGCACGGTCCTCACCCTGGCGAGCGCCGTGTCCGCCCTGTCCGGCGCAGCGGGTGCGGGTGCGGATGCCGCCGCACCCTCCACTTGCTCGGTGGTCTACTCCACGGTCAACCAGTGGGACGGCGGCTTCCAGGCCTCCGTGTCCGTGACCAACAACGGCGCGCCCACCAGTGGTTGGCGCCTCGGCTTCGCCTTCGCCGGCGGTCAGCGCCTCACCCAGGGCTGGAACGCCACCTGGTCCCAGTCCGGCACCACCGTCACGGCGGTGAACGAGAGTTGGAACGCCTCGCTCGGAACCGGCGAAAGCGTCGCCCTCGGCCTCATCGCCTCCTGGTCCGGCAGCAACCCCGCGCCGGTCGACTTCACCCTCAACGGCCTTGCCTGCACGGGCGGTTCGTCCACCACGCCCACGCCCACCCCCACCCCGACGACGTCCCCGACCACACCGGCCCCGACCGGCACACCCCCCGGCACACCCACCGGCGCGCCCCAGCTCGGCGTCAGCGGCAACCGCCTGACCGACCCGAGCGGCACCACCCGCCGACTGCTCGGCGTCAACCGCTCCGGCGGCGAGTTCATGTGCGTCCAGGGCCACGGGATCTTCGACGGCCCGGTGGACGACCCCGCGGTCCAGGCGATCGCGGACTGGCAGGCCAACACCGTCCGCATCACGCTCAACGAGGAGTGCTGGCTCGGCCTTGACAACATCCGGCCCGAGTACCGGGGCACCGCGTACGTCGACGCCGTCAAGGCTCTGGTGACCCGGGTCCTCGCGCACGGCATGACCCCCGTGGTCGAACTCCACTGGACGTACGGGCAGTACACCGGTGCTTCGGCGGGCTGCTCGGACGTGCACGCCTCCTGCCAGAAGCCGATGCCGGACGCCCAGTACGCCCCGGCCTTCTGGACCTCGGTGGCCAACACCTTCAAGGACGACCGCCGGGTGGTCTTCGACCTGTTCAACGAGCCCTACCCGGACCGGGCCACCGCCACCACCGACCAGGCCTGGGCCTGTTGGCGCGACGGAGGCACCTGCCCGGGCATCGGCTACGAGGTGGCCGGCATGCAGGACCTCATGGACGCCGTCCGGGCCACCGGCTCGCGCAACGTCGTCCTCGTCCCCGGCATCGCCTACGCGAACGACCTGAGCGGCTGGCTCGCCCACGCCCCGACGGATCCGAGCGGCCAACTCGCCGCCGCCTGGCACGTGTACAACTTCAACTCCTGCGCCAGCGAGACCTGCTGGACCTCCACCCTGGCTCCGATCGCCGCCCGGGTCCCGCTCGTGGCGGGCGAGATCGGTGAGAACACCTGCGGGCACGCGTTCGTCGACCGCGTCATGAAGTGGTCCGACGACCGCGGGCTCTCCTACCTGGGCTGGACCTGGAACACCTGGGACTGCTCCTCCGGTCCTGCCCTGATCAGCGGTTACGACGGCACTCCCACCGCGTACGGCACCGGGCTGCGCGACCACCTGCGCACCCTGAACGGACGCTGAGCGAACACCGGGACGCCGTGACACCGGAACGCCGACACACAGGGACACCGACGCACCAGGACACCGATTCACCGAAAGGGACACCCGGACCATGAGCCGCACCCCGCGCACCACGCACACCACCGACCCCACCGACCCCACCGGCCCCGCCCTCGCCCGGCTGCGCGGCAGCCGGACGGCCCTGCTCGCCGCCCTCGCCCTGATCACCGCGAGCGGCGCCACCGCCACCGTGCTGTCCGCCTCCGCGGGCGCCGCCACGGCCGGCTGCCGGGTCGACTACCAGGTCTCCAATCAGTGGAACACCGGCTTCGGCGCCAACGTCGTCGTGACCAACACCGGTGACCCGCTGGCCTCCTGGACCCTGGAGTGGACCTTCGCCGGCGGACAGCAGGTCACCCAGGGCTGGAACTCCACCATCAGCCAGTCCGGGGCCGACGTGACCGCCCGGAACATGTCGTACAACGGCAGCCTGGCGACCGGCGGTTCCACCTCCTTCGGCTTCAACGCCTCCTACAGCGGTGCCAACCCGGTCCCCACCGCCTTCAAGCTCAACGGCGTGCTCTGCGACGGCTCCACCACGACGCCCACTCCCACCCCCACCGGCACGCCCACCACCTCACCCACCGCCACCCCCACGGCAACCCCGACCGGCACCCCCACCACCCCGCCCGGCGGCCGCGTCGACAACCCGTACGCCGGCGCGAAGGTCTACGTGAACCCCGAGTGGTCCGCGCACGCCGCCGCCGAGCCCGGCGGCAGCAAGGTCGCCAACCAGCCCACCGGCATCTGGATCGACCGGATCGCCGCCATCGCCGGCGCCAACGGCAAGATGGGGCTGCGCGCCCACCTCGACGAGGCGCTGCGCCAGAAGGGCAGCGGCCAACTCGTCGTCCAGCTCGTCATCTACGATCTGCCCGGCCGGGACTGCTCGGCGCTCGCCTCCAACGGCGAGCTCGGCCCGACCGAGATCGGTCGGTACAAGACGGAGTTCATCGACCCGATCGCGGCGATCCTCGCCGATCCGAAGTACGCGGGGCTGCGCATCGTCACCGCGGTGGAGATCGACTCGCTGCCGAACCTGGCCACCAACACCACGCCGCGTGCCACCGCGACCCCCGCGTGCGACGTGATGAAGGCCAACGGCAACTACATCACCGGCGTCGGCTACGCGCTCAAGAAGCTGGGCGCCGTGCCCAACGTGTACAACTACGTCGACGCCGGGCACCACGGCTGGCTCGGCTGGGACGACAACTTCGGCGCGTCCGCGGACCTGTTCAAGCAGGCCGCGACGGCCGAGGGCTCGACCCTCGCCAACGTGGCCGGCTTCATCGTCAACACCGCGAACTACAGCGCGCTCAAGGAGAACAACTTCAGCATCGACGACAGCGTCAACGGCACCTCCGTCCGCCAGTCCAAGTGGGTCGACTGGAACCGGTACACCGACGAGCTGTCCTACGCGCAGGCGATGCGGGCCAAGCTGGTCTCGATCGGCTTCGACCCGCACCTCGGCATGCTGATCGACACCTCGCGCAACGGCTGGGGAGGCACCGCCCGGCCGTCCGGGCCGGGGCCGAAGACGAGCGTCGACGCGTACGTGGACGGCGGGCGCTACGACCGGCGGTTCCAGACCGGCAACTGGTGCAACCAGGCCGGCGCGGGCCTCGGGGAGCGGCCGCAGGCGGACCCGGCGACGGGCATCGACGCCTACGTCTGGATGAAGCCCCCGGGTGAGTCGGACGGGGCGAGCAAGGAGATCCCGAACAACGACGGCAAGGGCTTCGACCGGATGTGCGACCCGACGTACACCGGCAACCCGCGGAACAACTACAGCATGTCCGGTGCGCTGCCGGACGCGCCGCTGGCCGGGGACTGGTTCTCCGCCCAGTTCCAGCAGCTGTTGAAGAACGCCTACCCGGCGCTGTAGCACCGAACGCCGTCGACCGTCCGGAGGCCATCGGCGCTCCGGACGGTCGACGGGCCCCGGCAGGACCCTTCGGGGCCCCGTCAGGAAGGCCTCTCCGGATGGATGACCTCTCAGGAGGACTTCCGCACAACCAGCTCGGTCGGCAGCACCAGGCGGGACGGCTCCGCGCCGTCCTCGCCGGCGATCTGCCGCAGCAGGAGCCCGGCCATCATGCGGCCCATCTCCTCGATCGGCTGACGGACGGTGGTCAGCGGCGGGTCGAGGTGGCGGGCCACCGGTGAGTCGTCGACGCCGACCAGCGCGACGTCACCGGGAACGTCCAGGCCCCTGGCCCGCAGGACGGCGAGCGCGCCCACCGCCATCAGATCGGAGGCGGCGAACACCGCGTCCAGGTCGGGGCAGCGCTCCAGCAGCTCGCGCATCGCCCGGCGGCCGCCGTCCTCCGTGAAGTCCCCGGTGGCGACGAGGCGTTCATCCTCGGGCAGGCCGGCCGCCGCCAGCCCCTGACGGTAGCCGGAGAGCCGCCCCTGGGCGGCGTCCATGTCGAGCGGGCCGGTGATGGTGGCGATGCGGCAGCGGCCGCGCCCGGCCAGGTGGTCCACGGCCGAGCGGCCGGCCCCCACGTTGTCGGTGTCGACGTACGCCAGCGGCTCCTGCGGCGAGCGGCGCCCGTTGAGCACGGCCGGCAGGCCCAGCGCGCGCACCTGGTCCGGCAGCGGGTCGTCCCGGTGGACCGAGACCAGCAGTACGCCGTCCACCCGCTGGGCGGCGAGGTACTGCTCGAAGCGCTGCCGCTCCTGTTCGGTGCGGATCAGCGTGAGCAGCAACTGCTTGTCCGCCGCACCCAGTTCGGCGCTCACGCCACGGATGACGTCCAGGAAGTACGGCTCCGCGAAGAGCCGCGCCTCGGTCTCGGGGACGACCAGCGCGACCGCGTCGGTCCGGCTTCCGGCCAGGGCCCGGGCCGCCCGGTCGGGCACGTAGCCGAGCTCCGCGACGGCCCGGGTCACCGCCTCCCTCGCCCGGTCGCTCACCCGCGCCGAACCGTTGATCACCCGGGACACCGTGCCGCGCCCGACACCGGCCAGGGCCGCGACTTCCTCCAGGGTCGGTCTTCCGGTCTGCCGTCCGCTCACCGCCCACGCGCCTTCCGCCGCCGTCGTCGGCCTCCGCCGCTTGGCTGCGCATCCTAGATCAGCGGCACTCGGCGCCGCCACGGCACGTCCGTGATCGGGAAATGGCGTCGGCATTCCGACGACGGGACGCCGGAGGGCAATTCAGTGCCATCCCTTGACAGCGGATCAGGTGAGGCAGGAACCTTCCGCATGAGGCGTGGGAGCGCTCCCACGTGTGCCGTCCGCTCGTCGTCAGGAGCAGCCCGTGCCCCTTCCCCCCGCCCGCCCGCTCCCCCAGGCCCAGTCCGCCCCGCTGCCCCGGTTCCCGGCCGGCTTCCTCTGGGGCTCGGCCACCTCCGCCTACCAGGTGGAGGGCGCCGCCGCCGAGGACGGCCGCACCGCCTCGATCTGGGACACCTTCTGCCGCACCCCGGGCAAGGTCTTCCAGGGCCACACCGGCGAGGTCGCGGTCGACCACTACCACCGCTTCCGCGAGGACGTCCGGCTGATGGCCGAGCTCGGGCTGACCGCCTACCGCTTCTCCGTCTCCTGGCCGCGCGTCCGGCCCACCGGCCACGGCCCGGCCTCCCAGCGCGGCCTGGACTTCTACCGCCGCCTCGCCGACGAGCTGCTCGCCGCCGGGATCACCCCCGTCGCCACCCTCTACCACTGGGACCTCCCGCAGGAGCTGGAGTCGGCGGGCGGCTGGCCCGAGCGCACCACCGCCGACCGGTTCGCCGAGTACGCCGCGCTGACGGGCGAGGCCCTCGGCGACCGGATCGGCCAGTGGACCACCCTCAACGAGCCCTGGTGCAGCGCCTTCCTCGGCTACGGCTCCGGCGTCCACGCCCCGGGCCGCACCGACCCGGTGTCCGCCCTGCGCGCCGCCCACCACCTCAACCTCGGCCACGGCCTGGCCGTCACGGCGCTGCGCGGCGTGCTGCCCGCCGACGCGCAGCTGTCCGTCTCGCTCAACCTGCACGTGCTGCGCCCGCTGACCGCCTCCGACGCCGACCGGGACGCGGTGCGCCGGATCGACGCCGTCGGCAACCGGGTCTTCCTCGGCCCGATGCTGGACGGCGGCTACCCCGAGGACCTGCTGGCGGACACCGCCCACCTCACCGACTGGTCCTTCGTCCGGGCCGGCGACGAGAAGGAGATCCACCAGCCGCTGGACTGGCTGGGCGTCAACTACTACACGCCCACCGTCGTCTCCGCGAGCGCCGACGGCACCGCCCCCGCCCGCGAGGACGGCCACGGCGGCGGGACGGCCTCGCCCTGGCCGGGCGCGGACCGGGTCGGCTTCCACCCGGCGCCGGGCGCACGGACCGCGATGGGGTGGGCCGTCGACCCCTCCGGCCTGCACCAGCTGCTGACCGACCTCGCCCGCCGCCACCCGGACCTGCCCCTGATCATCACCGAGAACGGCGCGGCGTACGACGACGAGGCCGGCGCGGACGGCACGGTCGACGACCCGGACCGCACCGCCTACCTCCACGCCCACCTGGCCGCCGCCCACCGCGCCCTGGCCGACGGCGCGGACGTGCGCGGCTACTTCGCCTGGTCGCTGCTGGACAACTTCGAGTGGGCGTACGGCTACGACAAGCGCTTCGGCCTGGTCCGCGTCGACGAAGCCACCCTGGCCCGCACCCCCAAGGCCAGCGCCCGCTGGTACGCCCGGGTGGCCCGCAGCGGCGAGCTGCACCCGCCGTCGGCACCACCGGCCGACGGTGCCGCCTGACGCACAGAGCGCGACCACCGTGAACCGCCCCCCGACCACGGCCCCCGGCGGCACTCTGATCATCGGCAGTGCCGCCCCGGCCGGCAGCCGCGGAGCCGGCCTGTCCACCGTCCGCTACCACGCCACGGGCGCCATGGAACTCATCGGCACGGTACCGGTCTCCCGGCCCTCCTACGCCGCCCCCGACCCGACGCGGCCGGTCGTGCACGCCGTCCTGGAGGAGGAGTCCGGGCAGGTCCTGTCCCTCCTGGTCGACCCCTGCACCGGGCTCCTCGGCCTGCCCGGCACCACCCCCAGCGGCGGCGCGGGCCCCTGCCACCTGGCGGTCCACCCCGGCGGTTCGCACCTCTTCGCGGCCCACTACGGCGACGGCGTCCTCTCCGTCCTGCCCACCGGCGCCGCGGAGGCGATCGCCGCCGCCGAGCCGGTGCAGACGATCCGCCGGCCCGGCCGGGCCGCCTCCGGCGAGCTGCGCACCACCCCGAGGCTCCGAACGCCAACTACGCGGCCGCCGTCCGGGTCTCCGCGGACGGCCGCTTCCTCTACACGACCAACCGCGGCGACGACGCGATCAGCGTGCAGGCCCTCCACGGCGGCGGGGCGACCGTCGAACCGGTCGACGTCGTTCCGTGCGGCGGATCCTGGCCCCGCGACATCCCCCTGACCCCCGACGAGCGGCTGCTGTTCTGCGCCAACCAGGATTCCGACACCCTGACGGCCTTCCACCGCGACCCGGCGTCCGGGCGCCTCTTCCCCGCCGGGGAGCCCCTCACGATCGCCGAACCCACCTCCGTCCTGCCGGTCGGCCCCTGACCGGAGCGGGCTCGGCGCCCCCGGCCACCACGCGCCCCGGTGCGGGGCCCGCACCGGGGGGCAGCGCCGTGGTCCGGTCGGCCGTCGGCTCGGAGCGCCTTGCGTCCACCGGGTGGCCGCCGCGTACGGTTGGCCCGCACCGACCTGCCGTGAGCTGGCGTTTCCGGTCGGATCGCGTGTGCCGTCACCGTCGCCTGCAAGGAGCAGACCCCTGAGTACGTCGTTCGCGGAAGCGCTGTCCATCGGGTTGCTGGCACTGGTGCTGGTCTGTGCGGTGGTGCGGCCGTGGGGCTGGCCGGAGGCGGTGGTCGCGGTTCCCGCCGCCGGGCTGGTGATCGCCACCGGAGCGATCTCGCCGGCCCACGCGGCGGCCGAGGCCGAGCGGCTGGGTCCGGTGATCGGCTTCCTCGCGGCGGTCCTGGTGCTGGCGCAGTTGTGTGACGACGAGGGCCTGTTCCGGGCCTGCGGGGCGTGGATGGCCCGGACGTCCGCCGGGAGCCCGCGGCGGCTGCTCGTGCAGGTGTTCGTGGTCGCCTCGGTGGTCACGGCGGTGCTCAGCCTGGACGCGACCGTGGTGCTGCTGACTCCGGTGGTGTTCGTGACCGCGGCCCGGCTGGGTGCCCGGCCCAAGCCGCACGTCTACGCCTGCACCCACCTGTCGAACACGGCCTCGCTGCTGCTCCCGGTCTCCAACCTCACCAACCTGCTGGCCTTCGCCGCGAGCGGGCTGAGCTTCACCCGGTTCGCCGCGCTGATGGCGCTGCCGTGGCTGGCGGCCATCGCCGTGGAGTACGTGGTGCTGCGCCGGTTCTTCGCCGCCGACCTGGACGCGGGCGCTCCGGCCGCGGAGGCGATCACGGCACCGGAGATGCCGCTGTTCGCCCTCGTCACCGTGGGCTGCACGCTCGCGGGGTTCGTCCTCACCTCGGTCGTGGGGGTCGATCCGGCCTGGGCGGCCCTGGCCGGAGCGCTCGCGCTCGCCGTCCGGGCGCTGGTCCGGCGCAGCACCACCCCGGCGGCGATCGTCCGCTCGGCCGCGGTGCCGTTCCTGGCCTTCGTGCTGGCGCTCGGCATCGTGGTCCGGGCCGTCGTCGACAACGGGCTGGCGTCCGCGCTCGGGCACCTCGTCCCGCACGGCACCTCGCTGCCCGCGCTGCTCGGCACGGCGGCGCTCGCGGCGGTGCTGGCGAACGTCATCAACAACCTGCCGGCCACCCTGGTGCTGCTGCCGTTGGCCGTCCCGTCCGGTGCAGGGGCGGTTCTCGCGGTGCTGCTCGGGGTGAACATCGGCCCGAACCTCACCTACGCCGGCTCCCTGGCCACCCTGCTGTGGCGGCGCATCGTGCGCGAGCACGACACCGACATCGGCCTGGGCGAGTTCACCCGGCTCGGTCTGCTCGTCGTGCCCGCCGCCCTGGTCGCGGCCGTGGTGGCACTGTGGGGGTCGCTGCAGCTCTTCTGAGCAGGACTCCCGAGCAGGACTTCCGAGCAGGACTTCCGAGCAGGTCTGCCGGGTACCAGGATCACCCGGACCATGAGGAGGATGAGCCCGTGACCGTCGTCGTCTGGATCACCGAGGGCACCTGGCCCGCCTGTGTGGACGCCGCCCGCGCGCACGCGCCGCAGGGCGCGGAGATCGTCCTGCTGCACGTCAGCGGCCAGGAGGTGCCGGGTGTCGCGCACGGGGCGTTCGCCGGGCTGCTCGGCCGCGGCCACCGCGAGCGGGACCCGGGCACCCGGGTGGAGACCCTGGCGGCGGCCTCCGCCCAGCACCTCCTGGACGCCGCGGCCGAGCGCCTCGGCCGGCCGAGCACCCGCACCGAGCGCAGCGGCCGCGTCGAGCGCGAGGTCGTCGCGGCCGTCGAGGGCGCCGGGCTGCTCGTCCTCGCCCGGGACGGCGACCGCAGCCGCCTCGGGCCGCACAGCCTCGGCCCGGCGACGCGTTTCGTGGTCGACCACGCGCCGTGTCCGGTGCTCCTGGTCTGGCCGGAACCGGCGCCCGGCACGGCGACCATCCCGCCCCCGCCCGACGCGCGGTAGCGGTACTCCCGCTCAGTGCCCGACGCCCGCGTCCGGGTAGGAGAGCCGGTACCGCCCGCCCGCCGACAGGCGGACCCGCAGGCGCCGCAGGTCGGGCGCCCCTCGGCCCCGGGGCGCTCCCGGTCCGTCAGAGGACGGGCAGCAGGGTGGGGTCCGCCATGATCCGGCGGACGGTGGTCTGCGCCGCGCCCAGCACGGGTCCGCGCCGGCCCAGGGCGGACGGACGCAGCGTCTCCGGTGCCCAGGGGCGGACGGTGACCCGGTCGGCCAGCTCGGCCTGGACGGACGGCAGCAGCCACTCGGCCAGTTCGGCGTAGGTGCCGCCGAGGACGAGGCCGTCCGGGTCGATGAGGTCGACGGCGGAGGTGAGGGCGAGGCCCAGGGCGCGGCCCGCGCGGTCCAGCGCCACCAGGGTCGCCGCGTGCCCGGCGGCGGCCCGTTCCGCCAGCAGGGCGACCGGGTCGCCGGCCTCCGCGGCACCGGGCGCGGCCGGGATGTGCTGCGCGAGGCCGGCCTCGCGCAGCACGGCCGCCTGTCCCGCGTACTGCTCCAGGCAGCCGCGCGCGCCGCAGGCGCACGGCAGGCCGTCCGGGTGGACGGGGACGTGGCCCAGTTCGCCGGCGAAGCCGTGGGCGCCGCGGAACAGCCGCCCGTCGATGACCAGGGCGGCACCGATCCCGGCGTCCGCGGAGACGTGCACGAAGGTCGCCGCGGCCCGCTCGGCGTTCCAGTACTCGGCCAGGGCCCCGAGGTTGGCCTCGTTCTCCGGTTCGGGCACGGTGCCCGGTTCGGGCCAGTGGTCGGCGAGCCGGACACCGCTCCAGCCCAGGTTGGGCGCGCGCTCGACCAGTCCGCCGGGCCGGTTCGGCACCACCCCGGGCACCGCCAGGACCCGGCCCTCGACGCGCAGCCCGAGGGCGCGGGCCTCGGTCTCCGCCTCGGCGGCCAGCTCGGCGACCTCCGCCAGCACCTGCCCGGGCGGCCGGCCCGCGTTGGGCCGTTCCACCCGGCGCCAGATCCGCGGCTCGCCGCGCAGGTCCGCGACGCACGCGCCGAGGTGCGAGACGCCGACCTCGAGACCGAGGCCGGCCGGGCCCTCGTCGCTCACCGACAGCGCGCGTCCGGGGCGGCCGACCCGTCCGTCGGGTGCGGTCTCCGCCTCAGTGAGCGCGCCCCGGCCGATCAGCTCGTCGACCAGTGAGGAGACGGCCGCCCTGGTCAGGCCGACGCGTCCGGCGACGTCGGCGCGCGACAGCGGGCGGGCGAGCGGTCCGTTGCCGGCGACCGCGCCGAGGACCACCGAGAGGTTCCGCCGCCGCATGTCCTGTTGCGACGCGGGCCCGCTCCCCTGGCTGTTCCCCGCTCTGCCGACCACTGTCACGCGCCGCCCCTCCTACCGGTCCTCGGCCGGGGCTCCTTGCAAGACCCCGGCCCGACGCAGGGTATCGCCGATCCGTTCGAGTGCGACGTCGTCCCGTGCCACGGGCTCCAGCAGCGGGCCCTCGGCGGTGCGCCAGCGGCGGGCCACCGCGTCGGCGGGCTCGCCGGTGAGCAGGGCGGCGGCCTGGGCGGCGGCGCCGAGCGCGACCAGCTCCTGCGCGTCGGGCACCCGGACGGCCCGGCCGGAGAGCCGCAGGACGGTCCGCTGCCAGGCCTGCCCGCGGGCACCGCCGCCGATCAGCAGCAGCGGCTCGTCGCCCGCCGGATCCTCGCCGCCAGCGCGCAGCACGTCGGCGAGGGCGGTGAGCAGGGCGTGGGCGGCGCCGTCGTAGGCGGCCTGGAGCAGCTGCCCGGGGGTGGTGTCGTGGCGCAGCCCGTGGACCAGACCGGAGGCACCGGGGAGGTCCGGTGTGCGCTCGCCGTCCAGGTAGGGCAGGACGACCGCGGTGCCGCCGGCCTCGACCTCGTCGCGGCCCCGGCGGAGCAGGGCGGCGAAGCGGTCGACGGCGAGGGTGCAGTTGAGGGTGCAGGCGAGCGGCAGCCAGCCGCCGAGGGCGTCGGCGAAGCCCGCGACGGTGCCGCTCGGGTCGGCGGGCCTGGTGCGGCCGACGGCGTAGACCGTCCCGGAGGTGCCGAGGCTGAGCACGGGCTGTCCGGGGAGCAGGCCGAGCCCGAGGGCGGCGGCCATGTTGTCGCCGGTGCCGGTGGCCACCGGGGCGCCCGCGCGCAGCACCGTCCCCGGGCGGACCAGGCCGGCCCGCGTGCCCGGCGGCAGGACCTGCGGCAGCAGGGCCGGGTCGAGTCCGATGCGGCCGAGGAGGTCCTTGTCGTAGCCGTCCGGCCCCCACCAGCCCGTTCCGGACGCGTCACCGCGGTCGGTCACCGCCTCGCCGGTCAGCCGCTCGGTGAGGAAGTCGTGCGGGAGGCGGACGGCGGCGACGCGGTCGGCGGCGGCGGGCTCATGGGCGCGCAGCCAGGCCCACTTGGGGGCGGTGAAGGCGGCGGTCGGCAGGCTTCCGGAGCGCCGGACGAGCTCCGCCGGCCCGATCGCCGTGCGCAGCGCCGCGGCCTGGGGGGCGGAGCGGACGTCGTTCCACAGCAGGGCGGGGCGCACCGGCGCTCCGGCCGCGTCGAGGGTGACCAGGCCGTGCTGCTGGCCGGCGACCGAGACGGCGGCGGCGCGCTCGGCCCAGCCCGTCCCGGCCGTGGCCTCCTCGAACGCCCGCCACCACTGCTCGGGATCGCTCTCCCGGCCGGCGCCCTCGCTCACCTGGTGCGGGGCGCGGCCCTCGCCCAGCACCGCGCCGGTGTCGATGTCGACGGCGAGGGCCTTGGTGGACTGCGTCGAGCTGTCGACGCCGATCACGACACGCTGCTCAGCCATGCGTTCCTCCGATGGGGGGTTCCTTCTCAGGTTCGGGCATACTAATTTGTTGAGAGCCCTGACAAACACCCCTCCGCACGTGACCCGGAGCCGTTCCATGTCCAGCGACAGCCTCACCCCCACCCCCGCGCACAAGTTCACCTTCGGCCTGTGGACCGTCGGCTGGCAGGGGCGCGACCCCTTCGGCGACGCCACCCGCCCCGCCCTCGACCCCGTCGAGACCGTCCAGCGGCTGGCCGGACTCGGCGCCCACGGCGTCACCTTCCACGACGACGACCTGATCCCCTTCGGTGCGGACGACGCCACCCGCGAGGAGACCGTCAAGCGCTTCCGCGCCGCCCTGGACGCCGCCGGGCTGAAGGTCCCGATGGCGACCACCAACCTCTTCACCCACCCCCTCTTCAAGGACGGCGCCTTCACCGCCAACGACCGCGACGTACGGCGCTACGCACTGCGCAAGACCATCCGCAACATCGACCTGGCCGCCGAACTCGGCGCCTCCGTCTACGTCGCCTGGGGCGGCCGCGAGGGCGCCGAGTCCGGCGCGGCCAAGGACGTGCGCACCGCGCTCGACCGGCTCAAGGAGGCCTTCGACCTGCTCGGCGAGTACGTCGAGCAGCAGGGCTACGACCTGCGCTTCGCGATCGAGCCCAAGCCCAACGAGCCGCGCGGCGACATCCTGCTCCCCACCGTCGGCCACGCCCTGGCGTTCATCAACGAGCTGGAGCGCCCCGAGCGCGTCGGCCTCAACCCGGAGGTCGGTCACGAGCAGATGGCCGGGCTCAACTTCCCGCACGGCATCGCCCAGGCGCTGTGGCACGACAAGCTGTTCCACATCGACCTCAACGGCCAGTCCGGCATCAAGTACGACCAGGACCTCCGCTTCGGCGCGGGCGACCTGCGGCAGGCCTTCTGGCTGGTCGACCTGCTGGAAACGGCCGGCTACGACGGCCCCAAGCACTTCGACTTCAAGCCGCCGCGCACCGAGGACTTCGACGGCGTCTGGGCATCGGCGGCCGGCTGCATGCGCAACTACCTGCTGCTGGCCGAGCGTTCCCGCGCCTTCCGGGCCGACCCGGAGGTCAGCGCCGCGCTCGCCGCCTCCCGGCTGCCCGAACTGGCCCTACCCACGGCCGGGGACGGCCTGGCCGGGCTGCTGGCGGACCGCTCCGCCTTCGAGGAGTTCGACGTCGACGCCGCCGCGCGCCGCGGCATGGCCTTCGAGCAGCTGGACCAGCTGGCCCTCGAACACCTCCTCGGCGCCCGCTGAGCGGACGGCCGACCGGGCCGGGTCGTGCCACCGGCGCGACCCGGCCCCGACACATGCCGGTCGCTCCACCGCCGCTCACACGGTCGCCCGGTCCTGTGGCACGGTGACCGGAACCACCTCCTGACACCGCAGTTCCTCCCCGCCCCGGCAGCCGGGGCCCGCCACGTTCCGAGGTGCACCCGTGTTCCCGCTGCCCCCGCGCGTGCTGTTCGGCGCCGCCTACTACCCCGAGTACCAGCCGTACGAGCGGCTGAAGGAAGACCTCGACCTGATGGCCGGGGCGAAGTTCACCGTCATCCGGGTCGGTGAGTCGGTCTGGTCCACCTGGGAGCCCGAGAACGGCCGCTTCGACCTCGACTGGCTCACCCCCGTCCTCGACGGCGCCCAGGAACGCGGCATCGCCGTCGTCCTCGGCACCCCCACCTACGCCGTGCCGCCGTGGCTGGCCCGGCAGTACCCGGAGATCGCCACCGAGCCGGAGACCGGCCGGCGGACGGGCTGGGGCGCCCGCCAGGAGGCCGACTTCTCCCACCCCGCCTTCCGCCACCACGCCGAACGCGTCACCCGGGCCATCCTCGGCCGCTACGCCTCGCACCCGGCCGTCATCGGCTTCCAAGTCGACAACGAGCCCGGACTGCGCCTGCCCCACAACCACGGCGTCTTCCAGCGCTTCGTCGACCACCTGCGGCACACCTACGGCGACGTGGAGACCCTCAACCGCGAGTGGGGCCTGGTCTACTGGTCGCACCGGCTCTCCACCTGGGCCGACCTCTGGCGGCCCGACGACAACCGGCAACCGCAGTACGACGTCGCCTGGCGGGCGTTCCAGGCCCGCCAGACCACCGAGTTCGTCGCCTGGCAGGCCGCCATCGCCCGCGAGTACGCCCGGCCCGACCAGTTCGTCACCACCTGCCTCGCCTACCAGCACCCCGCAATGGAGGACGACGAGATCACCGACGCCCTCGACGTCACCGCGGGCAACCCCTACTACGACATGCAGGACGCCCTCACGCTGCCCGACCCCACGCCCGAGGACCACGAGCAGCAGTGGAAGACCACCGGCGTCTGGGCCCTGTACCAGAGCGCCGACCGGATCTTCTCCTCCCGCCAGGAGCCCTTCCTGGTCACCGAGACCAACGCCCAGGCGATCAGCGGCACCGAGGACAACCGGCCCGCCTTCGACGGCCAGTGGCGGCAGGCCGCCTGGGCCCTCGTCTCGCGCGGTGCGCGGATGATCGAGTACTGGCACTGGCACACCCTGCACTTCGGCACCGAGACCTACTGGGGCGGTGTCCTCCCGCACAGCGGCAGGCCCGGCCGGGTCTACGCCGAACTCGCCCGGCTCGGAGCCGAGTTCGAGACCGCGGGCGCGCTGGTCGCCGGGATCGAGCCCGATGCCGACCTCGCGGTGGTCCACTCGATGCCCAGCAAGTGGCTGATGCAGAAGTACCCGCCGCTGGCGACCCCGGACGGCCGCCCGGACCCGGCCTCCTACCAGCGCTTCTTCGACCCGTTCTACCGCGGCGCCTTCGAGGCCGGCCGCCAGGTGCGGATCCTGCACGCCCGGCAGCTGCACGACGCCCGGGGCGGGCGCCGGGGTCCGGCACCCGACGAGGCCGCGCGGCGCCACCCCGTGCTGGTCGTCCCGGCGCTCTACCTCGCCGAGGACGCGCTGCTGGACTGGCTGGTGGCCTACGCGGAGGCCGGCGGCCACCTCGTGCTCGGCCCCCGCACCGGCTACGCCGACCAGGAGGCCCGGGCGCGCCACGAGGCCGCTCCGCCGCGGCTGGCCGCCGCCGCGGGCGCGTGGTACGACGAGTTCAGCAACCTGTCCTCGGACCTGCCGCTGCGCGCCGTCCCCGGCAGTTCGCTGGGGCTCCCGGCCGGCGCGACCGTGAACCGGTGGGTCGAGGGCCTGACGGTCACCGACGCGACGGTGCTGGCCGGGTACGACCACCCCCACTTCGGTCGCTGGTCCGCCGTCACCACCCGTGCCCACGGCGCGGGCCGGGTGACCTGCGTCGGCGCGGTGCCCGGACGCGACCTGGCCAGGGCGCTGGCCGCGTGGCTGGCGCCCGCCCCCGCGAGCGGCTGGCGCGATCTGCCCGCCTCCGTCACCGCGACCACCGGTACGGCCCCCGACGGGCGACGCGTCCACGTGGTGCACAACTGGAGCTGGCAGCCCGTCCGGCGGCGACCGCGATCCCCTCCGGCAGGCCGGTCCACTCGGCGGCCTGCGCGGTGAGCGAGCCGACCCGGGATCCCAGCGGGGAGAGCGGGTGCTCCAGGCGGGTGCGGGCGAAGTCGGCGAACCCGGGGTGGAGCGCGGCGAGGTAGTCCTCGCTCGGGTAACTCCCGTCCTGGTGGATGCCCTTGTACCCGGCGGTGCAGGTGTTGCGGCTCTCGGCACCGGTGAGCTGCCAGACGATCCAGTCGGCGGCCTCGATCCAGCGCTCGGTCGCGCCGTAGACGGCCGGGTCCTCCTCCAGGACCTGCAACGCCTTGGCGTACTGCCACTCCGCGGAGATCCGCCCGCCGTAGCGGGAGATCCACTTCTCACCCCGGGCGTGGGCCAGGGCGTTGATGCGGTCCGCCTGGGCCTGGGCGGCGTGGTGCTTCCAGAGCTTGGGCCAGGCGTGCGGGCGGGACGCCCACGCGGCCGTCTCGGCCAGCGGCGTACCGTCGACGAGCACCGGCAGGACGGTGCAGGCCGTGAAGTCGGTGGCGATCCCGATGACGTCCGCCGGATCGACGCCGGCGGCGGCGAGCGCGGCCGGGACGGCGGTGCGCAGCACCTCGCGCCAGTCCGCGGGGTGCTGCAGCGCCCAATCGGGCGGCAACAGCCCTCCCGTGCCGGGCAGTTCGCGCTCGATGACAGCATGCGGGTACTCGTGGACGGCGGTGCCGACCTCCTCCCCGTCGCGCACGCGGACCACCACGGCGCGGCCGGAGAGGGTGCCGAAGTCGATCCCGACCACGTACCGGTCCGGATCGGAGACAGCGTCGGAGGCAACGGAACTGACGGTCACGTGCTCATCCTTCGTACAGGGGAACGGCGTTGGAGCCGTGAGCAACCTGGGTCGCCTGTCGCCGGCGCGGTCCGTGGCCCGGGGCAGGGGGAGCGCACCGGCGACAGGCTCCGTTCCGCTACCTCTCCCTCATGAAGGGCGGAACGAGGGGCCACCGGCCGGGCGCCCGAAGCGCGATGGCAGCGCCCGGCCGGCGGAGTTCGGAGGAGCGCTTCTTGTTAGCGCTCACAGGAATTGTTAGCGCTAACATTCGCGGTGTCAAGGGAGATCACCTGGTAGACCACTGCGAAAACCGGGCGACTCAGGGCACCGCGAACCGCCGGCGCTTCACCACCGGGCGGCCGGCCCGACGCTTCGGCGCAGCACCAGCACCAACGACCTGGCCCAGTACACCTTCGCGGCCGACCGCACGCTCGGCTCCCTCGCCGAACTGCTCGACCCGTGGCAGCCGGCCCTGCTCGCGCTGGTCGCGGACACCGCCCGCTCGGGTCGGCCGAGCACGGCCGTCCGATCGGTGTGTGCGGCGAAGCCGCCGCCGACCCAGCACTCGCCCTGGTGCTGGTCGGCCTCGGGATCACCAGCCTGTCGGCCGCACCCGCCTCGCTCCCCGAGGTACGGGCGGCGCTGGCCTCCCACACCCTCGCGCAGTGCCGCGAACTCGCCGAGCTGGCCCTGCAAGCCGACGACGCCGCCGACGCCCGCGGCAAGGTCCGCTCGCGGATCGCCGGAGGCTGATCAACTCCTTCGGTACGCCGGGCCCGGTCGCCGGCGGCCGCGATCGGGCGGGCGGCGGCGAGCTCGGCGCACCCAGGGCCTGTCCGCGATCGGCCGGCGACCGGCGTGCGATCGGTCAGCCCCCGTGCACGGTGAGGGTGTAGCCCTCGGGGCCTTCGAAGGAGAAGGTCGGCCCGAACGGGGTGTCCACCGTGGGGGTCAGGATCGTGACCCCGGCGGCGGTGAGCTGGTCACGGAGCTGGTGGGCGTCCTGCGTCCGGAACCAGAGCGCCACACCAAGGCCGGGCCGCGCGGTGTCGGCGAGGTCGACGCCCGGGAGGACCTCGCGGACCGCGAACGGGGTCGGCTTGGTGTCGAACACGACCGCGCCGGGCGGTGAGACCGCGGCCCGGCGCAGCCCCAGGTGCTCTTCGCAGAAGGCGGTCGCGGCCGCCACGTCGCGGACCTGCAGGGCGACGAAGTCGGGGCCGTCGATGGTGACGGGCATGGGGTTCTCCTCGGTCTCGAATGTCAGGACTTTGACATAGGGGAGACTAGAACCTCACCCCGAGCGTGTCAAAATGCTGACATGATGGAGAAGCCGCCGGCGGAGCCGCCGCACGATGCGAAAGACGTCACCCGACACGTGGGGTACGCGCTCAAGCGCGCCCAGGCCGCCCTGCGCGGCGCCATGGACCGGGCTCTGCGAGAGCACGAACTGACCGTTCCGCAGTACGCCACCCTCGAACTCCTGGCCCTGAACCCCGGCATGTCCAACGCCGACCTCGCGCGCGCGACCTTCGTCACCCGCCAGTCCGGCAACGTCGTGCTGCAGGGCCTGCAGGAAGCGGGGCTGATCACCCGCCCGGCCACCGCCGACCACGGCCGGGCCCGCCCCGCCCACCTCACCGAGGAGGGCCGGGCGCGCCTGGTCGCCGTCCAGGACGCCGTCTACGCCATCGAGCGGCACATGGTGGGGTCGATCCCGCCCGAGCGCATCGCCGTGCTGCTCGCCGACCTCGACCGCATGGCGGCGGCTCTGGAACAGTGACCACCCGTCAGGATCACCGCCCCGGGAGCCGCCCGGGGCCCCGTCCTCAGGCCACGGCCACGCCGCTGCCGGCGATGACCTCGGGCCGCAGCAGGGCCGCGAGCCGCTCCGCCGGGAGCAGGCCCCTCTCCAGCACGAGTTCGGCGACACCCCGGCCGCTGGCAAGGGCCTCCTTGGCGATGTCGGTGGCTGCCGTGTACCCGATGTGCGGGTTCAGGGCGGTCACCAGGCCGATGGAGTTCTCGACGGTCGCGCGCAGCACCTCGGTGTTGGCGGTGATGCCGACGACGCAACGCTCGGCGAGGGTGTGGCATGCGGCCCGCAGGTGGGTGATGGACTTCGACAGCGAGTGCAGGATGATCGGTTCGAAGGCGTTGAGCTGGAGCTGACCCGCCTCGGCGGCCATGGTGATCGCGATGTCGTTGCCGATCACCTCGAAGGCGACCTGGTTGACGACTTCGGGGATCACCGGGTTGACCTTGCCGGGCATGATGCTCGAACCGGCCTGCACCGGCGGCAGGTTGATCTCGCCGAGGCCCGCACGCGGCCCGGAGGACAGCAACCGAAGGTCGTTGCAGGTCTTGGACAGTTTGACGGCTATGCGCTTGAGGACGCCGGACATCTGGACGAACGCGCCGCAGTCCTGGGTGGCTTCGACCAGGTTGGCCGCGGTCACCAGGGGCAGTCCGGTGATGTCGGCGAGATGGCGCCGGGCGTATTCGGCGTACCCGGCGGGGGCGTTGAGGCCGGTGCCGATCGCGGTCGCGCCGAGGTTGATCTCGTGGATCAGCTCGGCGGCTTCCGCGAGCCGGCTGCGGTCCTCGTCGAGCATGACGGCGAAGGCGGAGAACTCCTGGCCGAGCGTCATCGGCACAGCGTCCTGCAGCTGGGTGCGGCCCATCTTCAGGACGTCGCGGAACTCGACGGCCTTGCGGGCGAAGGCGTCCTGGAGGACGGCCATCGCGTCGAGCAGGCCGCGCACAGCGGACACCGTCGCGACCCGGACCGCGGTCGGGTAGACGTCGTTGGTGGACTGGCCGAGGTTGACGTCCTCGTTGGGGTGCAGGTGGGAGTACTCGCCCTTGGCGTGCCCCAGCAGTTCCAGCGCCCGGTTCGCGACGACCTCGTTGGCGTTCATGTTGGTCGAGGTGCCGGCGCCGCCCTGGATGACGTCCACGACGAACTGGTCGTGCAGCTTCCCGCCCCGGATCTCGCGGCAGGCGGCGACGATCGCGGCGGCCTTCGCGGGTTCCAGCAGGCCGAGTTCCTCGTTGGCGAGGGCGGCGGCCTCCTTCACGGCGGCCAGTGCGTCGATCAGGTGCGGGTAGGCGGAGATGGGGGTGCCGGTGATGGGGAAGTTCTCGGTGGCGCGCAGTGTGTGGACGCCCCAGTAGACGTCGGCAGGGACGTCACGGTCCCCGAGCAGGTCGTGTTCGCTGCGGGTGGCGACGGTCATGGGTGTGCGGTTCCTCTTCTCGGAGTGGTGGGTCGGGTCACGCGTGGGCGAGCAGGGCCTCCGGGTCCAGGGCGGCCACCGGCCGCACGCCACCGACCGGCCGGCCACCGCCGACCACCGGCTCCCCCGCGAACCCGGTCAGCAGCCGCTTGTCGACTCCTGCCAGTGCCAGGGCGGCCGCCGCCACCGGGATGCGCGCCCGGTTCGCCCCGTCCGCGATCTTCAGGGCGACGGCGCGGCCGTCCGGCAGCGCGGCGACCTGGACGCCCTCGAATCCGTCCTTGGCGAGCAGCCCGGGTACCGCGCGCATCAGCTCGGCCACGTCCCGCCCTGCGCCGGAGGCCATCTCCGGGTGGCTGCGCAACGCGTCCGCCACCCGGAATTCAGGGGTCCCGGGCGCGCCGGTGGCGATGCGCGCGGCGGCACGGGCCAGGCCGTGCAGGGAGACGGCGAACAGGGGGGTGCCGCAGCCGTCCACCGTGGCGCGCGCGATGCGCTGGCCCGTGAGGTCCTCCA
The DNA here is from genome assembly GCF_055561295.1 of Kitasatospora sp. NPDC022785. NCBI lineage: Bacteria > Bacillati > Actinomycetota > Actinomycetes > Kitasatosporales > Streptomycetaceae > Kitasatospora > Kitasatospora sp. NPDC022785. The sequence goes on along the minus strand of NZ_JBVHHB010000029.1, from coordinate 104,948 downwards.
CGACTTCCGCGATCATCCGTTGGAGCGGGTGCTCAGGCGCGTCGTAGTCCTGCAGCGGCCACCCGTTGAGCTTGCAGAGGTGGAGCATCGCGGCGTGCTTGCCCGAGCAGTTCTGGGCGAGCCGGGAGGGCGGGCGGTCCTCCCGGATCCAGGTGTCGCGGACGGCCGGGTCGTACGGCAGGTCGGGGACGTTGCGCAGGTCGTCCTCGGTGAGGCCGACGAGCGCCAGGATCCGCCGGGCGCCGGCGAGGTGGCGTTCCTCGCCGGAATGGCTGCCCATCGCGAGGGCGAGCAGTTCGCCGTCGAGCGGCAGTCCCGCCCGGACCATGGCGACGGCCTGGAGGGGCTTGAGCGCCGATCGCGGGAAGCACGCGGCCTCCGCGTCACCGAGGCGGAACCGGACCTTGCCGTCGCCGTCGAGGACGACGACGGAACCGTAGTGGGTGCCCTCGACCACACCGCCACGGGTGACGTGGGCGACGGGCACGTGGCGGGGCTCGCGGATCGCGGGCGCGTCCGCGAGGGGGAGGGTGAGCATGACTGCCTCGATCGAAGTGGCTTGGGGCTGCTGACCTGTGTGCCTGGTGGCAGTGGGCCGGCCCGGGCGGACGCGCGGTGGCTCTGCGGGTCCCCGGGCCGCCCGGGTTCAGTCGTCGGTTCCGGCGGCGGCGCGCGCGATGCGCCCGCGGATCGCGTACCAGCCGGCGACGAGTGCGGCGGCGATGAGCGGTACGCACAGCACCGTGGTTCGTCCGGCGCCGCCGTCGGCGTACATGAGGACCAGGACGACGGCGAGGAAGGCCAGCGTCAGGAGTTCGGTCCAGGGCGAGCCGGGCAGCCGGTAGGCGGGGCGGGTCAGTTCGCCCGCCGTGGTCTTCCGCCAGAACAGGAGGTGGCAGACCATGATCATGCCCCAGGTGGCGATGATGCCGATGGCGGCGAGGTTAAGCACGATCTCGAACGCGTCGGCGGGGACGACGAAGTTGAGGCCGACACCGAGGACGCACATGCCGCTGGTGAGCAGGATGCCGCCGTAGGGCACCTGGGTGCGGCTCATCCTGGCGGTGAAGCGGGGGGCCGATCCGTTGACGGCCATGGAGCGCAGGATGCGGCCGGTGGAGTAGAGGCCCGAGTTGAGCGAGGACATGGCCGCGGTGAGGACGACCAGGTTCATCACACTGCCCGCCGCCGGGACACCGATGTGGGAGAGCACCGTCACGAAGGGACTCTGGCCGGAGGTGTACTCGTTCCACGGCATCAGCATCGACAGCAGGACGACCGAGCCGACGTAGAACAGGCCCACCCGCCACATGATCGAGTTGATCGCCTTCGGCATGATCTTCTCGGGGTTCTCGGTCTCCCCGGCCGTCACGCCGACCAGTTCGACGGAGGCGTAGGCGAAGACGACGCCCTGGATGATCAGCAGCATCGGCAGCAGGCCGTTGGGGAACATTCCGCCGTTGTCGGTGATCAGGGACGGACCGGGTACGACGCCGTCGACCGGGTGCTGGGTGACGAGCAGGAAGATTCCGATGCCCATGAAGACCACCAGGGCGCTGACCTTGACGATGGCGAACCAGAACTCCAGTTCGCCGAAGATCCGCACCGAGATGAGGTTCACGGTGACGACCACGGCCAGGGCTATGAGCGCGATCACCCACTGCGGGACGTCGGAGAACAGGTGCCAGTAGTGGGTGTACGTGGCCACCGCGGTGATGTCGGCGATGCCGGTGGTCGCCCAGTTGAGGAAGTACATCCAGCCGGCGGTGTACGCGCCCTTCTCTCCCAGGAACTCCCGGGCGTAGGACACGAAGGCACCGGAGGACGGGCGGTACAGGACGAGCTCGCCGAGCGCTCGCACGACGAGGAACGCGAAGACGCCGCAGACGGCGTACGCGACGAACAGGGAGGGCCCGGCATCGGCGAGCCGGCCGCCCGCGCCGAGGAACAGCCCGGTGCCGATGGCACCGCCGATGGCGATCATGTTGACGTGCCGGGCTTTCAGGGACTTGCTGTAGCCGGTGTCACCGGCGTCGACGTGACGGGTCGTGGGGCGCTTCTCGTCTTTGAGGAACTGCTCGCTCACGCCTCGGCTCTACCTTCTCTTGAGGTGTCCGCGCGCTGGGGGCGCACGATGTCGGTGAGAGTGGCCTCCACGCGGTGGAGGTGGTGGGACATCGCCTCGACGGCGTCGGGCTCGGAACCGTCGATCAGGGCCTCGACGATCGCCCGGTGCTCGCAGTTGGACTGCTCGCGCCGACCGCCGAGTTCGTTGAGGAGGGTCGACTGACGCGCCAGTGCGTCACGGATCTCCTCGATCACCCGGCGGAACACCGGGTTGCCGGAGGCCTCGGCCACCGCCAGGTGGAACACGGTGTCCAGGGCGACCCACGCGGTGGTGTCGGTCTCCCGCTCCATCCGGTCGAGCAGGTGGGACAGGTGGTCCAGGTCCTCCGGGGTCCGGCGCAGCGCCGCGTAGCCGGCGACCGGGATCTCGACGTGCCGGCGCACCTCCAGGAGGTCGCTGGCCGCGTAGTCGCCGAAGGTGGGGTCCTCGACCGTGTTCGCCACGACGAAGGTGCCCTTGCCGGTCTTCGAGACCGTCAGGCCCATGGCTTGCAGGGCACGGAGTGCCTCCCGCAGCACGGGCCGGCTGACCTCCAGGGTCCGGCACAGCTCTGCTTCCGAGGGGAGCTTGTCCCCCACGGCGTACTCACCGCGCTCGATGGCGCTGCGCAGGTGGCCGAACACCGCTTCCATCGCGCTGACGCGCCGCGGGATCCCACCACCTGTCTGGCTGTCTGACAGGTTCACAGGCTGATCCTGGGGGCTGGAGCGCAGCGGTGTCAAGACACCCGGGTCGCCGTACGCACATCCGGCGAACTCCGCCGGACCCGCTCCTTCTGCTCGCCGACCCGACCCGCAGCGGGGTTCGGAGTCGACCCGGCGGCCGCCACCAGAGCGTGCACCACCGTCGAGTCGAAGGCCATCTCGGGGTGCCACTGCACGCCGACCACGAAGCGGTGCCGGGTGCTCTCGATCGCCTCGATGGTGCCGTCCGCCGTGCGGGCGCCCACGATCAAGCCGGCCCCGAGGGACTCCACCGCCTGATGATGGTGCGTGGCGACCTGGCGGGTCCCCGGAAGGAGCGCGCCGATCCGCGTCCCCGGCACCGTGGTGACGGCATGGGGGGAGAAGTGGCCGCCGTGCAGGTTGTGCCCGTGGTGACCCACGGTTTCGGGGAGGTGCTGGATCAGGGTTCCGCCTGCGTGCACGTTCATCAATTGCATTCCGCGACACACTCCCAGCACCGGCATGTCACGCGTGAGAGCCTCGGCCAGCACGGCCCACTCCCACCGGTCGCGCTCGTGCACCGGCGGCCCCGTGCACGGGTGCGGCGTCGCCCCGTACAGCGCGGGATCCACGTCCTCGCCGCTGGTCAGGACGATGGCGTCCAGGCGCGCGACGACATCGGCAGCGGCTTCCGGCGCGTCCGGCGGCAGCAGGACCACGCGGCCGCCCGCCGCCCGGAGACAGCTGATGTACGCCGCGGGCAGCAGCGCGGCGGGCAGCTCCCACTCCCCCCACTGGGCGTCGGCGAGGTAGGTGGTCAGTCCGATGAGTGGCTTGGGCATACCACTTCCTTTCAGGGGCGGGAGTCGCTCGTCGACGGCCGTCTCCTCCGCGGCCCACCCGCCCCCGCGGACGCGGGGTCAGGAGGGCTGCGGAAGAGGGGGTGCACGGCCCCCGCGGGCGCACGAACGCGTCCGACGAGGGAAATGGTGGGTCGCGGACCCCGGGGGCGGAGACTTGCGCATCCGGGCCCCGAGCAAGAATCCTGCTGCCGTTCATGCTTAAGCACAAGAAAAGACATCTTCGCGACAGATAAGTGAGCGTTAACTCCGTGCAGAGACTCGACCCCCGGTTGCTCGCCACCCTCGAAGCGGTGGTCCGCCACCGCTCCTTCAACGCCGCCGCACGCGAGCTGGGCTACAGCGCGCCCGCCGTCTCGCAACAGATCGCCGAACTCGAACGCCGCGCCGGCCTCATCCTGATCGAGCGCCGCCCGGTGCGCGCCACCCCGGGCGGCATGGTCCTCCTCGACGCCGAACAGCGCGTCCGAAGCGCACTGGCGGCGGCGTCCGTGGAACTCGACGCCATGCGTGCGGGTACGGCCGGACGGATCAGGCTCGGCGCCTTCGCCTCCGCCGCCGCCGGCATCGTCCCGCAGGCGCTGGCCGAGCTTCACGCGACCTACCCCGATGTGCAGGTCAGCCTCTCCCAGGTGGAGCCCGAAGCCGGCTACAGCCGGCTCAAGCGGGGAGACATGGACCTGGCCCTCAGTTACGACTACGACTTCATCCCGATGCCACCGCCCCGGACGCTGCGCCGAACGCTGGTCGCCCGGGACCCGGTCGTGGCGGTCGTCCCGGCCGACCACCACCTCGCCCACCGGGACGTCATCGACCTCGCCGACCTCGCGTCCGAGACGTGGATCGCCGCCCCGGAGGCCGCCCTTCGCCTGGAACTGCTCGCTCAGATGGCCAAGACACCGGGCTTCCAGGCCCGCCTGGAATACGACGGCGACGACTTCAACACCGTGCTCGGCTTCGTGGCCGCCGGCCTGTGCGTCGCCGTCATGCCCCGGCTGGCCCTCCCCCCGGGTAGCACCCAGGTCGTGGCGCGTCCCCTCGCCGACCCGGAGCTGACACGCTTCATCTACACCGTCCGCATCGACACCCGGCACGCCCCGCGCGCCCTCCTGGCCCTGGAGCGGATGCTCGCCGCGCAGGCGCTGGCCGCCCTCTCATGACCGGGGGCGACGCCTGACGGTTCGCAGCGTCGCCGGCCCGCCCGCGGGCCGGCTCTCCGGGCAGCCTCTCACCCCTCCGCTCGGACACTCCGATCGGCGGTGAGCCGCTCGCGCCACTCGGCCACGGCGACGGGGGACATCGCCGCGAGACCGGCGATCACCTCGTCGTCCCGCCCGTCGGTCCAGCTGAGGACCCGGGTCAGGACGGTGTTCCGGACCAGGCGGACCTCCTTCAGCAACTCCTCCAAGCGCTTCAGTTCCTCCCCGCTGGCCGCCAGCGCGTCGTCGACCGCCGCCCTTTCCTCGGCCCGCTGCTGCCGCAGGTAGGCCGTCAGGCCGGTGAGGACGACGCCGTCGTCGGCCGCAGCACTGCGGAACGTCTCGGCGAGGTGGTCCAACACGCAGTCGGGGGCGTCGGCGAGACTCGCTCCCACCACCTTCGCGCCCTCCCAGCTGCTCCGTCCGGCATCACTGGTCCGCAGCCAGAGCCCGGCTTCGACCGGGGCGCGGTCGCCGCAGGCGGCCGCGCGGTAGGCGTACAGGGCCGCACGGTGACCGTAGAAGGTGTAGCCCTCCCCGATCCGGACGCCCGCCGGAGCGCACATCCGTCCCGGAACGCCGCCGTAACCGGAATCGGGCTCGTACGCGGCATACCCGTCCAGTTCGGCGTCGGTGGCGGTCGCCCACGCCGGGTCGCACAGCTCCGGATTCCGGGCCAGGAAGTCCGCCACTTCGACCCGCCAGGCGGGAACCGGGCTCATGCGCGGTTCGGCCCAGGCCACCGCTCCCCCGGCGTCGAGCGTGTACCGGCAGGCCTGTTCGAGATCGACCCATGCCGTGGCGGCTTCGGCGGACCATTCCAGATCCCCGTCCGGACCCACCCGATGCAGCGAGCCGATCAACCCCTGGACCAGGGGCAGTACCCGTCGGACCAGTGCGTAGAGCTCCTCGGCCGTGAAGAACCGCCAGGTCTCGGAGTCCCGGTCGTCGACGGCGCGGTGGGTGAGCAGGATCGCGAACACCGCCGGGGACGGCAGAGCGCCCTCGCCGACCGTGGCCCGGCGGTGACCCGGGAGCCAGGAGGGGGCGTCCTCGCTCCGGGTCCGCCAGTCGGTGTCCCCGAACCACACCGCGCCGGTGGCCGCGTCGACGGCGAGCCACTGCTGGTAACCGTTACCCGGCCCGAACCGCTCCTCGCGGTGCTCGGCCTGCCGGTCGTGCCACACGTATTCCACTGGGGGCGGGTTGAGTTGGACGGCGACGAACCCGTCCTGCGGGCTGTACCCGACGACGACGTGTGCTGCCGGTTTGCTGTGCTCGGTCCCGGACATGCGGCTCCCTCCGTGCCGGACCGTGGCGGTTCCGCCACTGTGCGGCACCGAGCCTGCCCTGCGAGAGCCGTACGATCAAATCCGATCACTTGTGGACTTGCCGCCCCCTGGGGTTCCGCGCACGAGCGGAGCCGACGACAGGCGATCCCGGAACGCCGCTGCTCCTCGCCGGCGCGACGGGGCACGAACCGGACCTTGACGCGGCGCCGTCGGGCGTCGCATGATCGACCCGTGAACCTGTCAGACAGTAAGACAGGCAGTGTGATTCACGGCCCGTCACGATCACGTCCTCCGGCAGCAAGCCGGCCACGGAGGGCGGCGATGCCGGGCCGGTGACCGCGCGGCCAACGCCGCGCGGCCCGGTGCCGGCGATGACGGCGTAACCCTGGTGCTGACGGTCGTAGATGAAGGCCCCCGGGCCTGCGCCGCGGTGCGCCGGGTGGTGACCCGCACGCAGCAGCGCACGTTGGCGCGCGGCACGTCGGCCAGCAGCGGCGAGCCGTCCTCCTGGACGTTCACCACGTCGTACGGCGCGAGCCGGCTGCCGATGGCGGTGGTGCTGCTCTGCCGGTCGGTCGAGGCGCTGGACAGCACCTGCGGCAGACCGGCCACGTTGTACGTCAGCGCGGTGAACGACCCTCCCCCGGCAGTGACTTGCACGACCGGCGCATCGGCAGCGGCTTGCGCGACCGGCGCATCGGCAGCGGCTTGCGCGACCGGCGCACCGATCAGGCCGCCCAGCGCCGTGGCCACACCGAGCGCGCCCACGAGCGCGGAGCGGAGGAAGGGGTGGCGGGGGCGGGGCTTGGACATCAGCGCTCCGATCGGAGTACGGCCACGGGGATCCGGTACCCGGAGCGCATGAGTGAATTATGTGAGCGTCAACACGGCCGACGATCAGTCACATCGCCTCTAACCTGCAGTTTTATCCCTCAGCCCCAGGCTTCGGCAAAGAGTTCTGTGAGCGTTATCAGGTGTTCTCCGCAGTGCTCGGATGGCGGTGCGGGGATGCCGGGCGCCCACCCCCGGCATAGCATTGCCGGTGGCACCCGCGTCCCCGCCATGCGGCGCATGAGGTCGCAACACCGCTCTCCTGGAGGTCAGTTCATGCGCGCCGTGACTTACGACTCCTACGCCCAGGACAACTCCCGGCTGAAGTACGGCGAGGTGCCCGACCCGAAGGTCGGCCCCGGGCAGGTGCTGATCGAGGTACGGGCGGCCTCCGTCAATCCGGTCGACTGGAAGGTCATGGCGGGCGGTCTGGACGGCATGATGGACACGGTCTTCCCCGTCGTCCCCGGCTGGGACGTGGCGGGCGTGGTCGCCAGGACCGGCCCCGACACGCCCGAGTTCGCGCCCGGCGACGAGGTGATGGCCTACGCCCGCAAGGACGCGGTGCAGGCCGGCACCTTCGCCGAGTACGTCGCGGTCGCCGCGCCCGCGGTGGCGCGCAAGCCCGTCGCGCTCGACTGGGCCCAGGCGGCCGGACTCCCGCTGGCCGGCCTCACGGCGCTGCGCAGCCTGGACCGGCTCGCCGTCGGCCCCGCCGACGTGCTGCTGGTGCACGGCGCCGCGGGCGGCGTCGGCAGCCTGGCGGTTCAGCTCGGCCGCGACCGCGGGGCCCGGGTGATCGGCACCGCCTCGGAGCGCAACCACGCGTTCGTCCGCGGGCTGGGCGCCGAGCCGGTGGACTACCGGGACGGCCTGGCCGAGCGGGTGCGCGCGCTGGCGCCCGACGGGGTGTCGGCGGTGGCGGACTTCGTCGGCGGCCAGCTGGAGACGACGCTGGCCGTACTCGCCGACGGCGGGCGGCACGTCTCCGTCGCCGACCCGACCGTGGAACAGCACGGCGGTCACTGGATCTGGGTCCGCCCGGACGGCGCCAAGCTGGCCGAACTGGCGGCGCTGGTCGACCGGGGCGCCCTGACCGTCGAAGTCGCCCGGACCTTCCCACTGGACCGGACGGGCGAGGCCTTCGACGCCAGCCGCACCGGCCACACCCGCGGGAAGCTGGTCATCGTCCCCTGACCCCCGACGGCTCACCACCCGCTGCCGCCGGCCCACGCTCCTGCCAGGACGCTCGGACCATAGATGGGTTCAGGCGGTTCGACGGCCCCTGGCCAGCCGAGGCGCTTTTGGATGCGGCGGGGGTTGCAGAAGCCGTCGATGTAGGCGAACAGCGCCGGGTCGGCGTCCGTGCGGGTCCCGAAGATCGTGCGGCGTACGCACTCCCGCAGGTGTCGACCGGGTGGGCGCCGGCGCCGAGCGTGCAGGAGCTCACGGTGAGCGTGCCGGACCGGCCGCTCCAGCCCATGTCCCGCACGAACGACGGCCACAGCGTCGCCAGCAGCACCGCCCCGATCCCGAGGAAGCCGAGACCTCGCACCAGGTGCGGAGTGTCGTCCGAGCCGAGCCACCGCCCCATCGGTAGGTGACCCGCCACAACCCCTCCTGTCCGTCAGAGGGGCGACATGGTCGCACACCCTCCTGCCGCGCGGCACCGCGACCACCGTCGTCGATACCGACTGCCGACGACTGACGGCCGGCACCCGGTCCGCCGGGGGTCGGGCCCCTCGGCGGACCACCCGACCGGCAACAGCTCCCGGACCGCTGCCCGTTCACGTCCGACCGGCACCCCTCGGGACCGGACCGACGACAGCCGACCTCAGGTGATGGACCGCGACCGTCTCCGCCCGCGCCACGCCCCCGGCGGCGTAGAGGGCGACGCCGGTGTCGGCCGGGTCGGGGAACACCTGGTCGGTGAGGACGAGCGTGCCGTCGCCCGCGTAGACCTCGACCGAGGAGGTGTCGACCAGGACGCGCAGGTCGAGCCCGCCCTTCGCGTCCAACGGCAGCTTCGCCCGGTGCACGGCCGCGAAGGACTCGTGGAAGTCGGTGTTGCCGGACGCCGTACGGTCGACGTACAGCTCGCCGGTCGCGGTGTCGTAGCCGATCCGGGTACGGTGCCCGCCGCCGGTGTGCACCGCGAGGCCGAACTCGCGGGCGGTGCCGGCCCGTAGCCGGGCGTCGACCTCCAGGGTGGCGCCGCTCGCCGGGAGCGGGAGCGTGGTGTCGCGCACCGGCAGGTCGGAGCCGTGCCAGGGGCGTCCATCGCGCAGTTCGTCCAGTTCGCGTACCGGGCGCTGGACGAGCACGGTGCGGCCGCCCCGCGTGGTGAGGGCGAGTTCGCGCGGGAAGCTGTCGGCACCGCGCCAGGGCGAGGTGGGGATCTTGTCGGCGTAGGCCCAGTCGTTCATCCAGCCGATCACCACCCGGCGGCCGTGCGGCTCGTCGTTGACGCTGGTGGCGGCGTAGAAGTCGGCGCCGTGGTCGAGCCAGCGGGCGCGTTGGACCATGGTGAGGGCCGGGGCGTCGGCGAGCGTGAACTGGTCGGCGAGCACGTGCCCCCAGCCCCCGGTGGCGTGGTCGGCGATCTGCAGCTGTACCTGTCGGCCGATCAGATCGCCGAGGTCCCAGGCGGTCCAGTCCAGGGCCTCGCTGTTGCCGCCGGTGGCGCTTCGGACCACCTGGCCGTCCAGCAGCAGGTTGACGGCGGTCTGCCGGTCCGTGGGCCGGGCCTGCTGGTCGGACAGCTGGAGGTCGTCGACCATCAGGTGCCCCCAGCCGCCGGTGGCGTTGTCGACGATCCGGACGGTGGCCCGGCGGCCGGCGAACTCGCCGACGTCCCAGCCGGTCCAGTTCAGCTCACCGCTGTCACGGCCGGTGGCGGTGCGGACCACCCGGCCGTCCACCACGAGGTTGACGGTGGTCTCGCCGTCGGCGCCGGCCGGGTGGTTGCCGCCGCCGATCAGGAGGTCGAGGTAGCGGTGGTCGATGGTGAACTCGGGTGAGCTCACCGTGCCGGTGGCCGCGTCCCCGGCGGCGGGGGTGAAGGTGTCGAGCACGCCGGCGCCGAGGCCGCCGTCCAGGTGCTCCTCGGTGGGGGCGATCCCGGTGAGGTCGGCGGTGGCGGTCCAGCCGGGCGGGAGGGCGCGGCCCTCGAAGTCGGCGAGGGTGGTGCCGGGCGGCGCCGAGCTGTTCCCGGCGCCCGGGACGTACGGGTGGTTGCCGCCGCCCACCTGGAAGTCGAGGTAGCGGCGGGTGACGGTGAAGGGCGGCGAGAGGAGGTCGCCGGTGGCGGCGTCGCCGCCGAGGAACGTGTTGACCAGGCCCGGTCCGGTGAATCCGGAGACGGGCTGCTGCCCGGGCAGGGTGCCGGTGGCGGGGGCGGAGCCGAAGGCCGTCCCGGTGGACGTCCAGCCGCCGTAGCCGCCGCCGTCGAAACCGCTCAGCAGGGTGCCGGTGGGCGGGGTGTAGGTGCCGGCCGGGTCGTCGGCGGTGAAGCGGGTGCCGTCGAAGTCGCCGATGAAGTATTGGACGGCCGTGGAGTTCTGGGGGCCGCCGTTGGTGGAGACGGTCAGCACCCACTTGGTCCGCGCGGGGTCGCCGTCCACGGCGAGGGGGAAGAGGTCCGGGCACTCCCAGACACCGCCGGTGGCCCCGGCCGGGCCGAACTCGCTGAGCTCGGTCCAGGACTTGAGGTCGTGGGAGGCGTAGAAGCGGATCCGGTGCCGGTCCGAGAGCGCGACGGCCATCAGCCAGCTGCCGGTCCGGTCGTTCCAGAACACCTTGGGGTCGCGGAAGTCGGAGGAGCCGATGTCCAGGACGGGGTTGCCCCGGTACTTCGTCCAGGTGGTGCCGTGGTCGAGGGAGTAGGCGAGCGACTGCGTCTGGCGGCCGTCCGGGGTCCGGGCGGCGCTGGTGTAGACCGCGACCAGCGGCGGGTCGGCGGCGGTGCCCAGGCCGCTGGAGTTGGCGCGGTCGTCCACCACCGCGCCGGAGAAGATCATCGCGGTGTCGTCCTGCGGGATGGCGAGCGGCTGCTCGGTCCAGTGCACCAGGTCGGGGCTGGTGGCATGGCCCCAGGACATGTTGCCCCAGGTGGTGCCGGCCGGGTTGTACTGGAAGAACAGGTGGTAGGCGCCGTGGTGGTAGATCGGGCCGTTGGGATCGTTCATCCAGTTCCGGGCAGGCGAGAAGTGGAACTGCGGGCGGTAGGGCTCCTGGTAGGCGCCCGCAGCCTGGTCGCCGGCGGCGGCCGCGGCCGGAGTCGACGGCAGAGCGGTGAGGGCTGCGAGGGCGGTGGCGGCGAGTACGGCGAGCAGTCGGCGGGCACGGGAAACGGGCGCGGGGGGAACAGGCATGGTGGGGTGCTCCTCCGGGAGGGTGTCATCGTTGACTCATGTCATCGATGACAGCTGCTGCGGAGGATGATGGGCGGCCGCCGACGTGCCGTCAAGAGCCCTGGCGCTGACGGGGCGTGCCGAGCTGCTCCGCCCACGGCGGGTTGGGGCCGGGAACCGAGCAGGTCAGGGCCGCGACCTCGGCGGCGAAGCGGCAGGCCGCGGCGGCCTCGGCGAGGCTCAGCCCGCCGAGCCGCCCGCCGAGCCGGCCCAGGTGCGCGAGGCGGTGCAGCAGCCCGGCGGTGAACGAGTCGCCCGCACCGACGGTGTCCACCACCGCGACCTCGGGCGCCGGCACCCGGACCCGCTCGCCGTCCAGCGAGACCAGCGCCCCCGCGCCGCCGAGGGTGATCACCACCAGCCGGGCGCCGGCCGCGTGCCAACCGTCGCAGGCCCGCTCCGGCGGGACGCCGGGCAGCAGCAGCTCCAGGTCGTCCGAGCTGAGCCGCAGGATGTCCGCCAGCTCGCACCACCGGTCGAGCCGGGCCCGGTAGACCGCCGGATCGACCAGCTGCGGGCGGACGTTGGGATCGATCGAGACGGTGAGCCCGGCCCGCGCCCGCTCGACGAGGTGCTCGACCAGAGCGCCCCCGGGCTCGCGGACCAGCGCGAGCGAGCCGGTGTGCAGGCAGCTCGCGTCGGCGAGCGGCAGGGCGGCGAGCTCGGCCCCGCTCCACTGCCAGTCGGCGGCGCGGTCGGCGTGGAACGCGTAGCGCGCCTGGCCGAGGTCGTCCACGGTGGCGATGGCGAGCGTGCTGGGCTCGGGGGCCGCCACCACCGCGCCCAGGTCGACCCCGGCGCTGCCGAGGTGGGCGCGGAACAGGCCCCCGAAGGCGTCGTCGGAGATCCGGCCGAGGAAGCGGGTGGGCGTGCCGAGCCGGGCCAGCGCGACGGCGGTGTTGGCCGGCCCGCCGCCGGGCAGCACGCGCAGGGCCAGCTCGCCCGGACGGGCGCCGGCCGGATCGGCGAAGGTGTCGGCGACGCACTCGCCGAGGACCGCGACAAATCGCTGGGACACGAAGGACCGCCTCTCGCGGATCGGTGGAGGAATGTCGCGCGGCATGGTCGTCAACTCGCGGCTGTCACGTGGCATTTCGACCGCGTTACCCAGTTGTTACGCCCGGGGGGCTTGCCCGCCGCGCCGGGCTGACTTCATCATCCTCGGCAAGGCGATGTCAACGTTGACAGTCAACGTTGACAGTCGGCGCGTCGACCTCGGCCGGCGAGACCTGACACCGCCCCGGACCTCCGCACACCGCTCAGGGAGCCACCGCATGCCCCGTATCCCCGCCCTCGCCCGCGTCGCCGCCTGCGCCACCGTCGCGGCACTCGCCCTCACCGCTTGCGGCTCCGGCTCCAAGGGCTCGTCCGGCGCCGGCGCGTCGGGCGGCGCCGTCAAGGTCGGCCTGATCACCAAGACCGACACCAACCCCTTCTTCGTCAAGATGAAGCAGGGCGCCGAGAAGTCCGCCAAGGAGAACGGCGCCACCCTGGTCACCGCCGCCGGGAAGTTCGACGGTGACAACGCCGGCCAGATCGCCGCCCTGGAGAACATGGTCGCCACCGGGGTCAAGGGCGTCCTGATCACCCCCAGCGACTCCAAGGCGATCCTGCCCGCGATCAAGAAGGCCCGGGACAAGGGCGTGCTGGTGATCGCCCTGGACAGCCCGACCGACCCGCAGGAGGGCACCGACGCCCTGTTCGCCACCGACAACAAGCAGGCCGGCGTGCTGATCGGCCAGTACGCCAAGGCCGCCATGGCGGGCCGGACCGCGAAGATCGCCACCCTGGACCTCGCCCCCGGCGTCGCCGTCGGCCGGCTGCGCCACGACGGCTTCCTGCAGGGCTTCGGCGTCGCCGCCGACGACCCCGCCCTGGTCTGCTCGCAGGACACCGGCGGCGACCAGGCCAAGGCCCAGACCGCGATGGAGAACTGCCTGCAGAAGGCGCCCGACCTCAACGTCGTCTACACCATCAACGAGCCCGCCGCGCTGGGCGCGTACACCGCGCTCAAGGCCAAAGGCCGGGAGAAGGACGTCCTCGTCGTCTCGGTCGACGGCGGCTGCACCGGCACCCAGGCCGTCAAGGGCGGGAAGATCGCCGCCACTTCGCAGCAGTACCCGCTGGTCATGGCCGCCAAGGGCGTCAAAGCGGTGGCCGACTACGCCAAGGGCGGCGCCAAGCCCACCGGCTACACCGACACCGGCGTCACCCTGATCACCGACCAGCCGCAGGCCGGCGTGGACGCCAAGGACACCGCCTACGGCCTGGAGAACTGCTGGGGCTGACCGGCCCGCCCCTCAACACCCCGCCTCCGCTCCCCCGCTCCCCCGAGGATCCGCCGATGACCACGACCACCGCCCCGTACGCGGAACTCCAGCCGCCACCGCTCGCCCGCCGCCTGCTCGCCGCGCCCACCGCCGGACCGCTGGCCGCGCTGGTGCTGGCCTGCGCCTTCTTCACCCTGACCACCGACACCTTCCTCTCCGGCGGCAACTTCTCGCTGATCATCCAGCAGGTGATGGTGGTCGGGGCGCTGGCGATCGGGCAGACCCTGATCATCCTGACCGCCGGCATCGACCTCTCCTGCGGTGCGGTGATGGCCTTCGGCTCGATCACCATGGCCAAGCTCGCCGCCGAGGGCACCGTGCCGCCGCTGGTCGCCATCGCCCTCGGCCTGGCGGTCTGCGCGGCCTTCGGCCTGGCCAACGGCCTGCTGGTGCAGCTCATCCCGCTGCCGCCGTTCATCGTCACCCTCGGCATGCTGAACGTCGCCTTCGCGCTCACCCACGTCTACTCGGACGAGCAGACCGTCACCGACCTGCCCGGCCCGCTCACCTTCCTCGGCGGCACCTTCCCGCTCGGCAACACCGACGTGACGTACGGTTCGGTGCTCGCCCTGGCGCTGTTCGCACTCTTCGCCTACCTCCTCTCCCGCACCGCCTGGGGCCGGCACGTCTACGCCCTCGGCAACGGCCGCGACGCCGCCCGCCTCAACGGCATCCGCACCGGCCGTCTGACCATCGGCCTCTACGCCCTGGCCGGCCTGGTCTACGGCGTCGCCTCCCTGCTGCTGGTCTCGCGCACCGGCGTCGGCGACCCGCAGGCCGGACAGACCGACAACCTGGACTCCATCACCGCCGTGGTGCTCGGCGGCACCAGCCTGTTCGGCGGCCGCGGCAGCGTGCTCGGCTCGCTGATCGGCGCGTTGATCGTCGGGGTCTTCCGCAACGGGCTGCAGCTGATGGGCGTCGCCTCGATCTACCAGACCCTGATCACCGGCGTGCTGGTGATCCTCGCCGTGACCGTCGACCAGATCTCCCGGAAGCGAACCAGCCGATGACCACGACCCCCGTCCTCCAGGCCCGCGGCCTGGTCAAGCGCTACGGCCACGTCACCGCGATCGACGGCGCCGACTTCGACCTCATGCCCGGCGAGGTGCTGGCCGTCATCGGCGACAACGGCGCGGGCAAGTCCAGCCTGATCAAGGCGCTCACCGGCGCGATCACCCCGGACGAGGGCGAGATCCGGCTGAACGGGGAGCCGGTCCGGTTCGCCGGCCCGCAGGACGCCCGGGCGGCCGGCATCGAGACGGTCTACCAGGACCTCGCCGTCGCACCGTCCATGGACATCGCCGCCAACATGTTCCTCGGCCGGGAGCTGCGCCGGCCGGGCGTCCTCGGCACGGTGTTCCGCAGCCTGGACCGCGCGCGGATGCGCGACGAGGCGGCCGCCCACATGGCCGACCTGAAGATCGGTCTGCGCTCGCTCACCCAGCCGGTGGAGACCCTCTCCGGCGGCCAGCGGCAGGCCGTCGCGGTGGCCCGCGCGGTCGCCTGGGCGCGCAGCGTGGTGGTGATGGACGAGCCGACCGCGGCGCTCGGGGTCAAGGAGTCCGGGCAGGTGCTCGACCTGATCCGGCGGGTGCGCGACCGCGGCCTGCCGGTCGTGCTGATCAGCCACAACATGCCGCACGTCTTCGAGATCGCCGACCGGATCCACGTCCACCGGCTCGGGCGGCGGGCCGCGCTTATCCGGCCCGGTGACCACTCGATGTCCGAGGTGGTGGCCATCATGACCGGTGCGCTCACCGTCGCCGAGGACGGCAGCGGTACTGTCGTCGCGGACGCGGACGCCGCCCAGGCCGCCGGGGTCCGCACCAGCTGAGCAGTCCAGGGCGGCCCGGGCCGGGGCCGGGCCGCCACCCGACAGAAACGGTGATCCATGGCCGCGACCCGTCGTCCGACGCTGCACGACGTCGCCCAGGAGGTCGGCGTGAGCGCCAAGACCGTCTCCCGCGTGCTCAACAACGACGGACCGACCTCCGCCGCGACCCGGGAGAAGGTCCTCGCTGCCGTCGCCCGGCTCGGCTTCCAGCCCAACCTGATGGCCCGCAACATCCGTACCGGCGGCCCGGACACCACCATCGGCCTGGTCGTCCCCGACATGGGAAACCCCTTCTTCGGCACGGTCGCCGGCGGGATCGAGTCCGCCGTCCGCGAACGCGGGCTCACCCTGCTGCTCGGCTCCTCCGGCGACGACCCGGCCCGCGAACGCGACCTGATCTCCACCTTCCTGGCCCGCCGGGTCAGCGCGCTCATGGTCGTCCCGGCCGACGGTTCGGACCACGCCCACCTCAAGTCCGCCCGCGCCGCCGGGCTGCCGGTCGTCTTCCTGGACCGCCCCGGCGCCGGCCTCGCCGCCGACTGCGTGGTCTCCTCCAACCGCGACGGCGCCCGGGTCGGCGTCGCCCACCTCATCGCCCAGGGTCACCAGCGGATCGGCTTCATCGGCGACCTGCCGACCACCCTGTACACCCGCCGCGAACGCCTGGCCGGCTACAAGGACGCACTCGCCGCCGCCGGCCTCCCGTACGACCGCGCGCTGGTGGCCGGCGCGCACGGCCAGCCGGACGCGGCCACCACCACCCACCGGCTGCTCTCCCTCCCGGAACCGCCCACCGCGCTGTTCGCCGCCAACAACTTCGCCGCCATGGGCACCGTCTCCGCCCTCGCCCACGCCGGACGGCGCGAGGTCGCCCTGGTCGCCTTCGACGACATCCCCCTCGCCGACATCCTGGAGCCCGCACTCACCGTCGTCGCCCAGGACCCGGCCGAACTCGGCGCCGCCGCCGCGCGCACCGCGCTCGCCCGCCTCGACGGCGACCGCGGCCGCGCCCGCACCGCCGTGGTCACCACCCGCCTCATCCCCCGCGGCTCCGGCGAACTCCCCCCACCCCGCCGCTGACCCGGCGTGGCCGGTCGGATCGGGCGCTCGGCGAGGGCCTCCGCCGAGCGGCCCGACGGCCGCCAAGAGCCCCGACCGGGGCCCCGACCGGGGCCGGGGCCGGGGCCGGCATCAACCCATCCGAGGCGGCAGATCTGGCGGGACCCCGACGGGCGGTCGCCAGGGTCCTACCATCGCGCACGCGGTGTCATCCCAGGGTCCACTGGGGCGTCAAGCGGATCTGCCGGAAGAAGGACGTGACGGTCGCACTGCTGGACGAGTCCCTCGCCCCGTCGGTGACCTGGGCCGTCATCGACGCCTTCCCGGGCAAGCTCACCTCCCTTGTTCATGTCGATGGCGTCGACCAGCCCGTCATCGGAGAACTCGTCCTGCGCTCGCTCCGCGTCGTCCCGCAGTTCCAGGCCTGACGTCCGGGCGGCGGCCCGCACGCCGCGGACGGGTGCGGGCCACTTGGTCAGGCACGATGACGGACATGCTCTTCAGCTGAGCCATGTGGTCCACGGGCGTCCTGGACGGTCCGCCGACGGCGATGGTCACGCCTGCCAGTGCGGTTTACCGCTGACCATCCGGCAGTAGATCACCCGGCCGCCGGCCTCGTGGGTGCTCTTGCCGAGGTCGGCGTTACGGCAGAACTGCCCGGCCTGGTAGCAGTTGCCGGCGTTGGAGCGGATCTCGCAGTCGCCGGCGGCGGCCTTGGTCTGGGCGGCCTCGGGCTCGGGGTCGGCCGGGGGCTTGACGGTGGTCGCCTTCGGCTCCGGCGCGGCTTTGGTGACGGGCGCCTGCGGCTTGGGGGCGGCCGGCGCGGGCGGCTGTGACGCGGGCGCGGTGGCCGCCGGGGGCGGCGTCGGGGCGGCCGGGGCCGACGCGGGCGGGGTCGGGACGGCCGGTGCGGGAGCGGTCGGCACGGGGGCCGTGGTGCTGGGCGTGACCTGCGCCGTCACGGCGGGCGCCGAGGCGGCCGCGGGCGCCGCGGCGCCACCGGTCTCCGGGTCGCAACCGGTCAGGGCCAGGCCGATGGTGAGGACGAGTCCGGCGACGGAGGCCAGTCCGCGACGGCCGCCGCGCATCCGTGAATCCATGAGGGGAGAACACTCCGTTCCACTTGAAAGAGGATCGTGATTCCATCAGATCAGCGACACGGTGCCCACACGGTTCGCGCACTTGTTGGCAGATCGAGACCTCCCGACTACGGAGCGTCGGCGATCGCCCCGGCAGTGATCGCCGGCGCCGTGATTCCGCCCCCGGACGCCGGGCGCCTCTGGCAGGATCGGCCCGCCGACCACAGCAGCCGACCGGAAGGAGTCCGCGCCATGCCGGACAGCACCTCTGCCCGCAGCGTCCTGGCCCGCTATCGCCAGGCCATCCTCGACAAGTCCGCCGACGACCTCGCCAGCCTCTACGCGGAGGACGGCGTCCACGAACTCCCCTTCCTCTTCCCGGGGATGCCCGCCGCCTACCACGGCCGCGAGGAGGTGCGCGCCGCCTACCACGCGGCCTGGAGCGCCAGCCCCGCGAAGCCGCTGGAGATCCGCGAGGTCGCCACGCACGAGGGCGCCGACCCCGAGGTGATCGTCGCCGAGCAGCTCGTCCGCGGCGAACTCACCACCACGGGCCAATCGTTCAGCTTCCCCGGCCTGCTGGTGCTGCGGGTCCGGGACGGCCTGATCGTCCACGCCCGCGACTACATGGACGGCCTGACCGTCGCCCACACCATGGGCCGCCTCCCGGCCGTGGCCGCCGCCCTCGGCGCCGCCGGGAGCTGACCACGGGGTTGCGCGGCCGGGGTCGGCAGACGGGGGCCGCGGGAGCGGGCCCCGCGCGGTGACGGAGCAGGGCCGGAACGATAGCCGAGCCGGGCCGCCCGCCGCCGGGCAGCCGTCTCCCCCTCCGCCGGACAGGGCCTAAAACCCCCGATCGGCCGCGTTTGCCCGGGCTTACGCCATCCCGTTGCATACGGTCGGTGCCGTCCCGACCGAACCCCGGTCGGCAGGCCAAGGAGACCGGCTGCCGTGCAACGCAAGTGGTGGACCCTCATCGCCGTCTCGGTCGCGACGTTCATGCTGCTGCTCGACATCACGGTGGTCAACGTCGCCCTACCGTCGATCCGCAAGGATCTCGGCGCCAGCTTCACCGACCTCCAGTGGGTGTTCGACGCCTACGCGCTCTCCCTGGCCGCACTGGTGCTGACGGCCGGTTCGCTCGCCGACCGGCGCGGCCGCCGCCGGGCGTTCGCCGTCGGCCTGGTGATCTTCTCCGGCGCCTCGCTGCTCTGCGCCCTGGCGCCGAACCCGACCTTCCTCAACGTGTCCCGGGCCGTCCAGGGCGTCGGCGGCGCCGTGATGTTCGCGGTCTCGCTCGCGCTCGTGGCCCAGGAGTTCCCGCCCGGCCGCGAGCGCGGCACCGCGATGGGCGCGTACGGGGCGACCATCGGCGTTGCGGTGGCTGTCGGCCCACTGGTCGGCGGGGCGCTCACCGACGCGCTCGGCTGGGAGTGGATCTTCTACCTCAACGTGCCGATCGGGGCGGCCGCCCTGGTGGTCACCTACCTCAAGCTGGCCGAGAGCCGCGACCCGAACGCCACCCGGGTCGACTGGGCGGGAGTGGTGACGTTCAGCACCGGGCTCTTCCTGCTCGTCCTGGCGCTGGTACGCGGTAATGCCGAGGGCTGGGGCAGCACGCTGATCGTGTCGCTGTTCATCGGCTCGGCCGTGGTGCTCGCCGCCTTCGTGGTGATCGAACTCCGCGTCCCCGAGCCGATGCTGCCGCTGGGGCTGTTCCGCCGCCACGCGTTCACCGGCGTACAGCTGGCCGCGTTCGCGGTGTCCAGCTCGCTCTTCGCCCTGTTCCTCTACCTGACGCTGTACCTGCAGAACTACCTCGGGCTCTCCCCGTTCGCGGCGGGCGTGCGCTACCTGCCGATCACGGCGCTCAGCTTCCTCGTCGCCCCCGTGGCCGGCGTGATGCTCTCCCGGGTGCCGGCCCGGCTGATGCTCTGCGTCGGCCTCGTCGCGATCGGCGCGGGCATGCTGCTGATGGGCGACGTCCAGCCCGACGACGACTGGACGGGCCTGCTGGCCGGCTTCCTCGTCGCCGGCGCGGGCGTCGGCCTGATCAACCCGGTGATCGCGGACGTGGCGGTGAGCGTGGTGCCGAAGGAGAAGAGCGGCATGGCGGCCGGCATCAACGACACCTTCCGGCAGGTCGGCATCGCGGTCGGCATCGCCGTCTGGGGGGCGATCTTCGTCGGCCGGGGCGCCGACAAGGTCCGCGAACTCACCGCGGGCACACCGACCGCGGAGGGTGCCCACCCACGCGAACTGATCGAGGCCTCCTCCTCCGGCAGCCTGCAGCAGGCCCTGGCCGCCGTCCCCGAGCCCGCCCGGCAGGCCGTCCAGGACGCCGCCCGCGCGGGCTTCCTCGACGGCCTCAACACGGTGCTGCTGCTCGGCGGCCTGGTCAGCCTGACCGGCGCGGCGCTCGCGCTCTGGCTGGTCCGGGAGAACGAGATCGACCGCACCGAAGCCTAGGCACCGGAGCCGGTGCGGGCCCGGAGACCCGGTCTCCGGGCCCGCACCATTCCGGCGCCGGAGCCCCCGGCGCCCGGTGGGCTAGCCGATGGCGATCGTGAAGATCTTGTCCGCGCCGTCGCCCGCCCCGCCGTTGTTGTCGGCGTTGGTGGTGGTGAGCCAGAGCCGGTCGGCCCCGGGCACCTTGGACACCGTCCGCAGCCGGCCGTAGGTGCCGACGTAGTAGGAGGTGGGAGTGGACACGTTCTCGGTGTCCCCGTCGATCGGGATGCGCCACATCCGCTCGCCCCGCAGCGCGGCCATGTAGACGACGTTGCGGACGATCGCGATGCCGCTCGGCGAGGCCTGGTCGACCGGCCAGCTCGCCTTGGGATTGGTCATCCCGGCCACGCTGCACGAGCCTTCGCACGTGGGCCACCCGTAGTTGGCCCCGGGCTTGATGAGGTTCAGCTCGTCCCGCTTGGAGTCGCCGAACTCCGCCTCCCAGAGCCGCCCGTTGCGGTCGAAGGCCAGGCCCTGCGGGTTGCGGTGGCCGTAGCTGTAGACGTAGTTGCCGAACGGATTGCCGGGGGCGGGCTTTCCGTCGGTGGTCAGCCGCAGGATCTTCCCGTTGAGCGTGTTCTTGTCCTGGGCCAGGGAGGACGTCTGGGCGTCGCCGGTCGACGCGTACAGGTACCCGTCGGGGCCGAAGGCCAGCCGCCCGCCGTTGTGGTAGCGGTTCTTCTTGATCCCCTGGAGCAGCAGCGTGTAGCCGCCCAGGCTGCTGCCGTTGTACGTCATCCGCACGATCCGGTTGCCCTCGGCCGCGGTGTGCATGAAGTACACGTAGTGGTTGGCCGACCAGTTGGGGTCGACGGCGGTGCCGAGCAGACCGCCCTCGCCGTCGGTGGTGACGGCGTTGGGCACGGTGCCGACCTCTGTCCTGGTGCCTGCGGTGGTGAGCCGGAAGACCTTGAAGCTGTCACGCTCGGTGACCAGCGCACTGGTGCCGTCCGGCAGCCAGCCGATGCCCCAGGGGACCGTCCACCCGGTGGAGAAGGCGGTCGGAGAGCCCGGGACGCCGCCGTCGGCCGGGCAGGCGCCGGTGGTGAACGACACGGTGCCGGACGGCGCCGAGTAGCCTCCCGCGGTGTCCCGGGCCACGACGGCCAGGGTGAACGGGGCGTCGCAGGCGAGCCCGGTGACCGTCGCCGTGGTGGCCGGCGGGGTACCGGTCACGGTCTTCACGACGGCGGATCCGCTGCGGATCTCGTACCCGACCACGCCCTTGTCGTCCGTGCTGGCAGCCCACTTGAGGGTGGCGCCGGTGGCGGTGACCGCCGAGACGACCGGCGTGCCCGGCCGGCTGGGCGGCGGGTCGGTGCTCGCCGCGGTGGTGCAGTCCACGGCGACGCTGGCCGGTGAGGCGTTGCCGGAGGCGTCGCGGGCGATCACCGTGAGGTTGTAGGTGGTGGCGGGGGTCAGCCCGGTGAGCTTCCAGGACGTCGCCGTCCCCGGCGCCTCGGCGAGCTTGTTGCCGTGTTCGTAAAGGTCGTAGGCGGTGACGCCGACGTTGTCGGTGGCGGCACCCCAGCCGAGCGTCAGGCCGTTCGGCCCGATGCCGGAGCAACTCGGCGGGCCGGGACGGCCGGGCGGGGTGGTGTCGGCCGCGGCGCCCACCCGCAGGCGGTCCAGGTTGGGCCCGCCGTCGGCGGTGGTGGCGGTGGCCCGGATCCGGTTGGTGCCGGCGCCGAGGCCGACGGCGACGGTCTTCTCCGCCCAGGTGTCCCAGTCGGCGGTGGGCGGGAAGGCGACACCGGCTGCGACGACCTTCCCGTTGACCGCGATGTCCATCGGACGGTTCGCCGTGCCGGCGTTGGCGTACCGGAAGGCCAGCGAGGTGGTGCCGGCCGCGGTGGCGCTGACCGTGAACTCGACGGCGGAGCCGGTGGTGTTGGTGTAGTCGACGAAGCCGGTGCCGGTGTACCCGGTGTGGTTGGCGGCCGTCTTGGCCTGCATCAGCAGGGCGTCCTCGGCCTGGTAGTCGGTGCTCGCCGTGACCGCCGGGGCGGCGGTCGCCGACGGCGCCACCGTCAGCCCGAGGATCAGGCCGGCGGCGGCGAGTGCGGCGCCGCCGGCCCTGGCGAGTGCCGTTCGCGGGCGGCGCGGGTGTGCTCGGTCTGTCATCACGGCACCCAGTAGTTTCCGGAGACGACGATCATCGATTGCAGCTGCACGCTGCTGCCGTAGTAGAGCGACGGGTCCACGGCGGTGGCGGCGAGCTTGTTCCAGAGCGCGTCCAGCCAGGCCTGCGAGCCCGGGTCGGTCATCGCGGTGACCACGAACGGCGCGGTGAACGCCATGTCGTGCCCGCTGTCGAAGGCCGAGCCGTTCAGGTGGTAACCGGTCACGATGTTCGCCGGGTTGCCGCCGGCCTTGCCCTTGATCCAGGCGTTGAGCTTGCGTGCCGAGGCCAGCGAGGCGGTGTCGCCGCTGGTCACCGCGTCGGTGCCGATCCGCCACGGGTCACGGCAGGCGTTCCAGCCGTAGTCGCCGTCGTTGACGCTCTCCAGCACCTTGCCGGCGGCGGGCTTGGCCGTGCCGTTGGTGTTGACCACGAAGTCCGCGAGCAGGCCGGTGCCGGAGGCGTACGTGGACTGCTGCGAGGTGATCAGGTTCTGGTGCGCGGTGCGGATGGTGTCCCAGGCGGCGTCACCGGTCGCCGCCCGGAAGGCGCGGAAGTGGTCGATCAGCCAGTCCGAGGAGCGGGTGACGTAGTAGGTCTTGTCGTCCGAGGTGGACCAGTCGCCGAGGCGCATCAGGTGGGTGCTCGGGTTGACCTCGCCGGCCTTGATCGCGTTGATGTGCTTGACGGCCAGGTCCTTGTAGTCGTACGTCCCGCCGCTGCCCCACTGCCGGTCCGCGAGCAGCAGCCCGTACGCGACGTCCAGGTCGCCGTCGGTCGCCGAGTCGGAGCCGTTGACGCTCTTGCAGGAGGAATCCTGTTCGGCGGCGAGGAGGTGGGGGTTGTTCACCGACGGGTGGGCGAGCACGAACTTGACCATGCCGTCGAAGGCCGTCTTCGCGTTGGCGTCCGCGCCGGCCATCAGCGCGGTGATCACCATGCCGTAGCCCTGGCCCTCCGCGACGTACGGGTGGTCGGCGTCCGGGGAGATGGTCTCGTACCAGCCGTTGCCGCAGTTCTGCCGGACGAAGGCGGCCTTCCAGGCGTTGTACTTGTCGATCACCTGCTGGTCGGTCACGGACTGCGCGCCGGACGGCCTGAGGGTTCCCGCCGCGTACGGGTAGCGGTGGCTGCCGAACGGCACCGCCGGCCCGCCGGGGGGCGGGCCGCCGCCGAGGTCGGCGTCCAGGTAGTCCAGGTTGGGCAGGCCGCCGGCGGCGGTGGAGGTGAGCCGGATCCGGTTGGCCCCGGCGGCGAGCCGGACGGTGAGCGTCGAGGTCGCCCAGGCGTCCCAGCTCCCGGTGCCCGGGAAGGCACGGGCGGCCTCGACCGTGGCGCCGTTGACGGCCACGGCCGCCGGGCGGTCGGCGGTGGTCCCGTTGGAGTAGCGGATGCCGAGCGTGGCGCTGCCGGCGCCCGCCGCGTTGACGGTGAACTCCACCCAGCTGCCGGTGACGTTGTCGCCGTTGACGAAGCCGGTGCCGGAGTAGCCGGTGTGGTTGGACTCCACCACGCCTTGCGAGAGCGTCGCGCTCTCCGCCTCCTGGCGGACCGGCGCGGCCGAGGCCGGCGGGGCCGCGAGCAGCCCTGCCGCCAGGCCCGCCCCCGCGAGCAGGGCGGCGGCGCGGGCACGGTTTCTGGTGATCAGCTGTGCCATCGGGGTGCTCCTCAGCCCTGGTACTGGACGACGATCTTGGTGAACTCGTACGGGGACTGCGCGATGCCGCTGCACGCGTCGGCGTCCGCGCCGGAGCCGCAGGCGCGGTCGCGGTTGACCGACCAGAAGGCGAACCGGGCGAGGTGGTGCTGCTTCGCGTAGCCGAGGATGGTGCGGAAGTCGGCGGTGGTGACGGTCTCGCCGGCCTCGTCGGTCTTCCCGTTCATGGACGACACGCCTATGTGCCGGTACGCGGCGTCGTCGCTGTAGCCGTAGGCGCTCTTGACCGCCGTCTTGAGCCCGTCCAGGGCGCTCACCGTGGCCTGGCCCATGGTGCCGCTGTGGCCGCCGAAGTCGAACGGCATGACGACCCAGCCGTCGTTGGCCAGCCCGGCCGCGGCACCGCGCTTGATCAGGTCCTTGCCGGCGGCGTCCGGGCCGGTCGGCGTGGTGCCCATGGTGACGTAGGTGACGATGCCGGGGTTCCTGGTCTTGACGATCTTCAGGGCGTCGACCACCCGCTGACGGACCGTCGCGTTGGAGAACTCGGTGTTCTCGATGTCGATGTCCAGCGCCTTCAGCCCGTAGGCGTCGATCACCTTCTGGTAGGCGCCGGCCAGCGCGCTCGCGCTCGAACACTTCTCGCCCAGCTTGTTGCCGCTCCAGCCCCCGACCGAGACCATGACGTCGCCGCCGGCCGCCCGGATCGACTTGATCGCGGCCTCGTCGGAGCCGCCGGCCAGCGGCCGGCTGCCGTCCCACTTCGGGTTGCAGCCGCCGTCGGAGAGGATGAAGGCCAGGGTGAACCACTTGACCCCGGTCGCCTTCATCACGTCGGTCGGCTTCTGCGGGCTGCCCCAGCCGAGGTACTCGTACGGCGCGGCGGCCATCCCGGGTACGGCGCTCGCGGCGGCGGGGGCGGCCGACGCGGTGTTCACGGGCGCCAGCAGCAGGGCGGCCGGGCCCAGAGCGGCGGCCAGCAACGGGGCGGCGAGACGGACTCCGATAGCCTTGTGCATGCCAACTCACTTTCGTCGGCCGGTCGCCCGGGGCGACGGACCAGGGGGAGGACGGGAGAGCGCCGCGGCAGCCACGGCGGGCGCCACCAGAATCGAGGCACCGGGCCGCGCGGTCAATGACTTTCGTTAGGAAAGTTTCCCAATGGTCGATCCGTTAACCCCCGTCAACTCCGCCACCTGCGGCCAGCCTTGACGAATCTAGTAAAGCTCCCTAACTTGAACCCCCGCGCCCCGCCGGGCGCCCACTCCCCCACTCCGGAGGCCCACGGTGTCGTCCCCAGGTCTGTCCCGAAGAATCGGCCTCTTCCAGGCCACCGCCATCAACATGAGCCAGATGTGCGGCATCGGACCGTTCGTCACCATCCCCCTCATGGTCGCCGCGTTCGGCGGCCCCCAGGCGGTGATCGGCTGGATCGCCGGCGCCGTGCTCGCCCTCGCCGACGGCCTCGTCTGGGCCGAGCTCGGCGCCTCGCTCCCCGGCTCCGGCGGCACGTACGTCTACCTGCGCGAGGCCTTCCAGTACCGGACGGGCCGGCTGATGCCGTTCCTCTTCGTCTGGACGGCGATGCTCTTCATCCCGCTGATCATGTCCACCGGCGTGGTCGGCTTCGTCCAGTACCTCGGCTACCTGTGGCCCGGGATGACGGACGGGCAGGGTGACGCGGTCGGCCTTGCGTTCTGCGCACTGGTGGTCCTCCTGCTCTGGCGCCGGGTCGAGAACATCGCCAAGCTCACCACCGTGATGTGGGTGGTCATGATCGCCTCCGTGGCGGCCGTGATCCTGGCCTGCTACACCCACTTCAGCCCGAGCCGCGCCTTCGACTGGCCCGCCCACGCGATCGAACTCACACACGGGCAGTTCTGGCTCGGCTTCGCGGCAGGCCTGACGATCGGCATCTACGACTACCTCGGGTACAACACCGCCGCCTACCTGGGCGCCGAGGTCCGGCAGCCCGGCCGGGTACTGCCGCGCGCCATCGTGCTCTCCATCGTCGGCATCATGGCGATCTACCTGCTGCTGCAGGTGGGCGTGCTGGGGGCGATGGACTGGCACGCGATGCTGGACCCGGACTCGGTGGCGTCGAAGTCGGTCGCCTCGGCGGTGCTGGAGAGCACCTGGGGCAAGGGCGCGGCGGACGTCGTCACCGTCCTCATCCTGATCACCGCGTTCGCCTCCGTACTGGCCGGGCTGCTCGGCGGCTCCCGGGTCCCGTACGACGCGGCGCGCGACGGGGTGTTCTTCCGCGCCTTCGGCAAGCTGCACGCGAAGCACGGGTTCCCGGTGTACGGGCTCGCCGCGATGGGCGCGCTCACGGCCGCGGGCTTCCTGCTCGGCCGCCACCTGGGCAGCAGTGCGGCGCACCCGCCGCTCACGGTGCTGATCAACCTGCTGACGACGGTGATGGTGATCGTCCAGGCGCTCGCCCAGATACTCGCGGTGAGCGTCCTGCGGCGGCGCCAGCCGGGGCTGCTGCGGCCGTACCGGATGTGGCTCTACCCGGCGCCGGGCGTCATCGCCGCGGTCGGCTGGCTGGTGATCTACGGCTACGCCGACCGGAACGCGCCCGGCTTCCACCCCATCGAGTGGTCGCTGGCGTGGGTGGCGGCGGGGTGCGGGGCGTTCCTGCTCTGGGCGCGGGCGGAACGCACCTGGCCGTTCGGGCCGCGGGAGGTACGAGAGGAGTTCGCGTCGGCCTGAGGCCTCGCGATCGCGAATGGCGCGGCCTCGGGGCGACGGCTCCGAGGCTGCGCGCGTCAGTGGTGTCGGTCGGCGAGGGCCTGCTCGACGCGCCGCCTGGCTCGGCCGGCGGCTTCCGGCCGCCAGCGTGCCAACTCCGCGTCGAGGCGTCGGCGTTCGAGGCGAAGGAGGCGCGCGGCGGGGGCTCGGGAGCAGTGGACGAACCACAAGGGGTAGAGGAGACGGATCACCGGGCGCCTCCCAGGGGCGCCCAGTCGACGCGCAGGTGGTGGACGCCCTCGGGAAGGATGACCGGGAGGGACAACGGGCCGGTGTAGTTGAGGTATTCGGCGACGACGCGCTCGGCGCAGGGGCCGGTGAGGTAGCGCTCGAACCACAGCCACTGCGGCCTGCTCAGCGGACGGAACTGCAAGGCGGACCAAAGGGAGTCCAGGGCGCTGGGAAGGAGCGGGTAGGTCGTCGGCGGCATGATGTCGCCGGTGATCTCGACGGTGACCGAGCGGTCGTCCCTCACGCGGCACGCTCCTGGGGGTCGATCTCCGCCCACACGATCTTCCCGATCCCCTGACGCGGGCAGCAACCCCATCGCCGCGAGAGGGACTTGACGAGGATGAGCCCGCGCCCGTTTTCGTCATCGGCGGAGCTGGGGCGGAGCACGGGCTCCCGCTCCGCCCGCGCGTCGTGCACCTCGATCCGCAGGCGGACGCGGTTGACGGAGAGCTCCAGGCGGATGCGGTTGCCGCTGGACGTCCCGTGGATCACGGAATTGGTCACCAGCTCGGAGACGAGCAACAACCCGACATCGGCGAAGCGTTGACCGTCAGGAATCTCCGCGAGCAGCTTTTCGAGCAGACGACGCGCCTCACCGGGCGATCGCTTGCTGCGCACCAACCAACAGCTGCTCCCAGCAACAGGACTGAGATGGCGATCAGAGTTTTCGAGCATGGCGGAGCCACCTTCCGGAAGCAGGGAGTCGAAACGTCGCAGGAAGCGACGAAGGGCCGGCCACGCCGTGAGCGAGCAAAGGAATGCCCGAGGACCAGCCGCCATGATCACTCAATCGATCCGTCGAACTACTCACCGTCAGTGTGCGCTGTGCGACGGGTCACATGCAAGTGGCACTCATGCAAATTTGCACTCGATCGCAGAGTCAGTCCCTGCTAGCTTCAACTCCGCCCGACAGGCAGACTGATGACTTCAGATCGAGAGGCGGAGAGATGCCAGCAGGCGGGAGGCCGACCGTACGCAGCCGTCGACTTGGTGCGGCCCTGCGCAAGCACCGTCTGGGGGCCGGCCTCGATCAATCTCACGCCGCAGAGGCCCTGGTGTCATCGGTGGCGAAGATCTCCCGCCTTGAGTCGGGGAAGGTGACCTCCCGCCCCCTGGACGTTCGCCTGCTTCTTGACCTGTATGAAGTCCGTGATCCGGACGAACGGGCACGCCTCGAATTGCTTGCCCGTGAGAGCAATCGCCGCGGATGGTGGCTCGACTACAAGGGCGTCGGTGAGAACTACGCCGCCTACATCGAGCTTGAGAGCGACGCGACGCACATAGTGACGTGGCAACTCGGTCTCATCCCCGGGCTGCTTCAGACATCGGCATTTGCAGCGGAGATGCACAACGCAAACCCCACCGTCGTGCCGGCGGCGAACAGGGACGAGTTCATCAAGGTGCGCCAGGCTCGGCAGAAGCGCATCGAGGACGGTAGCGTCAGATTTACGGCCATCATGTGGGAGCCTGCCGTCGTCGCACCCATGGGCACGGAGGAGGTCCACCGGGAGCAGCTCCAGCACCTCATCAAGGTGGCCAGGCTACCCAACGTGACGCTTCAGGTTTTGCCTCTGAATTCGGGGAACGCCGCCAGAGTCGCAGGCCCGTTCACCGGGATGTCGTTCGGGTCCGACCCCACGTTGGAAGCCGTATCCTTCGAAGGCTTCACGAATGTGGTCGTTGTGGAGTCTTCGGAGGAACTGACCGGCTATGCCTATGCATTGGAAACACTGAGGTCCGCCGCGTGGGCCCCGGACGCAAGCCTGGCCTTCGTCCGCCGAGTGCTTCGAGAGCTCCCACACGAAGAAGGTAAGGAAGAGGAAGAGTGAACAGGATCGAGCTGGCAACTCCGTTCAAGAAGTCGTCGTACTCCCAGCAGGGCGGTGAGTGTGTCGAGGTGGCGGGCCTCGTTGATGGTGGCCAGGCCGTCCGGGACAGCAAGGACGTAGAGGGCCCGATGCTCCAGTTCCGTGCCCACGCATGGGATGCCTTCATCGCAGGAATCCGTGCCGGGGACTTCCCCACCAACAGCTGACCCACCGCGGACCTCCAGCAGCCCCGCGCCGCATCGGCGCGGGGCTGCTCGGCTGTCCCCGACTCCGTTGCACCGGCGGCCGAGCGGGGACGCCCGAAGCCTGTCGGCTCAGGCGTTGAGTGCATGTCCGGTCGTCGAGTCCACGTGGTCCGGGATCTCGTCGTGACGATCGCCTACGGTCAGTGTCCCGGCGGGCTCGAACATGAGGATTGCGGCGCCGGACGGGGCATACGGCTTGTGCTCCGTACCTCGGGGGACGGTGAAGACCGCCCCCTGTGGGAGCAGGACCGTGCGCTCGCCACCGGGCTCGCGCAAGGAGATGTGCAGTTCTCCGTCGAGCACCAGGAAGAACTCGTCGGTGTCGTCGTGGGCGTGCCAGATGTGTTCGCCCTCGACCTTGGCGATGCGGACGTCATAGTCGTTGACGCGCGTGACGATGCGGGGGCTCCACAGCGCATCGAAGGAGGCCAGAGCCTTGCCGAGGGGGATGGGTTCGTTGCTCATGAGCTCATCCTGAGCCGTTCCACACGGTCGGTGTGAGTGCTAGGAATTGCATGTGACGAAAGAATCCTCTCACGCAGTGCAGGCCGCGGGCGTACACCGGGTCGTCGTGATCGTGGACGAGAACTCGAACCCCTTCGAGCTCGGCTGCGCGACCGAGGTCTTCGGTCTGCGCAGGCCGGAGCTCGGTCGTGATCTCTACGACTTCAGGCTCTGCTCCCCCAAGCCCCGCACCCTGATGCGAGACGGGTTCTTCACGCTCACGGGAGTCGCCGATCTGGAAGCTGCCGACGCGGCGGACACCCTGATCGTCCCCAACCGCCCGGACACCGAGGTGCCCCGCCGCCCCGCCGTGCTCGATGCCGTCCGACGGGCGCACGCACGTGGTGCGCGCCTGATCGGCTTCTGCAGCGGCGCCTTCACACTGGCCGAGGCGGGAGTCCTCGACGGCCGGCGGGCCACCGCGCACTGGCAGTGGGCGGACTCCTTCCGCGCCCGCTTCCCTTCCGTGCACCTCGAATCGGACGTGCTTTTCGTCGACGACGGCGACATCCTCACCGCCGCGGGGAGCGCGGCCGCACTCGACCTCGGGCTGCATGTGGTCCGCCGCGACTACGGCGCGGAGGTCGCCAACTCGGTGAGCAGGCGGCTGGTCTTCGCCGCACACCGGGACGGCGGACAGCAGCAGTTCGTGGAGCGCCCCATGCCCGACGTGCCGGACGAGTCCCTGGCGCCCCTCCTGGCCTGGGCCCAGGAGCGATTGGACTCGCCGCTCACGGTCTCCGACCTTGCGGCACGTGCGGCGGTCAGTCCGGCGACGCTGCACCGCCGCTTCCGGGCACAACTGGGAACGACACCGTTGACGTGGCTCACGGGGGAACGACTCGCCTTGGCCTGCCGGTTGATCGAGCGAGGTGAGTACCGCTTCGAGGTGGTCGCGCGGCGCAGCGGGCTTGGCACCGCTGCCAATCTGCGCACGCTGATGCGCCGCGAGACCGGCATCACTCCATCGGCATACAAGGAGCGGTTCGGGCCGGAGATGAACTGATTGCGAGGCATCCTCCTCCCATGCGGCGCAGGAATGTGTCTCATCGCCGACTGCCGCCTGGGGCAAGGAGGCTGGTGAGCCAAACCGAACCACCGGGTGCCGGTGCGGTGCCACCCGCCCGGCAGCACACTGCGCGGCGGCTCTGAAGGCATCGGCCGTCTCCGCACCCCCGAGAACGACCGCGCTCCGGCCGGTTGGCCGCGCCCCGGCTCCACGTCCGCCGAGCGGGCGTGGAGCCGGGGCGCGGCGGGGACAGCCCGCGCGGGACCGGTCCCAGGACCGCGGACAGCGGCGCCGCCGCCGGCCCCGGGGGATCACCGCTGTCAGTGCTCCGGTGCGGCCGGGTTGGTGCCCGGCGGGGTGGCCGGCGGGGTTGCCGGTGAGCCCGTGCCGGTCTGGGTGGCGTTCGGGTCGGGCTTGGGGGCCGGGTCGGGGATGTCGGCCATCGGCAGCGGCAGCTTGGGCGTGCCCCGCAGGGCCTGGTTCATGGCGTCCCGCCAGATCGGTCCGGGGCCGTCGGCGCCGAACACCTCGGTGCGGTACTTCCCGTTGATGGTGATGCCGCGCATCTCGACGCCGCCGTCGGGGCCGCCGAGCCAGACCGCGGTGGCGAGTTGCGGGGTGTAGCCGTTGAACCAGGCGGCCTTCTTGTGGTCCGAGGTGCCGGTCTTGCCGGCGATCTGCCGGCCGCCCTCCAGGCTGAGCGCCGCGCCGGTGCCGTTGTTCTCGGTCACGCCGTTCAGGACGGTGTTCAGCGCCTCTGCCGTTTCCTCGGAGAACACCTTCTCGCAGTGACCGGCCGGGGCGGGGACGTCCTTGCCGTCCACCGTGGTGATCTTGTTGATGGCGATCGGGGCGCAGTGCGTGCCTTGGGCGGCGAAGGTCGCGTAGACGTTGGCCATGGTCAGCGGGCTCATCTCCTCGACGCCCAGGGCCATCGCGGGGACCTCCTCCAGGGGCTTGCCGCTGGCCTTGGCGGTGACGCCGAGCTTGTTGGCCATCTGCTTGACCGAGCAGAGGCCGATCTCCTGCTCCATCTGCACGAAGTAGGTGTTGACCGAGAGCGCCATCGCCTGCTTCAGCTGGTACGGGCCCTTCTCGTTCGCGGATTCGTTGGGCACGACCGTCTTGGGCCGGGCCTCGTTCTTCCAGGTCCCCTCACAGGTCTTCATCGTCGGGTACTCGAGCCTGTTCGGGGACGAGTACTCCCGGGTCGCCGGCAGCCCCGCCTCCAGCGCCGCGGCCGCGACGACCGGCTTGAAGGTGGACCCGGGCTGGAAGCCGTTGCCGCCGCCCATCGCCGCGTCGACGTTGAGGTTGACGACGGTCTCGTTCTTGCTCGTCGCAAGGCCGTACGGGCGGGTCTGGGCCATGGCCAATATCTTGCCGCTGCCCGGCTCGACCATGGTGGCGGCGGCCGAGACGCTGTCGGTGATCCGCACGTTGTCGCTCACAGCGCTCTGGGCGGCGGCCTGCTTGGCGGGGTCGAGGGTGGTGTAGATGTTCAGGCCGCCCTGGTCCCAGAACTTCTGCCGGTCGGCGGCGGTCTTGCCGAACACCGGGTCCTGCTTGACCACATGGCGCACGTAGTCGCAGAAGAAGCCCATCCCGGCGTTGGCGGTGATGCAGCCGTGCTGCGGCTCCTTGTAACGCAGGCCCAGCGGGGCGGCCTTGGCCTCCCCGGCCTGGTCCGCGGTGATGTGCTTGTTCTCCAGCAGCTTGTCGATCACCACGTCGCGGCGGGTCTGCGCGGCCTGCGGGTGCAGCTTCGGGTCGTAGGCCGACGGGTTCTGCACCAACCCGGCAAGAGTGGCGGCCTCGGCGATCGTCAGATCCTTGTTGCTCTTGCTGAAGTACCGCTGGGAGGCGGCCTCCACGCCGTAGGCGCCGTTCCCGTAGTACGTGATGTTGAGGTAGTTGGTGAGGATCTGCTCCTTGGTCAGCTCCTCCTCCAGCTTGATCGCGACCTTCAGCTCCTGGATCTTGCGGCCCAGGGTCTTGCGCTGGGCCTCCCGGACGGCGGCCAGGTCCTCGCCGGCCTTCTCGACGTTGACGTTCTTCACGTACTGCTGGGTCAGCGTCGAGGCGCCCTGCGAGGCGCTGCCGCTCTCCGCGTTCTTGCCGATCGCGCGGAGCACGCCCTTGAGGTCGACGGCGCCGTGCTCGTAGAAGCGGGCGTCCTCGATGTCCACCTGCGCCTGCCGCATGAACGGCGACATCTGGTCGGCGGCCAGCACCGTTCGGTCCCGCTCGTAGACCTTGGCGATCAGCCCGCCCTTGGCGTCGAAGACCTGGGTGGCCTGGGTCAGCGGCGGGGTCTTGAAGTCGTCCGGGATGTCGTCGAAGCCCTCCGCCGTGTCCTTCGCGGCAAGTCCGAGCGCCCCGGCGGCGGGCAGGGCCATGCCGGCCAGCAGCGCACCGGACACCACGCTCACACCGAGGAAGGTCGCACCGTAGCGGGCCAGCCGAAGCGGCGTATTTCGCGACGGGCGGGACGACGCGCTATCGGATGAATTCCATATCGGAGGGCGATTCGATTCCATGCCAGAATGCTAGCCCGCGCACCCCGCGAATCGAACGGTTTGTCGTACGGGGCTGTCACAGCCGTGCAACAGATACGGGAGACTGACTCCGACCAGGTAAATCGCATACGTACTGAATGGCCGCGAAGAAACATGGAACACCTGCACTCATTCATCCCCCATCAGTGACACGACCCCGGATGAATCCGCCCGAGGGAGCCGCCGTCGGCCAATGCACGCCGACCCTGCCATGCACCCCCGCATCCGTGGCTTCGCCTACGGCCCCCCTTCTCCTCCCACACCCCTCACATCACGTGGATGCGGTGAGCGGGGCGAAAGGTTGCATACACCCGGGAACCCCCGTAGCCGACTTCGGGCTGCGCGGCGCCCACCCGCCTGCACGGGGCCTTGCCGCCCGTGCGCCACCCCTCGGCCCAGCCACCCGCCGAGCACCCACCCGCCTGCGGCTGCCGGCGCCATTGCTCGACACCGCACGGCGATTGCCTCCGGGAGAGAATTCGGAAAGACAAGACATATGGGGACAGAGATCCACCACTCAGCCCCGACCGGTCCAATTCCACAGGAGTGCCGATATCCGCGACAACCGCTCCCGTTCGGGCCGGAACAGCCCAAGGGCAAATCCGAAGTGACCGCGAGACCGGTCAGCCACTCGGAAACGCCGGTCGGTCCGGACGAGAAGCAGTCCCGGCGGGAAGCGGTCCGGGCGGTCGAGCGGCGAAGCCTCGACCGCCCGGGATCATCCGAAGGCAGCCAACCACCGTGGCGGGTGTACCGACCACGGCCGGAGGTCGGCGTCGATCAGGTCGGCCGACCCCGCGCCGGCCCGGGAGGGACCGCACGGCCCGACGCCGACGTGAAGGGCCCGACGCCGCCTCAGCGCTCGTACTGCGGCGCCGGAACGCGCGCAGCAGGCGGCCGGGCGTCTCCCGGCTCGACGGATCGGGGGGCGGCCGCCGCCGGCACTGCGCGGAACTCCGCCGCCGTGGCCCGCAGTACGGCGAGCAGCGCGAGCAGCATCAGCACGCCGTGGGCCGGCATCGACAGGTACGGTGACACGTCGGGGGCGATGAACTTGAGGTAGCTGCCGAGGGACGACAGCTGCACCAGGACCGGCACGTACCAGAGTTGCCGGGGGCGCTGGAAGGCGACGATCACACTGAGCACGTCGGCGACGTAGAAGTAGCGCTCGTGCATGGACGGCAGCAGGAACGGCACCGCGATCGCGGAGGCGGTGGCCAGCAGCAGGACCTGCGTGTCCGTGAGCACCGGCTTCCCACCCCGTCCCGCCACGCCACCGGCCCGCCGGACGGCCCATACGGCCAGCCCGATCAGCACCAGGACCACCGCTCCCGCGACCAGCACGCCGGCGCCGCGCACGGCATCCTCCTCACCCTGCGGCACGGAGACGAACTGGTAGACGGACGGCGCGTTGAGCGTGAGCTGCTTGTACGTGTCCGGCTGGCGGGTGTACACCGTCAGCAACTGCCACGGGTCGGCGCCGAGCAGGAAGGCGGGGAGGTCAAGCGCCACGTACGCCGCCGGGACGGCCAGCAGGCTCGACCAGGGGATCCGCTTCACCAGCACCAGCACCAGCAGGAGTGGGAAGAGGAAGACCGCCTGGAGTTTGAACCCCAGCGCGATCCCGAAGAACGCGCAAGCCCACCAGGGCCGGTCGCGGAGCATGTGGTAGACGCCGCCGACCAGGAAGGTGGTGAAGATCGCGTCGGCCTGGCCCCACCAGCCGCTGTTGGTCACGACCGTGGGCAGGAAGAGGACGACCACCGCCGCGCCGACGGCGTGCCAGGGCTGCTGCGGCCGCCGCAGGGAGACGATGCGGAACGCGTAGGAGGCCAGCGCCAGGTCGAAGAGGATCGAGATCCACTTGATGCCCGCCAGCGCCGGCACCGGCAGGTAGGTGAGCGCTGCCATGAGGTAGAGGTAGGGAACGTTGTAGTCCGAGAAGTCCGCGTTCCTGAGGGCGCCGAACCCGCCGTGCTCCGAGATGTACTGGTACCAGGGGCCGAGGAAGTAGTAGTAGTCCGACGACTCACTGTCCAGCAGGAGCACTCTGACCAGGAGCGCGGCCATCACTGCGGATATCGCGGCCAGAGCCAAGACCGTCGGGTCGGCCGCACCCCGGCGCGGCTCCTCGGCGGTTATCTCGGACATCGGACTCCATTCGGTCGGGGCGCGACGCCCCCTGTGACGTGCGCGGGAAGAGGGGAGGGCCCGCCGCGGATCCGGCCACCGCCTCGTCCAGGCCGCGGACGCTCGCGCGGCCTTCCGGGCCGAGGTCCCCGTCCCTAGGACTGCCGCCCCCGGCTCGCCGGTTCCCGCCTTGATCGCGGCGTCCGGCGGGTGCCTGCGCGGCGGTGTCTCCGGACCGGGCCCAAAGACTCATGTCTACCGGCACCGCCGCGGTACTGCAAGATCCACAAGCCAGCGGAAAGCGCAGTATTTCGTGTCCGATCGGGCATTGTCCTTCCGGCAGCCGACCCACCCCGTCCGGCCGCACCCCGCCTCGGCGAGTGCCGCTCCGGTGTTGCGCAGGCACTGCTCGGCCTGCTCCACCACGTCCTCGGAGATCGTCATGGTGGCGTAGTCGAATCCGGTGGTGCGGCCGCGGCTGCACGACCAGATCACCGGTCTGTGCGTCGCCGCCGGCTTCTCCCCCCGGGTGGTCCAGCACGCGACGGAGTGGCAGACCGTCTGCGCACTGGTGGAAACCGGGCTCGGTGTCTCCCTGGCCCCGGCGAGCATCCGGCGGATCAGGCTCAAGGGAGTGGCCTTCCGCCGGATCGAACCCGACACGGTCCGCACCCGCGTCGCCGTCGCCTGGCGCAGGAACGACCGGAGCCCGCTCGTCACCAACCTTCTGGCGGCCGTCCTCCAGGATCCACCGCACGGGCCCCGGCGCGGCACGCCCTGACTGCCGGTCCGCTCGCCCCGCGACGTCGGCGGTCCTCAGGCGCGGCACGCCCTGACTGCCGGTCCGCTCGCCCCGCGACGTGGGCCGTCCTCAGGCGCGGCACGCCCTGACTGCCGGTCCGCTCGCCCCGCGACGTGGGCCGTCCTCAGGCGCGGCACGCCCTGACGCCCGGTCCGCTCGCCCCGCGACGTGGGCCGTCCTCACTCGCGCGGGTGGAATCCGGCCGCCAGTGGGCGCAGCGCGGCCCGGCCGTGGGAGTCCGCGACAGGGGCGGCCAGAAGCATGTCGGCCAACGCTCGGGGCAGGGCGATCGTCAGCCGAAGGTCCGGCCCGGGGCGGCGGGTGCGTGGGGTACCCGCGAGGAGATTCCGCCGCCGTGACGGCCACCGGACGCTGTGGCCGGCTGCATGACGATGAGAGGCAGAGTGGACCGTATGTCCATGCCCATGTCCGTTTCCGGTCCGCGACCAGGATCCGCGCGAGCCGTGCCACACCGACGCCGGTCACCGGCCGGCCGGGCCGGGGTGGCGGCGGCCGTCGGCCTGGTGCTCGCACTGTCCCTGCCCGCGGTCGCGGTGGCCGCGCCGGGCGACCTGGACGCCGGGTTCGGCGCGGGCGGGAAGGTCACGACGGACTTCGGCGGTGGCTCGGACGAGGCGCGCGCCGTGGCGGTGCAGGCCGACGGGAAGATCGTCGCCGTCGGCTACGCGAGTGCCTTCGACGACTTCGCGCTGGCCCGCTACAACGCCGACGGCAGCCTCGACACCGCGTTCGGCACCGGCGGCAAGGTGACCACCGACTTCAACGGCGGCTCGGACGAGGCGCGCGGGGTGGCGGTGCAGGGCGACGGGAAGATCGTCGTGGTCGGCCGCACCGAGGTGCCGGAGGGCGGGTTCGGCTGGTTCTCGCTGGCCCGCTACAACACCGACGGCAGCCTCGACACCGGGTTCGGCACCGGCGGCAAGGTGCTCGTCGACTTCGGCAGCGGCGGCGCCGACGACGCCTACGGGGTCGCGGTGCAGGCCGATGGCAAGATCGTCGCCGCCGGCACCACGGCCGGGGACTTCGCGCTGGCCCGCCTCACGGCCACCGGCGCCCCGGACGGCGGCTTCGGCACCGGCGGCAAGGTGACCACCGACTTCACCAACGGGGCCGACGCGGCACGCGGGGTGGCTCTGCAGTCGGACGGGAGGATCGTCGCCGCCGGCTACACCGGCAACAACGTGGGCAACTACGACTTCGCGCTGGCCCGCTACAACACCAACGGCACCCTCGACACCGGCTTCGACACCGACGGCAAGGTCACCACCGACTTCGGCGGCGTGGAGTTCGGGCACGCGCTGGCCCTGCAGTCCGACGGACGCATCGTGGCCGCCGGCTACACCGGCACCGATTTCGCGCTGGCCCGCTACAACACCGACGGCAGCCTCGACACCGGCTTCAGCGGCGACGGCAAGGTCACCACCGACTTCGGGCGCAGCGAGATCGCCTACGGGGTGGCGGTCCAGCCCGACGGCCGGATCATCGCCGCCGGCGACACCGTGGCCGTGGACTTCAGCGACTTCGCGCTGGCCCGCTACAACACCGACGGCAGCCTCGACACCGGCTTCAGCGGCGACGGGAAGGCGACCACCGACTTCGGCGGCGGCCTCGACCATGCCCTCGGCATGGCCCTTCAGACGGACGGCAGGATCGTCGCCGCGGGCCACAGCGGCGAGGACTTCGCGCTGGCCCGCTACGAGGGCGGTGGCACGGCCCCCGCCGGGGTGGACCTCTCGGTCACCAAGACCGGGCCGGCCACGACCAGCGTGGGCGACACCCCCTCCTACACGGTGACGGTCACCAACAACAGCACCGCGGCCGCCACCGGCGTCGCCCTCGCCGACAACCTCACCGGACCGGCCACGATGGTCTCGGCCACCCCCGGCCAGGGCACCTGCACCACCACCTCCACCAGCGCCGGCTGCGCCCTCGGCACCCTCGCCGCCGGCGCCTCCACCACGGTGACCGTCACCGTCGAACCCAGGGCCACGGGCACCGTCTCCGACACCGCCACCGTCAGCGCCACCCAGTCCGACCCCGTCCCCGCCAACAACACCGCCACCGCGAGCACCAGCGTCAACAACGCCCACGGCTGCACGATCATCGGCACCAGCAACGCCGACAACCTCTTCGGCACCGGCGGCAACGACGTGATCTGCGCCCTCGGCGGCAACGACTCCGTCAGCGCGGGCGGCGGCAACGACACCGTCTACGCCGGTTCCGGGAACGACACGGTCGACGGCGGCGCCGGCAACGACACGCTGATCGGCGGGCCCGGGGCCGACACCCTGAACGGAGGCCTCGGCAACGACTCGCTCGACGGCGGACCCGGCAACGACGTCCTGAACGGCGGGTCCGGCGTCGACACCTGCACCACCACCCCCGGCGACACCGTCGTCAGCTGCCCGTAGCCGCCAGCAGCGGGGAGACGAACGCCGCAGGGCCCCGTCCGAGAGCCGACCGCCCCTCCTCCCGCAGGCAGGGGCGGTCGCCCGGGTTCACCGCCTCGACCGGGCCCGGTCGGTCGCCAGAGGCCGCTCGGCCTCGCGCGGGAGGCGTGGAACGGACCTCAGCCCACCGGAGCCGAGCGCCGTTCGAAGACCTCGGGGCGGGCGGTCTCCAGCGCCGTTGCGACGGCGCCCAGCAAGACCGCCTCCTCGCCCAGCTCGCTCGGGGCGAGCTTCGGCCGCAGGGGGGTGAGGCGCTGCAGTGCGCGCTCCAGGGGTTCCAGCAGCAGGTCGGCGCTGTTGCCGAGGCCGCCGCCGAGGACGACCAGGTCCGGGTCGAGCACGGCCGACAGGACGGCGACGGCATAGGCGAGCTGCTCGGCCTCGCGGTGCACCGCCTCCACGGCGAGGGGGTCGCCGGACCGGGCCGCCTCGAAGACCTGCTTGGCCGTCAGCGGGCCGCGCATGCCCAGCTCCAGTGCCGTCCGGACCACCGCGTCCGCCGCGGCCGCCTGCTCGATCGTCCCGCCCGGTTCGCCGTCGGGCCGGGCGGGCAGCGGCACCAGGCCGACCTCACCGGCCGCGCCGTGGGCACCCGAGAGGAGCTCGCCGTCCTTCAGGACACCCACACCGAGGCCGGTGCCGATCAGCAGGTAGGCGAACATCCGGCTGCCGCGGCCGGCGCCGAGGGTGTACTCGCCGAGGGCGGCGAGGTTGGCGTCGTTGGCGACGGTGATCCTGGTCTCCAGGCCCTCCCCGATCCGGTCGAACAGCCCGCGTCTGCCCCAGCCGGGCAGGTTGGTGGCGTACCGGACGCCGCGCCGCTGCTCGTCCCAGACGCCGGGCGTGCCGATCACCGCGTGGACGATCTCGGCGGCGGCCAGGCCCGCCTCGGCGGTGGTCTCGCGGGCGGCGGCCACCACGGCGTCGGCCACCGCGTTGGCGGTGCGGCCCTTGTTGGGGACGTCCCGGCGGGCGACGATCCGCCCGGCGAGGTCGGCCACCGCGACGCGTAGCCGGGCCCGGCCGATGTCCACGCCGAGCACGTGGCCGGCGGTCGGGTCGGGCTCGTACAGCACGGCGGTCCGGCCGCGTTCGGGGACGAAGCGGCCGGCCTCCCGGGCCAGTCCGGCCTGTTCCAGCGCGGCGAGTGCGGTGGAGACGGTGGGCTTGGAGAGACCGGTGTCGCGGGCGAGCTGGGCGCGCGAGGACGGGCCGCCGGTGCGCAGCAGTTCGAGCAGCAGCCATTCGTTGTTGCTGCGCAGCCGCTGCCGGTTCCACGGCTGCGCCGGCGCCCCGCCCGGCGGAACTGTGGTCGGCAGGTGGCGGCTCATCGGGTCCTCCGGGCTCGGCGTGCTCCGCGGGCCCGGTGGTGGCGGCTCGCAGCGGCGCTCGGGCTCGGGCGCCGCCGCCCAAGTATGACCGGTGACCGGCCGGGCCACCGGGCTGCGGGGCAGGTGGCCCACAGGGTGGGACACCTGCCGCTCGCGTCAGCCGCCGGGTTGGGGGGCACCGTTGACGGTGAGCCGGGACGGCGCGGCCGACGGGATGCTCCCGGCCGGTTCGGCGTGGTCGACGATCGCGGCGACGGTGTCGGCCGCGCGCCCCGGCCGGTGATCGCCTGTCATGCCGGGGCCACTGCCGCCCGGAGCAACGCCGGCCCGAGCAGGCCGGAGGCTCCGGACGTGACCGGCCGTCAGCCGGCGGTGGTCAGGCCGCGGTGGTCAGCCGGCAGCGGTCAGCCCGCGGCGGGCAGCCGTCTGCGGTCAGCGGACCCAGGTGCCGGTGAGCTGTTGGACGGCCGCGCCGTCCAGGTCGGCGAGCTTGGCACCGACGAAGGCGCGCGCCCGGTCGGAGGTCTGCATCCGGAACGGCGGCTGCTCGGCGGTCAGGGCGTCGAGTACCGTCTCGGCGGCCTCGGCGGAGGTCTGGGCCTGGTCGAAGGCGGCCCGGGTGCGCTCGACGTAAGCGCTCAGCGCGGGGGCGTAGGGGCCGGCGGCGGTCAGCAGGGCGGGGAGGTCGATGCCCTGGCTGGCGACGAACTCGCTGGCGACGGCGCCCGGTTCGACCACGGTGACGTGGACGCCGACGGTCGCGGCGACCGGGGCGAGCGACTCCATGAAGCCCTCGACGGCGAACTTGGCCGCGCAGTAGGCCTCGTTGAAGGGCTGGCCGACGACGCCGCCCACGCTGGTGACGGTGACGACCCGGCCGCCGGTGGCCCGCAGGTGCGGCAGCGCGGCCCGGGTGACGTCGACGACGCCGAAGAAGTTGACCTCCATCGCGGCGCGGACGGGGTCGAGGCCGTCCTGTTCGACGGTGCCGACGTAGCCGGCACCCGCGTTGTTCACCACGGCGTCGAGGCGGCCGTGCCGGCCGAGGACTCCGGCCAGGCAGTCGGCCACGGAGGCGGGGTCGGTGACGTCCAGCCGGGCGACCTCGACCCGGTCGGCCACGCCGGCCTCGGCGGCGGCCGCGCGCAGGGCGTCGGAACGGCCGGGGTCACGCATGGTCGCGACGACGTGGTAGCCGGCGCGGGCGGCGGCCACGGCGGCGGCGAGGCCGATGCCGGAGGAGGTGCCGGTGATCAGGACGGTGCGGGTGGTGGTCATGCGGAGCGCTCCCAGGGACAGGTATGTGCGTGCACACACACCATAGGCACTGTGTGCGCGCACACGCAAACAGGTAGAGTGCCGGGCATGGCGCGCACCGACCTCACTCTGGGAGACCTCACCGCCCGCGACCACGCCTTCTACGGCCTGGTCTGGGCCGGTGCCACGCTCAGCGCGCGCGTCGACCAGGCCCTGGCCAAGGCCCACGACCTGCCGCTCTCCTGGTTCGAGGTGATGCTCTGGCTGCACGGCCAGGACGAGCCGGTCGCCGCCTCCGACCTCGGCGCGAAGACCCTGCTCAGCCGCAGCCAGGTCTCCCGGGTCGCCGACTCGCTCCAGGCCCGCGGTCTGGTCGAACGAGCTCCCTCCCCCACCGACGCCCGCTCCGTCCGCATCGCGCTCACCACGGAGGGGCACCGGCTCTTCGCCGAGGCCGACGCCACCCGGCGCGCGACGCTCGCCGAGGCCTTCGACGACCGGCTGGACGACGCGGACATCGCCGCGCTGGAAACCGTCTGGGCCAAACTGAAGCGGCCGCCCACGGGGCGCGGAGCCTGAGCCCGCTCTCCGACCGGCGGCCGGGCGAGGCCCGAACCGGCGACACCGCGCTCCGGAAACGGACCTGACACCGGGCCCGGGCCGGTTACAACATCGCCACCGGTGAGTCAAAGT
This sequence comes from Kitasatospora sp. NPDC022785, assembly GCF_055561295.1. Lineage (NCBI taxonomy): Bacteria > Bacillati > Actinomycetota > Actinomycetes > Kitasatosporales > Streptomycetaceae > Kitasatospora > Kitasatospora sp. NPDC022785. The sequence goes on along the minus strand of NZ_JBVHHB010000029.1, from coordinate 63,149 downwards.
TTCACCGGTCCGTGGGCGTGCCGCGGCCCGGCGCGTGATCATGGGCGTATGCGGTTCCGGTACGGCAACGGAGGAGAGGGTGCCGCGCCCGCGGGTCCGGACAGCCGGTCACGCGCGGCGGCAGCGGCGGCCCTGGCCGCGAGCGGCGAGTCCGTCACGGTGGGTGACAACCCGGATCTGCTCCGCGAGATGCTCGCCGCCGCCCCCGTCGGGGTCGCACTGCTGGACGAGCGGCTTCGCTGGCAGTACCTCAACGCCGCGTTCACCACCGCCACCGGGCTGCGCCGCGCCGACCTGCTCGGCCGGCCGGTCGAGAGCACGGCCTTCGCGGCCGCGGCCGGCACACTGCACCACGTCCTGGCCGACGGCCGGGGCCGCGAGCAGACCACCGGCGGGCCGGACGGCGCGGGCGCCCCGGTGCCGGCCGGCCTGCGGGTCCGCTACCGGCCGCTGGAGGCCGGCGGGCGCATCACCGGCGTGGTGGTCGTCGTGCTGGACGACCCCGGTCCGGAGCAGGAGCTGCGGCGCGAACTCGCGCAGGCCCGGGCCAGGCTGGCGCTGCTGGACGCGGCCGCCGAGCGGATCGGCACCACGCTCGACGTCGGCACCACCTGCGCCGAACTGGCCTCCTTCGCCGTGCCCCGGCTCGCCGAGCTGGTGACCGTCGACGTCCTGCCACCCGACTCCACCGCCCACACCGGCCGGGCCGGCGGCCTGCGGCTCCACCGCGCCGCCGTCCAGTGCACCGGGCGCCTCAGCGAGGCGGCGGCGGCACCCGCGGGGCCCGGCGAGACCGTGCGGTACCGGGAGGGATCGGCCGCCGCGCGCGCCCTGACCGCGGGCGTCGCGGTACTCGTGAACGGGCCCGCGGACGAGGAACTCGCCCATGCCGCGCCCGATCCGGCCGCCCTGGCCGCCCACCGGGCCGCCGGGCTGACCTCGCTGCTCGCGGTGCCGTTGTCCGCCCGCGGCCGGCTGGTCGGCCTGCTGACCCTGGCCCGCACCGCCGCCTCGCCCGGTTTCACCCCGGACGAGGCCACCCTCATCGGCGACGTCGCCGCCCGCGCCGCCACCGGCATCGACAACGCCCGCCGCTACACCCGCTCCCAGGGCATCGCCCTCGAACTCCAGCGGGCCCTGCTCAGCGAACCCGGCAGCCCGCACCAGAACCTCGAACTCGCCTCCCGCTACCTGCCCTCCGGCTCCAGTTCGGTGGTCGGCGGCGACTGGTACGAGACGGTCCGGCTGCCGTTCGGGCGGACCCTGCTGGTGATGGGCGACGTCATGGGCCACGGCGTCGAGGCGGCCGTCGACATGAGCACCTACCGCTCCACCCTGCGCGACGTGGCGGGCATGGACCTGCCGCCACACCGGATCCTGCGCCAGCTCGACACCGTCATCGCCGCCAACGAGTCCGCCCGCCCGGCGACCTGCCTGCTCGCCCTCGCCGACCCGGGCCGGGGCCGCTGGACCCTCTCCAGCGCCGGCCACCTCCCGCCCGCCCTGATCTCCCCCGGCCGCCCGACCGAACTGCTGCAGATCCCCACCGGCCCGCCCCTCGGCACCGGCTTCGGCGGCTACGAGCAGACCACCCGCGAACTGCTGCCCGGCGAAACGCTGTTGCTCTACACCGACGGCCTGGTCGAACGACGGGACGAGGACATCGACGCCTCCCTCGCCCGCCTCGCCGCCCTCCGCCTGCCCGCCGGCGGTGAGCTGGACGACCTGCTGGACGCCGTCCTGCACGCCCTCGCCCCCACCGGGCCGACCGCCCCGGCCGCCGAGGACGACATCGCCGTCCTGGCGGCCCGGCCGCGCCCGCGGGCGCGGCCGGGGCCCGCGGCGGCCGCACTGCGCTGACCGCCTGCGGGGCACCGACGGTGGCCGCCCTCGTACGGGGCGGTCAGTCCTGCCCGCCCTCGTCGTAGGCGATGTGGTGCCGGGCCGCGATCGGGTTGATCTTCGCCGGATCCAGCTCGCCGTCGGTCAGGACGGTGGGCCCGGCCTCGATCAGGTCCTCGACGTACTGCTCCCAGCCGCCGGGCGAGGAGATCTGCAGGACGCGCGGGGGCGGGTCGGAGGCGCGGCGGAGCGCGTGCGGGACGCCGCGCGGCAGCAGGGCGAACGTGCCCTCCGGCGCCGAGTGCGTCACGTCGTCGAACTCGATCGCGAGGACGCCGTCCAGCACGTAGATGCACTCGTCCGCCTGGTGGTGGGTGTGCCGCGGGATGTCCTTCGCGAGAGTCACCTCCAGGAGGGAGAGCCGGCCCTCGGTGTCGGCGGTCGACGCCTTGACGGCGAACGCGGGCGGCAGCGGGACCCGCCCCGGGCGGGCGGCCCCCGGCCCGAGCAGGATGAAACGGCCTTCGGACATGAGCTCAGCCTCTCTTCGCATGGCATAATCGGAACCGGAATCCGCTTCCGTTTACATTCAGGCAGGAGAGTGGTCGCGTTGTCAACGCCGCCAACGCCGTCAACACCCGGTGCCCGCAAGCCGCGTGCCGACGCCGAGCGCAACCGCGCCCGCGTCCTGGCAGCGGCGCGCGCCCTGTTCGAGGAACGCGGCGACGAGGTCCAGATGCCGGAGGTGGCACGCGCCGCCGGGGTCGGCATGGGCACCGTGTACCGGCACTTCCCGACCCGGCAGGCCCTGGTCGAGGCCGCGGCGGAGCACCGGTTCGCCGAGATCCTGGAGTTCGCCCGCACCGAAGGCCTGTCCGACCCCGAGTCCGGACAGGGGCTGGTCCGGTACCTCCACCATGTCGGCCGGCTGCTCGCCGAGGACCGGGGGCTGTCCGTGGCCCTCGCGGCGGCAGTGGGCTCGTCGGCGCCCAGGGGCGAGATGCTCACCCGACTCGAGAGCGCGGTCGGGGCACTGATCGACCAGGGACGCGCGAGCGGCACCCTCCGGCACGATCTCACCGTGGCGGATGTCTACACCCTGGTGGGCTGCACGTCCGGAGTCATCCGCACCGGCCACGGCGACTGGCGACGCTTCATCGAACTCGCCCTCGACGGCATCCGCCCGCGCGGGGACGCCTGAGGCGGATGCGCCACCCGGGACGGCGACGCCCGACCACGAGTCCCCCGACCACGAGTCCCCCGAGCGGGAGCGGACGCCGTGGGGCCCGGACGGCGCCCGCCGCCCCCGCTCGGGTGTCTCCGGACCGGCTCACCCGGCCGGCCGGCCGGCGCTGCCGATGATCGTCGCCTCGGCGATCGGCGCCTCGCCCGCGCGGCGCGGCGCGGCGACGATCGGTTCGGCGTGCTGACGCCTGCTCAGAGCTTGGCGAGTGCCTGGTCGAGGTCGGTCCAGAGGTCCTCGGGGTGCTCGATGCCCACCGCGAGGCGGACGGTGCCGGGGCCGATGCCGGCGGCGGCCAGTTCGGCGTCGTCCAGCTGACGGTGCGAGGTGCTGGCCGGGTGGATGATCAGGGTGTGCACGCCACCGAGCGAGGGGGCGAGGGAGGCGAGCCGCACGGACTCGGTGAGTGCGCGGGCCGCCTCGCGGCCGCCGGCCAGGTCGAAGGCGAGGACGCCGCCGTGGCCCTCGGGCAGCAGTCGGCGGGCCAGCTCGTGGTCGGGGTGGGCGGGCAGGCCCGGGTAGTGGACGGCGGTGACGGCCGGGTGCGCGGCGAGCCGGCCGGCCAGGTCGAGCGCGGTGTCGCAGTGGCGGCGCATCCGCAGCGCCAGCGTCTGCATGCCGCGCAGGGTCAGCCAGGCGGCGTACGGGTCGGCCGAGGCGCCCAGTTCGGTGGCGTAGTGCCAGACGGTGCGGTGCAGTTCGGGTTCGGCGAAGACGGCGACGCCGGCCAGGACGTCGCCGTGGCCGCCGAGGTACTTGGTGGCGGAGTGGATCACGATGTCGGCGCCGTGCTCGATGGGCCGGCAGAGCAGCGGGCTGGCGAAGGTGTTGTCGACCACGCCGACCACCCCGGCCTCGCGGGCGACCGCGAGCAGGGCGGGCAGGTCGGTGACCCGGGTGGTCGGGTTGGAGATGGTCTCCAGGTGCAGGAGCCGGGTGTTGGGGCGCAGCGCGGCCCGAACCTCGGCGGGGTCGTCGCCGCGGACGTGGGTGACCTCGATGCCCCAGCGCCGGGTCAGGTCGGCGAGCATCGCGAAGGTGCCGCCGTAGAGGCTCTGCTGGGCGATGACGTGGTCGCCGGAGCGCAGCAGGGCGAGCAGGACGGTGTTGATCGCCCCCATGCCGGAGGCGGTGGCGATCGCGCCGGTGCCGCCCTCCAGACCGGCGACCGCGGCCTCCAGCGAACGGACGGTCGGGTTGCCGAACCGGTTGTAGAAAAAGGCCTGGTCCGGGGCGGCGAAGGCCTCGACCAGCGAGTCGGAGTCCTCGAAGGCGAACAGGTGTCCCTGGTGCAGCGGCACCCCCAGCGGGCGGCTGCCGGTCACCTCCTGGACGGGAGGGTGGACGGTCCGGCTCTCGGGGCGCAGCGCGCCGGGGAAGTCACTCATGCCGCCCATCCTCGGCGGACGCGGGGCGCGGCGGCCAGGGCCAATCCCGGCCAAGTGGACCGGGCGGCGGCCCCGGCTCGGCCAGGGTTCGGCGACCGGCCCGGCCACGTGCTCGGCCCCGACTCGGCCACGGTTCCAGCCGGAACGCCCGGCTCAGAACGCCGGGATCGGAACGCCTGAATCAGAACGCCCGGCTCAGAGACCGCCTCCCGGCAGCAGCACCACCCGGGCCGGGTCGAACGGCTCCCAGCACGCCGGGGAACCGCTGCGGGCCACCCGCAGCCGGCACCAGCGCAGCCCGGCCGCGTCCTGCCACCACCCGCTGACCCGGCCGAGCGCCCAACTGCCGTCGCCGAAGTGCACCTCGACCGGCTGGTAGACCCACTCGACGTCCGCCTCCGCGACCGCCGGACCGCCGTGCCCGCCGTCCCGCACCGGACTGCGCCGACTCTCCACCACGGTTCCGCCTCCCGTTCCGGACCGGGCCGCCGGCCCCCGCAACGGGACGGCCGCGCGACCGGACGTACAGCTCACCCGCCAGACTCTACAGCGGTGTAGATCTCAGCGGGACGGAACACAGCGGTGTAGATCTCAGCGGGACGGAACGCGACACAAGCTGCCACACCCTCACGCCCGGCCCCGTCCCACCGCGCCCCACCCCGTCCGCCCGGCCCAGGGACCAGGACCAGGTGGCGGCGTGCGCCGTGTGGACCGGCCGGTGGGGGCGGGGCAGAACCGTTCGCCCCACCCCTCGGAGGAGCTCAGGACGACGCGCCGTCCACCTCCTGGGCACCCGTCCGCCGGGCGGCCCGGCGGCGCTGCCAGAGGGCCGGCGGAACGACGGCGGCGAGCGCGGCGGCCTCCGGGGCCGGCAACTCCTCCAGCGGGTCGGCGCCGCCGACGCCGGTCGCCGCAGCCGCACCGGCCTGTGCCTGCTGGTTGTCGAGGGCCTCCTGGTCGAAGGTGCCGGGGACGGACAGGGTGTCCCAGTGACCGACCGGCCAGGCGACGACGAAGGCGCGCCCGATCACGTTGTCCACCGGCACGAAGCCGCCACCGGGCTCGTTGACGTGGTAGCGGGAGTCGCGGGAGGCATTGCGGTGGTCGCCCATGACCCAGATCCGGTCCTTGGGAACCTTGACCGTCCCGACCGGCGCCTCGCCGCAGGGCGTCGCCCCCGGGTAGATGTACGGCTCGTCCAGTGCCACGCCGTTCACCTTCACCGGGCTGCCGGCATTGCACTCGACGGTGTCGCCGCCGACCGCGATCACTCGCTTGATCAGGTCCTTCTCGTCCTGCGAGGGCATCAGGCCGATCACGCTGAGCGCCTTCCTGATGCCCCGGACGACGGAGTTGCCGGACTCCTCCGGCCCCGTCTCCAGCCAGCCGCCCGGGTCGCGGAAGACCACCACCTCGCCGCGCTCGGGCGTGGCGCCGAACCACGGGGTCAGCTTGTCGACCAGGACCCGGTCACCCTCCTCCAGGGTGTGCTGCATCGAGCCGGAGGGGATCGAGAACGCCTGCACGAAGAAGGTCTTGATGCCCAGTGAGAGCAGCAGGGCGACCACCACCAGGATCGGCAGCTCCTGCCAGAACGGGCGCTTCCTGCGCTCCGCCCGGCCGCGCTTAGGCTCCCCGCCGGCGTCGGACCCGTCCGTACTCCCGGACTCCGCGGCGCCGCGCGCCAGGTCGTCGGTGACGATCACCTCGCTCCGGCCGGCCGCATCACCCGCATCCGATGCCCCAGCCGTCCCGCCGGTCTCCGCAGTGTTCTCGCCACTCATCCCTGGGCCCCTCCCGACGGCCTGCGGGGCCCGGACGGAACCCCCGCTTGTCAGCTAACGATCGGAGGTTCCCGGTCGCGCCCGGACGTGCATGCGCTCGCCCTGGGCGCCGAACAGGCTCAGGAACTCGACTGCGTTCGGCCCGGCGTTGCCGAAGGCGTGCGGGATCCGGGTGTCGAACTCGGCCGCCTCGCCGGCCGTGAGCACCAGGTCCTGCGAGCCGAGCAGCAGGCGCAGCCGGCCCGCCAGGACGTACACCCACTCGTGGCCCTCGTGCACCTTGGGCTCCACCTCGGGGCCGGCCCGGAAGCCCGGGGGCATGATCTGCTTGTAGGCGTGCAGCCCGCCGAGGTGGCGAGTGAGCGGGACGAAGGTCTGGCCACCCCGGGTGAACGGGCGGGCGTGGACCCGCGGGTCCCCGGTGGCCGGGGCGCCGACCAGCTCGTCCAGCGGGACGCGGTACTCCCGGGCCAACGGCAGCAGCAGTTCCAGGGTGGGCTTGCGCCCACCGGACTCCAGGCGGGAGAGGGTGCTCAGGGAGATCCCGGTGGCCTCGCTCAACCGGCCCAGCGTGGTCCCCCGTTCACGCCGCAGCGCCCGCAGCCGCGGACCCACCGCGTCCAGGACGGTGGAGAGCTCCTCGGTGACACCGGGTCCGTCCGCGGCATCGTCGGTGCGGTGGGAATGGGCCATGCCTTCTATCTGCCGGTCCGGCAACCGGGTTTGTCAAACGGGCAGCACCTGGGCGAGGCGCGGCGCATCCGCAGTGCGGGGCCGTGGGCGGGGCCCGCGGGCGGGGTGTCCGGCTGGGATCCGCCGGCGGGCCCGGCGATGCCGGGTGCCCGGCCGAGCCTGCCGGCTCCTCCCGTACCCGAGGGGTGAGCAGGGCCGTTCGGCCCGGGGAGCCCTTCCCGAAAATCCGGGCAGGCCGGCGCGATTCCGGTTAGGGTCACCGGGTAGTCAGTGTAATGATCTTGGGGGTCTTGATGCCGCACACCGGGCAGGTACTCGTCTTCGACGCGGACGACACACTGTGGGAGAACAACGTGCTGTTCGAGCGCGTGATCCACGACTACCTGAACTGGCTCCGGCACCCCACGCTCGACCAGGCCCAGCTGCGGGCCGTCCTCGACGACGTCCAGAGGGCCAACGCCGTCACCCACGGGTACGGCAGCCGGATGCTGCTGCGCAGCCTCGGTGACTGCGTCGAGAAGCTGCGCGGCAGGCCCGCCACGGCCCAGGAGCTCTCCGAGATCGAGGAGTTGGCCGCCGTCCTGGTCGGCTACCGGGTGGAACTCATCGCCGACGTCGCCGAGACCCTCTCCGTCCTCAGCGGCCGGCACACGCTGCTGATGCTCACCAAGGGCAACCGGGAGGAGCAGCAGCGCAAGATCGACGGCTCCCGACTGGCGCACCACTTCAAGGCGATCGACATCGTCGACGAGAAGGACGCCGCGACCTACCGCGGCTTCGTGGCGGAGCACGGCCTCACCCCCGCCACCAGCTGGATGATCGGCAACTCGCCGAAGTCCGACATCCTGCCGGCGCGGGCAGCAGGCATGAACGCCGTCTTCATCCCCAACGACCACACCTGGGTGCTGGAGCACAGCGAGCTGGACCCGGCCGACGACGCCGTCCTGCGGCTTCGCACCTTCCGTGAGCTCCTCGACCACTTCTGACCGTCCTCGCCACCGGAGGCACCACCGCATGAACCCCACCTCGATCGAACGCCCCGCCGAAAGGGCACTCACCGCCCCCACGGTGTCCTGCGTCTTCGTCTGCCACGACGGCAACGGCCGCATCCTGCTGGCCCGGCGCAGCGCCGGCGCCCGGGACGAGCCGGGCACCTGGGACACCGGAGCGGGGGCGCTGGAGCACGGCGAGTCCTTCGAGTCGGCCGTGCGGCGCGAGGTCCGCGAGGAGTACGGCGCCGAGGCCCTGGCCGTCGAGACCCTGGGCGTACGCAACATCCTGCGCGGCACCCCGGTCTCGCACTGGGTCGCGGTCCTGTTCGCCGTCGAGGTGGACCCTGCTCAGGTCGTCATCGGCGAGCCCCACAAGTTCGACGCCCTCGACTGGTTCGGCCTCGAGGACCTGCCCCAGCCCCAGCACTCCCAACTCGCGGAGACGCTCGCCCACTTCGCTGCCGCCCGCTGACCGCGGCACGATCAGCGGCATCGCCGCCGCGTGGCCGGTGGCGGGCCGGCGAGCACCGACAGCGCGACCCGGGTGCTCGCCGGCCTGTCCGGCTCCGGTGACTCCACGCAGGAACTCAGCCGACTCGACGTCGATTGCCCCGGTCTCATCCGGAACGACCGGTTAGGCTGCCGGGTGTGCGAGTCCAACTGACCCGGGACAGTGTCGCGATGGGCGACGACGTCGCGGCGCCACACGCCGGGACGCGGGACGTGCCGGACGACACCTCCGTCCGGTCGCTCCTCGACGGGATCCTGTCCGCCGGCTACCTCGCCACCGTCGCCGGCGGGCGGGCCACCTGGATCGCCACGGCCGGCGACGCCACGCCGCTCGCCGTCCTGGCCCAGCAGTGGGCGGCGCCGCGCCTGCTCCCGGCCGGCCGGACCCCGCTCACCACCCACGCCGGTCCGGACGGCACCCTACGGCTGCACTTCGGCTACCGGGCCCAGCTCGATCCGGAGGCCGAGTACGCGCGCCTGGGTGGATGCCGGTGACGAGCCAGGGGCGCGGGAGGTCGCGGCGGAACGCGCCCTCGTCCTCCGGCTCGAGGTGTCCGACTCCCCTCCGACCACCCGTCGGCTCCCTACCGACCATCCGGCGGCTCCCTACCGACCACCCGTCGGCCCCTATCGGTACTCCCGGAGCCGCGGCCGGACGCCCAACGCCGTGAGGGCGAGCGACGCCGCCAGCGTCAGCGCACCGAGGGCGGCCGTGGTGGTGTCGAGGTCCGAGTCGGTCTCCGCGACCGCCTCGTCCATCGCCCGCGCGTTGACATCGAGGGTGTCCCCGATCGCGCGGGCCAGCCGCTCGAAGTCGTAGTTGGACTGCCCGGGCGCCAGGCCGGTGTTGAGCGTGACCGCCTCCTTCAGCCGCCCGGCGTCGCGCAGTTCGCGGATCCGCCGGTCCTCCAGCTGGTACGCCTGGAACGCCGCGAGCACGCGCTCTGCGGCCTCCTGCTCGCCGGGGAAGGTGATGTTGCGCAGCTCGGTGCCGAGGAAGCCGCCGAACGGGACGGCCGCGTGGTCGGCGCGGTGGCGGCCCGCGACGGTGGCCAGCCGGGCGTTGTAGTCCGCGAGCGTGGCACCGTCGACCCGGGCGACGGCCTGGGTCTTGTCCAGGAAGCTCTGCTGGTACGCGGCGGCGCGGGCCGGGTCGGTGAGGTAGCGGCTCTCGTCGGCGTTCAGGTCGTACGCGACCGCGCGGGCCCGGCTGAGAGCGATCACGGAGTCGTAGGCACTGCTCTTGGCGACCACCAGATGCTCGTCGGCCCGGGTCACCAGGTGGAGCCCGACCGTCAGGGCGACGACGGTCAACAGGGTGACGGCGGCGAGCGGCGGGTTGACCAGGCGGCGGTAGCGCACCGCCAGCAGCCGCTGGAGCCCGGCGAGGGCGGCCAGCGCGAGCAGGCCGGTCCCGAGGATCCACCAGCGGCCGGTGGCGAGGTGGGCGCGGCCCCCGCCGTATACGCGGTCCACGGTGGCGCCGCTCGCCGCGCCCACCTCGTCGGCGGCGGGCAGCAGCCGCTGCCGCAACAGGTCGGTGGCTTGGCGGTAGGCGTCCAGCGCCGCCGGGGAAGGCTGCCCGGCCGGGGCGCCGGCCTGCTCCTCCAGCAGTTCGGCGCGGGCCACCAGCGCTTCGTATCCGCCGAGTTGGCCGAGTACGGTCTGCACCGCGCGCTGTCCGGCCGGGTCTCCGGTGGCGGCCTCGGCGGCCTGTTGGAGGTCCGCGTCGGCCTGGGTGCGGCGCTGTTCGTAGGTGTCGAGCGTCTGACGGCGCAGCGGCGCGAAGTCCGGGTCGGCGCCGAGCAGCAGGAGGTTGGCGGCCTGGGCGTCCATGTCGCTGAGCGCGAAGTAGAGGTCGGCGGCGCGGGCCGCCTGCGGGGCGTCGCGGTGGCCGATGGCGTCGGTGTCGGCGCGGGCACCGGTCAGCACGGCGGCGGCCGCGGCGCCCGTGCCGAGCAGGGCGGCCAGGCAGAGCGCGGTGAGGGCGCGGACCAGGCGCGGGGTGGTCCAGGGCAGCGGCCGGCCGGCGCGCCGCCGCAGGGCGCGCGCGATGGTCGCGGCCCGCGGCCCCGGGGCGGTCGGTCCGGGCCCCGCCTCCCCCGGCGAGCCCGTCCTGCCCGGGCCGGCGGCCACCGTGCCCGCACCCGCTGCGACCGAACCCGCCGCACCTGAACCCGATGTACCCGAGCCCGCCGTGGCCATGGCCGCGCGTCCCCCTCCCCCGTAGAGCGGACCCGCCCGTACTCCCCACGAAGCAGAAGCGGAACCGTTTCCTCACCGCCGACGCTATGCCGCGGTGATCGGGGGACGGGCCGCCCCTGACGCCTCCTTGACGCCGTCGGCCACCCCTCTTGACGCCTTCTTGACGCGAGCCGGACCCTGGACGCGCTCCGGTCGGTGACGACGTGCCACAGCCCGCGGGGCGCCCGGTCCGCCGGGCGCCCCGCCGCCTACAGCCAGTCCCGCTTCTTGAAGATCACGTACAGACTCGTGCAGACCGCCGCCATCAGCAGGATGGCGAACGGGTACCCGGCCGCCCAGTGCAGCTCCGGCATGTTGTCGAAGTTCATGCCGTAGATCGTCCCCACCAGCGTGGGTGCGAACAGGATGGCGGCCCACGAGGAGATCTTCTTGATCTCGTCGTTCTGCACATGCCCGGCCTCGGCGAGCTGCTTCATCTCCTCGTTCTGCCGCTGCGAGACCAGGGTCGCGTTGACGGTGAGGATGTTCTGCAACATCTGCCGGAAGCCGTCCACCCGCTCGGCGGCATACGTGGCGTGGTCGGCCACGTCGCGCAGGTAGCGCTGGAGCTCGTCGTCGGTGCCGTACTTGCCGAAGCCGGCTTCCAGGCTCTTCATGATCTCCAGCAGCGGCCGGGTGGCCCGCTGGAGCTCGATGACCTCGCGGGAGAGCTCGTAGATGCGCCGGGAGACCTGCGGGTCGCCGCCGAACACCTCGGTCTCGATCTCGTCGATGTCGTGCTGGAGCCCGGCGATCACCGGCGCGTAGCCGTCGACGACCGCGTCCAGCACCGCGTAGAGCACGGCCTCGGGGCCGAGCGCGAGCAGCTCCGGGTCGGCCTCCAGCCGGCTGCGGACGGCGGACAGGTCGGGCGCCTGCGAGTGGCGCACGGTGAGGACGAAGTCGGGGCCGACGAAGAGGTGGATCTCGCCGAAGTCGACCTCCTCCACGTCGTCCAGGTACCGGGCGGCGCGCAGCACGACGAAGAGGGTGTCGCCGTAGCGCTCCAGCTTGGGCCGCTGGTGGGCGACGATCGCGTCCTCGACGGCCAGTTCGTGCAGGCCGAACCGCTCGGCGGCCTCCAGCAGCTGGGCCTCGGCGGGCCGGTACAGCCCGATCCAGGCCATCGTGCCGGGCTTGCCGGGCAGCTGGCGGTAGACGTCGGCCAGGCCGGCCGGCTCGCCGGCCCGGCGGCCCTCGCGGTAGACCGCGGCGTCCACGACGGAACGCTCCAGCGTCACCGGCTCGGTGGGCTGCTCGTGCCGCGGGTCCATCGACTGCTCGGGTGCCGGCTGGCCGTCACCGCTGCCGGCGGTGGCGGTGACGGGACGGGAGAACGGACGCTTGCTCGCGCGCACGGCGCGCACACGCCAGTCGGACATGGCGGGTACCTCCACGGTTCGGTGTCCGCCGCCGGGGACCGCGGTCGCCGGGCGGGGCAGGAAGGGGAGACGCCCGGCCGTCCTCCACCGCGCACGGCGCCCGGCCGCGCGGCGGTGCCCGTCGGTGTCAGCGGGCGGCGCGGCGGCAGGGGGTGGGAGCGGTACGGGAGGAGGGTTGCCGGGTGCCAGGAGATGAGGGGGACATCCTGGGACGGGGCCGACTTCGGCCCGGACTACTGGACTCCACAGCTCTCACCTCCTCGCCGTCGGGCGCCCGCACACCGGGTCGCCGTTACCGGGCCATCAGGAGGATCCACCCCGCGCGGCCACGGGCACGCGGGCCCGCGGGACGGGTGGGCACCCCTGATCTCGTCAGAGCTTTGGCACGCCACGGCGTAGCACCCGGAGGTGCAGCCACTTGGGGTCACCCCTTAGGCCGGGGAGACCTGTCCTGAACCTGGGCGTCTCTCGACGTCGTGGGGTCAGTGGCCTGTGTCCGTGGCGACGCCTCACCGAACGAGGTGCCTTCACAACCTCACCGAGTCTAGTACCCTCCCGGGCCTCCCTCCGACCATCCTCCCTCCGGCCGGCAGCCGGGCAGGCCCGGCACTCCGCCTCGCGGCCGGGGGCGGGCCGGCCCGGCACTCCGCCTCGCGGCCGGCCTGCTACCGCGGCGCGAGGTGGGCGGCGGCGTACGGAACGGCGACGGTCTCCAGGCCGCCGACGGTGCCGAAGACCGGGTGGACGTTGACCTCGAAGACCACCCCGCCGTTCTCCGCCGCGAGGTCCACCCCGGCCAGCGGAAGGCCCAGCGACTTGGTCGCGGATACTGCCAACTCGGCAAGTCCGGCCGGGAGTTCGGACTCCTTCAGCAAGGTGGAGACGGCGCCCTGGCACTCGTTGCAGGGCGCGTCCGGGTCCGGCTGCACATGCTCCACCGCGCGGACGACCCGCCCGCCGAGCACCACCACCCGGTACTGGTGGCGCCGGCCGTCCGCGGTGAAGTTCCCGGCGTCACGGGCGAGCAGCCAGTCGGCACCCGCCGCGGCGTAGTGACGCGCGGCGGCAGCGAGTTGGGCGCGGGTGGTGACGTGGAAGACGTCGTTGCCGCCCATGCCAACGGTCGGGCGGGCCCAGACGTCGCCGCCGAGCCGCTCGAACGCCTCGGCGGCAGCCTCGGGGCTCGGCCGGGAGAGCGCGATGGTGGGCATCTGCGGGATGCCGTCGCGGGCGAACCGCTCGACCGTGCGGTCTTTCTCGGTGGCCGCCCGCCAGGCGTCGGTGTCCGTGCCGAGCGATCGGGCGCCGCACTGAAGCAACTGACGCTGGCACGACTCGAATTCGCGGCGCCGGTGCGGCGGGATCTCGTAGACGAGCACCGCCTCCGCCGTCACCGCGATGCCCTCCGCGGGCACCTCCAGACGGACCGCGCCGGCGTGCCCGGCACCGTCCGGCCCGGCAGCGTCCGCCCCGCCGTCCGTGCCGTCCGCCCCGGTGCCGCCCCGCCCCGCCCGGGTGATGCGGCCGGTACCGCCGGTCATGAAATGCCGCGCGTCGAGCTCGACGGGCGCTCGGCCGGTGAGCAGCCGTACCGCGGCGGACAGGGTCTCCCGGCTACCCTCGGTCGAGCTGTGATCGGTCATCAGAACGAGCTCGCGTGGACCCATGCCGTCATGGAAGCGCCGCCCCGCCCGCCCCGGCAAGACCGCCTATCCCGCCGGTTCACCTCCCGCTGGCCGAAACCACCCTGTCCGGCGCCCGGCCGCACGCGAGTTCCGCGGGCGGCGGGTGCGCCGGATTCCGCGGAGCGGGCCCGCCGGGTGCCGCCGGCCCTACGTGCTGCGGGGCTCGGGCCGGCGGCTCTGCCCGCCCCGTGTCAGCCGCCGAGTATGCGGGCCTTCTGGGCGGCGAACTCGTCCTCCGTGAGGACGCCCTGCTCCTTGAGGGCGGCGAGTTCCTTGAGCTGGCCGATCTTGTCGTCCATGGACGGGGGCGCCGCAGCCTCCGGAGGCGGCGGCTCGCTGTAGGCCTGCTGCTGGGCCGCGGCCGGTTCCTGCTGGGCCCAGCGGCCGGCCTGGCGGCGGGAGACGCGGTTGGAGACCGCGGTGGCCGTTCCGGCGACGACCGCGGTTCGGGCGACTCCCCGAAGTAGTCCGGGCATGGCATCCTGCCAGTGGTGAGAAGGGGGACGGTACGAGCATCGGACCTGTCGTCTCGGTCCGGTCAGGTCGTGGAGTCGAGCACCTCCAGCGCCTCGATGACGTCCTGGACGGGAACACGGCCACCCGCGATCATGCGGGCGCCGGCGCGGCGCAGGGCCGCCGCCAGGGGCGCGGCCCACAGGTTCTCGTAGAGGAGGACGGCGGCGGAGTCACCGGGCGCGAGGAGGGACCCGGCTTCGGTGAGGTCGCCCTCGTCGAACAGTCCCGAGGAGGCACCTTCGAAAACGGTGAGATCGAGCTTCCCGTCGCCGGTCACGTCGGCCAGTTCGAGCCCGGTCACCGTGCCGTCGTCCTGCTTGGTGACGAACGTCAGGTCGAGGATACGAATGATGCCGCGATCGACCAGGTCGACCAGGAGCGGCATCCCTTCACCGGTCAACCGGCTGCCGGGGAATTCGATGACCACGTAGTCGATGGGGCCGGGTTCGTCCAGCTCGCCCGATCCGTTGGGTTCGTTGCTCACAACAGCTCCTGGAATCCTGAGCGGTGAGGCCGGGTGATCTGGTCCGGGGGCGCGAGCGGCCCCGCCGAAGGGCGGCACGCGGTGGCGGGCGGCCGGCGCATCCGCGGGCCCTCGGTCACCCGCCCTTGATCCGCACGCCACTGCCCGGACCGGCGGCCTCGACCGGTTCGGGCCGGGGGCCGGGAACCACACGGACCCACCCGTCAGGCCAGCCCCTCCCACCAGGCTAGCCCGCCGACCCGAACCCGGCCCGCCCGGGCGCCGGGGCACCGGGGGTTCCGGCTCAGACCGGCTTACGGGCCTCGATCAGGAAGCGGGCGGAGTACGCGACGAACGGCCCCTCCGCCCGGATCAGCGCGTCGAGTTCGCGCAACCGGTCACGGTGGGAGTCGACGGTGAAGCCGGGAACCATCCAGATCACCTTCCGCAGGAAGTAGACCACCGCCCCGATGTCGTGGAACTCGATGCGCAGCCGCTCCGACCGCAGGTCCACCACCTCCAGCCCGGCCGCCCGTGCGTCGGCGCTCTCGCCGTCGGGGTGCCTGCCCACGCGCGCCTCGGGCTGCGGCCCGAGGAAGTACTCGACCAGCTCGAACACCGACGCCGGCCCGACGTGCTGTGCGAAGTAGGTGCCGCCGGGCTGCAGCACACGGGCGATCTCCGCCCACCAGACCGTCGCGGGGTGCCGGCTGGTCACCAGGTCGAACGCCGCGTCGGCGAAGGGCAGCGGCGGCTCGTCCGGGTCCGCGACGACGATCGCGCCCCGCGGGTGCAATAGCTTCGTCGCCCTGGCGATGTTCGGCGGCCACGACTCGGTGGCGACCATGGCCGGCGGGAAGCTCCCGGCCCCCGCCAGCACCTCGCCGCCGCCGGTCTGGATGTCCAACGCCGCCGCGGCCGCCCCCAGCCGCTCCCCCAGCAGCCGCTGGTACCCCCAGGACGGCCGCTGCTCGGTGGCCCTCCCGTCCAGCCAGGAGAAGTCCCAGCCGTCCACGGACACGGCCTCGGCCTCGGCAATCAGCTCTTCGAACGTACGCGACATGCCCGCATCATCCCGGCACCCGGAGGCCCCGGCCAACCGGCTTTCGCCCCGGCCGGGGCCGGCCGGGCGGCGGCCCGGCAGCGGTGTACGGGGCGCGGCCGCGCTGTCCGCAGTGTCCGCGATGCGGCGATGCGGCGATACGGCGATACGGCGATGCAACGGTGCGGCCCCGCGGCGATGCGACAGCGTGGCCGCCCGAGTGCCCGCACCGCCTCCCGCCCGCCCCCTCAGCGGGCCGCGGCCCCCGCCGCCACGCGCCAGGCCGCCGTCACCGCATCGTGCGCCGCCCTCGTCGCGGCGACCGGGTCGCCACCGAGGCGCAGCGGCGCGCCGAGGTGGACGTGCAGGGACGGCCGGCGGGCGGGGGCGGTAGCGAGGCCGGCCAGCTGCTTCAGCGGGCCGCCGGACGCGACCCGGCGGGCGCCGGCCTGGCCGAGGGGGACGACGGGCGCGCCGGTGGCCGCCGCGAGGCGGGCGACGCCGCTGCGGAAGGGGCCGGGCGGGCGCTCGCCGGAGTCGCGGCGCCGCGGCAGCCCGCCCTCGCCGTAGATCAGCACCACGCGC
This sequence comes from Kitasatospora sp. NPDC022785, assembly GCF_055561295.1. NCBI lineage: Bacteria > Bacillati > Actinomycetota > Actinomycetes > Kitasatosporales > Streptomycetaceae > Kitasatospora > Kitasatospora sp. NPDC022785. Next base: position 46,780 of record NZ_JBVHHB010000029.1, on the reverse strand, counting down.
CCGGCGGCGAGCGCGTCGGCGGCCGCGTCGAGCGCCTCGGCCGCGCGCTCGGTGCCACGGTGGACGGGAATGTGGCCGTCCCGCCGCAGCAGCCGGCCGAGCACCGGCACCCGCCAGAGACCGGCCGCCGCGAGCACCACCGGCCGCGCGTCGAGGCGGTGCAGGGCGGCGAGCACGATCGCCGGGTCGGTGAGCGCGGTGTGGTTCGCCGCGACGATGCTCCCCGGCCGGAGGTCGGCCCCCGGGTCGACGGTGACCCGCAGGGTGCCGACGGCGGGGACGAGGAGGGATGCGGTGCGGCTGAGCATGGCGGTGACGTGATCCTCCGATGGGCGGGCGAGCTGCCGACCAGTCTCCGCCGCACCACCGCGCCGCACCTGAGTACCCGTACTCAACCGGGTACTCGTCCCGGGCCCCGGAGGGCGCCGCACCTGCCGACGCGCGCCGCTCGGCCCTAGGCTCGCCCTATGAGGCGACTCGATGCGGTGGACCGGGCCCTGTTCGACCGGGTGGCGCTCGCACGGCTGCGCGGTACCCGGCCGTGGCTGCGCGGGCTGAGCCATGCCGCCGACCACGGGGTGCTCTGGCTGGGCGCGGCGGCGGTGCTCGGCGCGGTCGGCGGGCGGGAGGGACGGCGGGCGGCCTTGCGCGGGATCGGCTCGCTGGCGCTGGCCTCCACGGCGGCCAACATCGCCGCCAAGCAGCTGACCCGGCGGCCCCGCCCGGTGCTCGACCAGGTGCCTGCCGTCCGGCGGCTGCTGCGGCAGCCGGTGACGACCTCCTTCCCGTCCGGGCACTCGGCCTCGGCGGCGGCCTTCGTGACCGGCGTCGCGATCGAGGCGCCGCTGCTGGGCGCCGCGCTGGCACCGGTGGCGGCCGCCGTCGGGGCGTCCCGGGTCTACACCGGGGCGCACTACCCGGGTGACGTGCTGGCCGGGCTCGGGCTCGGTGCGGCCCTGGCGGCGGTGACCGTGCGCTGGTGGCCCCGGTCGAACGACCGTCCGCCGCCCGCCGGCCCGCCTCGCCGCTCGGCCCCGGCCCTGCCCGAGGGAGCGGGCCTGTCGGTGGTGGTGAACAGCGGCTCCGGCAGCGGAGCGCTGCTGCCGGCCGACCCGGACGAGACGGCGGCCGAGCTGCGCGCCCTGCTCCCGCGGGCCGACGTACGGCTCTGCGGCCCGGACGACGACCTGCCCGCGCTGCTCGCCGAGGCCGCCGACCGGGCAGCCGCGGCCGGCGGCGCGCTCGGGGTCTGCGGCGGCGACGGCACCGTCAACCTCGCCGCGTCGCTGGCCGCGGAACGCAACCTGCCGCTGGCCGTCTTCCCCGGCGGCACGCTCAACCACTTCGCGCTGGACCTCGGAATCGACACGCCCGAGGCGACGGCGGAGGCGGTGGCGACCGGTTCGGCGTGCGGGGTCGATCTCGGGCTGGCCGTGGACGACACCGGGCGGCGGGTCTTCCTGAACACCTTCAGCCTCGGCGTCTACCCCGAACTCGTCCGGCTGCGCGAGTCGTTGGAGGACCGCCTCGGCAAGTGGCCGGCCCTGGCGGTGGCCGTCGCCCGAGCCCTGGCCGTCGCCGAACCGGTCACCGTCGAGGCCGGCGGCCGCACCCGCCGCGTCTGGCTGCTGTTCGCGGGCAACGGCGCGTACGACCCGCCCGGGTTCGCCCCCACCCGCCGGACCGGCCTGGCCGACGGCCTGCTCGACATCCGGGTGGTCGACGGCGGCAGCCCGTTCGCCCGCACCAGGCTCACCGCCGCCTTCCTCTCCGGCACCCTCTCCCGTTCCCGCGTCTACCACGCCGCCCGGCTGACCGCGCTCGACCTCGACTCGCTCGGCACCGCGGACCGGATCGCCGTCGACGGCGAGAGCGTCCCGGCGGCCGGCGCACTCCGGCTCGCCAAAACACCCAACGGCCTGACGGTGTACCGGCCTTCGGGCCTGTAGACCATGCTTCCGGGCCTCGCTCGGGCCGCTCCGCGGCGGTGGTGATGCCGCCGGGCGGCCGGGGCTGCCGGGGCGGCGGAGGCCGCCGCCGATCCGCCCCCGCCCCACCGGCGTCACCACCCTCCTCGCCGTGGCGGCGGCCGCTCGGCGGACGACACGCGAGACACCCCGTCCGAGTGACATTCCCCCCGGGTTCGCGACACGAGTCCCTAGTGTGCGGGGCAAGTTGGCCCACGAAGGGATTACGCCATGTACCGCACCGTCCGCACCCTCGCCGTCCTCCTCACCGCCGTCGGCGCCGCTGCGGCCGTCCCGGCCCAGGCCTTCGCCGACGGCCCGACCGTTACCACCACGACCATCACCGTCATCGGCACCGCCAACCAGCTCGCCGGCGCCGACATCTCCAACACCGGCGGCGACCACGTGGTCGGCTCCTTCAACGGCAACGGGGCCTCCTGACGACGCGTTGCACCCACCCACCGCCCGCGCCCCCTCCGGCGCGGGCGGTGTCGCACGTGCGGAGCTCACCGCTGTGCCGGAACGCCGCCGGGTGGTGGATCACCGGCCGCCTCGCGACCGCCTCGCCGACCCGCCCGGGAGCGCGCCCGGTATGTGCCCCGGCCGCCGGATTGTCGGACCCGACTGGTAGACAGTTGACCGGTCCCGACCCCCCGGAGGAGCAGCGCATGACCGTCGGCAAGCACATCGAACAGTTCCACGGCCTCCCCGTCCTCGACTTCGTCCCGGCCGTCGGGCAGGGTGCCGCGCTGCCCGATGCGGCGGCGGTCGCCTGGAAGATCGGCATCGAGTACGACTCGCCGAAGGGCTTCGTCGAGCAATGGCAGCACTTCCTCGGCACCGTCGACACCGAGCGGGTCACCGCCGTCGTCGTCGGCGAGTGGTCGCAGGAGGGGCCGGAGAGCTTCGCCGAGCCGCTGACGGCCATCCTCGCCGCGGCCGGCCGCCTGCCGGCGCTGCGCGCCCTCTTCCTCGGGGACCTCACGTACGAGGAGTGCGAGATCTCCTGGATCGACATGGTCGACGTCACCCCGGTGCTGACGACGTTCCCGCTGCTGGAGGAGCTGGTGGTGCGCGGCGCCGCGGGGGACATGGTGGAGGGTGACGGCCTCTCCCTGAAGCCGGTGCGGCACGAGAGCCTGCGGGCGCTGCGGTTCGAGTCGGGCGGCCTGCCGGCCGCGGTACTGCGGGCGGTCGCGGACAGCGAGCTCCCGGCGCTGGAGCGGCTGGAGTTCTGGCTGGGCGTGGAGAACTACGGCGGCGACTCCACCCTGGAGGACTTGGCGCCGTTCCTCGACGGCTCCCGGTTCCCCGCGCTGCGCCACCTCGGCCTGCAGGACAGCGAGAGGCAGGACGACATCGCCGCCGCCGTCGCCCACGCCCCGGTGGTGGCCCGGCTGGAGTCACTCAGCCTCTCCATGGGCGTGCTCACCGACCAGGGCGCCACCGCCCTCCTGGAGGGGCAGCCGCTCACCCATCTGAAGGCCCTCGACCTGCACCACCACTACCTCACGGAGGCCGTGCAGCAGCGGCTGCGCCAAGCGCTGCCCGGGGTCGCGACCGACCTCTCCGAGGCCGGCAAGCCGGACGACCAGTGGCGGTACGTCGCCGTCGCCGAGTAACCGGGCGGAGTCCTGATGTCCGTACCGCACATGACCACACAGCCGGCACGTCCGCTCCTGACGGTGCTCGGCAACCCCGGGAACCGGCGGGTCACGCTGTTCGCCGCCGCGGCCCGGGCGGCGGGGCTGCCCGAGCCCGCCGTCCTGCCCTGGATCGACGTGCTGCGCGGCGCGTACCACCTGCCCGAGGGGAGCGTGGTGCGGATCGAGTCGCCCGGCGAGGACGCGGCCGTGGACGAGCTGCTGCGCGGCCCCGCGCTCGGCCCCTCCTACGCGCCGACCAGGGTGGAGGGCGGGGCGGCCTGGTACGCCGGGGTGATGGCCGCCCTGCGCGGACTGGCCCGGCTGCCGGGGGTGCGGCTGCTCGGCGATCCGGAGGAGATCGCCGTGATGTTCGACAAACGCCGGGCGCACGCCCTGCTGACGGCCGCCGGGGTGCCGGTGCCCCGGGCGCTCGGCGGCGCGGCCGTCGACGGCTGGGACGACCTCCGGGAGCGGCTGCGCGCCGCCGGGCTGCGCCGGGTGTTCGTCAAGCCCGCGCACGGCTCTTCGGCCTCCGGCGTGGTGGCGCTGGAGTTCGGCCCGCGCGGGCAGGTCCTGGCCACCACGTCGGCCGAGACGGCGGGCGGGCAGCTGCACAACTCGCTGCGGGTCCGGCGTCACCGGAGCGAGCGGCAGGTGGCCGAGCTGGTCGACCGGCTCGCACCGGACGGCCTGCACGTCGAGCAGTGGATTCCGAAGGCCTCGCAGTCCGGCCGCTCGGCGGACCTCCGCGTGGTGGTGGTCGCCGGGCGGGCCACCCACGCGGTGGTGCGCACCAGCTCCCAGCCGATGACCAACCTCCACCTCGGCGGCGCCCGCGGCAGCCTCGCATCGGCCCGGGAGTCCGCCGGGGCCGCCTGGCCGGCGCTGTTGGAGACGGCGGAGCGGGCAGCGGCCTGCTTCCCGAACTCCCCGATGGTCGGCGTCGACGTGCTGCCCACCGCCGGCTGGCGCCGCGCGCTGGTCGGCGAGGTGAACGCCTTCGGCGACCTCCTGCGCAACCTGACCGGCCTGCCCGGCGGCCCCGCCGAGGGCCTCGACACGTACGGCGCCCAGCTCGCCGCCCTCCTCCGCCGCCACCACCTCGACGGCCCTCCGGCGCCGGCGAACAACGCACCCAGGGACCCGATCCGATGAACCACCAGAACCCCGGGCCCACGCCTCCGGCACCGTCACCCGACATGAACGCCGTCGTGGGCAGCCACGACCTGCTCCTCGTCACGCTCGACACGCTGCGGTTCGACGTCGCCGAGGAGCTGGCGGCGGCCGGGCGGATCCCGAACCTCGCCGCTTTTCTCCCCGGCGGCCGGTGGGAGCGCCGGCACTCCCCCGGCAGCTTCACCTACGCCGCGCACCAGGCGATCCTGGCAGGGTTCCTGCCGACCCCGGCCTCCCCGGACGGGCCGCACCCGCGCCTGTTCGCCGCCCGGTTCGCCGGCTCGGAGACCACCGCGCCGCGGACCTGGGTCTTCGACGCGCCCGACCTGCCCGGCGCGCTCGCCACGGCCGGGTACCGGACGGTCTGCATCGGCGGCGTCGGCTTCTTCAACAAGCAGGGGCCGCTCGGTTCGGTGCTGCCCGGGCTCTTCCAGGAGAGCCACTGGGCGCCCGAGATGGGGGTCCCCTCCCCCGTCTCCTTCGAGACTCAGGTGGCCCGGGCCGAGCAGGTCGCCGCCGCACAGCCGGACGGGCAACCGCTCTTCCTCTTCGTCAACGTCTCGGCGCTGCACCAGCCCAACTGGTTCCACCTGCCCGGCGCCACGCGCGAGCACGGGGACTCCCGGGAGAGCCATGCGGCCGCCCTGGTGTACGTGGACGCGCACATCGGCCGGCTCTTCGCGGCGATGAGCGCCCGCCGGCCGTGTTTCGCGATCGTCTGCTCCGACCACGGCACGGCGTACGGCGAGGACGGCTACACGGGCCACCGGATCGGCCACGAGGTGGTCTGGACGGTCCCGTACGCGCATTTCACCATACCCGCCGGCACCGGCCCCTCCGGCGCGGCCCGCTCGGCCTCCGTACGCGCCGTTCCCGTCGGCACCGGCCCCTCCGACACCGCCGGCGGTGCCGAGCCGCCCCGCCCGACGGCCACCGCCGAGGAGACCTCATGACCACGGTGCCCGCCCGACCGGCCGAGTCCCCCTACCGCTCGTACGTCTACGCCTATCCGCACAAGACCGCGTACCGGCCGCTGCCGGAGCGCCCGGCGCTGCGCGAGCTGTGGGCCGGCGAGCCGCAGCACGCGCTCTCTCTCTACCTCCACATCCCGTTCTGCGAGGTCCGCTGCGGTTTCTGCAACCTGTTCACCCGGATCGGCAGCCCTGACGGCCTGACCACCGCCTACCTGGACGCGCTCGACCGCCAGGCCGCCGCAGTCCGCCGATCGATGGACGGCGGCGCCCGGTTCGCGCTGGCCGCGTTCGGCGGCGGCACGCCCACGTACCTGACCGCCGCCGAGCTGGAGCGGCTCTGCGACATCACCGAGCGGCGGATGGGCGCCGACCTTCAGGCGGTCCCGCTCTCCGTGGAGGCCTCGCCCGCCACCGCCACCACCGACCGGCTGGAGGTGCTGGCCGCCCGGGGCACCACCCGGCTGAGCCTGGGCGTGCAGTCCTTCGACGACCGGGAGGCCCGCTCGGCCGTCCGCCCCCAGAAGCGCGCCGAGGTCGAGGCCGCCCTCGGCCGGATCCGCGCCGCCGGCTTCCCCGTGCTCAACATCGACCTGATCTACGGCATCGACGGCCAGACCGAGGCCGGCTGGCTGCGCTCACTGGACGCCGCCCTGGCCTGGCGGCCCGAGGAGCTGTACCTCTACCCGCTGTACGTCCGGCCGCTGACCGGGCTGGCCAGGCGCGGCGAGCAGGAGAGCCCGGCCGACTGGGACGCCCGGCGGCTCGCCCTCTACCGGGCGGGCCGCGACCACCTGCTCGCGAACGGCTACCAGCAGGTGTCGATGCGGATGTTCCGGCGCGCCGCCTCCCCGCAGGCCGGCAGCGGCGAGTACGCGTGCCAGACCGACGGCATGGTCGGCCTCGGCTGCGGCGCCCGCTCGTACACCTCGCGGCTGCACTACTCCTTCGACTACGCGGTCAACGCCACCGAGGTGCGCGGCATCATCGACGACTACGTGGCCACCGAGGACTTCCACCGCGCCGAGGTGGGCCGGTACACGACGCCCGAGGAGGCGCGGCGGCGCCACCTCGTCCAGTCGCTGCTCCAGGCCGAGGGAATGCCGCTGGCGGAGTACCGGGACCGGTTCGGCTCCACACCCGCCGAGGACTTCCCCGCCGAGCTGGCCGAGTTCGAGGCGCGGGGCTGGCTGGCCGCCGACCCGCTGCGGCTGGTGCTCTCCCCCGAGGGCCTGGCGCACTCGGACCTCGCCGGTCCGATGCTGTTCTCACCCGAGGTGCACCGCCTGATGGCCGAATACGAGGTGAAATGACCTTCCTCGGCATGCCCGCGACCGGCCCTGACGGGGACGACGCCGTCACCGCGGCCCCAGGCGCGCGTACGGCCCCGGCCGTTCCCCCGGCCCCGCCCGTCCGCCCGGCTCCGGTCAACGGCCCGGCCCCGGCCGTTCCCCCGGTCCCGGACGGCGGGCTCGGCCTGACCCTGCTCTACCGGGGCCCGCTCGCCTCCTGCGACTACGACTGCCCCTACTGCCCCTTCGCCAAGCGGCGCGACACACCCGGGCAGCTGCGGGCCGACCGCGCCGCGCTGGACCGCTTCACCGGCTGGGCCGCCGGCCGGGCCGGCACCGGCGACACGCTGTCACTGCTGTTCACGCCCTGGGGCGAGGGGCTGGTGCGGTCCTGGTACCGGCGGGCGCTGGTCGAACTGAGCCGGATGCCGCACGTACGGCGGGTCGCGATCCAGACCAACCTCAGCTGCCGCACCGACTGGCTCGCCGAGGCCGACCTCGCCACCCTGGCGCTCTGGGTGACCTACCACCCCGGGCAGGTCGGCCACGACCGCTTCCTCGCCAAGTGCCGCGAGCTCGACCGGCTCGGCGTGCGCTACAGCGTCGGCGTGGTCGGCCGGCCCGAGCACCTCGCCGAGGCCCGCCGGCTGCGCGCCGCGCTCTCCCCCGCCGTCTACCTCTGGATCAACGCCGAGGAGGGGCGCACCTACACCGACGCCGAGGCCGCCGACTGGCACGCGCTCGACCCGCACTTCGGCTACAGCCGGCACGCACACCCGAGCGCCGGCCGGCCCTGCCGCACCGGCGAGTCGGTGCTCTCGGTCGACGGCGAGGGCACCGTCCGCCGCTGCCACTTCGTCCGCGACGTGCTCGGCAACCTCTACGACGGCTCGTACCGCGCCCGACTCCTGCCCCGGGAGTGCCCGTTGCCGGTCTGCGACTGCCACATCGGCTATGTGCACCTGGAGACGCTGCCGCTCTACGAGGTCTTCGCCGGGGGTGTGCTGGAACGGGTACCGCGGGGCTGGGCCCTCCGCGGGCGGCCTGCACCGCCGGGGTGTCCTCCCCCTGGCGCCTCTCCCCGGCCGGGCTCCATGGCCTGACACCCGAGCCGGACACCCGGGCCCCACGGACCGCCCCGCCACGGCTTCCGCACCGGCACCGCGCGCCACCGCGCCGAGGTCCCTAGCCTGGAAGGAGGAGGAGGCGATGGCAATGCTTGGAGACGCACCGCTGGTGGCCATCATCCCGGCCGCCGATATTGCCCGGGCGAGGAGGTTCTACACGGACACTCTCGGCCTGAAGGTCAGCGAGGAGAGCCCGCAGGACCTCACATTCGAGTGCGGCGGGACGGAGTTCGGCCTCTACGAGACGCCGAGCGCCGGGCAGGCCGCCCACACGCTGGCGAGCTTCAAGGTCTCGGACCTCGACGCCGAGATGGCGACGCTGCGCGGCCGCGGCATCACGTTCGAGGAGTACGACATGCCGGGGCTGAAGACCGTCAACGGCGTCGCGGAGGCCGAGGGCATGCGCGCGGCCTGGTTCAAGGACAGCGAAGGGAACATCCTCTGCGTGAACGAGCGGACCGCCACGTAACCCCCGCCCGCCCCACGCGGCACCCGGCCGCCGGGCCGTCCCGCCCACCGCGGGACCGCCCCGGCGGCCTCCTGCTCTCCGGGCGCGGCAGCCCTGCCACGGCGGGGGAACCGCGCCGGCCGGCCCGGCACCGGCCGCATGCCGGCAGCGGCAGCGGCGGCCACTCCGCAGCCCGTCCGCCACCCCGGCCACCCCGTCGCGCGGACGCGGCCGGCGCGGCACCGGCCGCGTCCGCTCGCGCAGCGGGCGCCCTCTTGCCCATAGTGGGGGCGTGAGCGACCTCCCCCGCACCCCCGGGCGGCGGACGGTGCTGGCCGGCGGGCTGGCGGTGCTGCTCGGCGCGGCCGGCTGCGGCAGCGGCGGCCACTCCGCAGCCCCGTCGGCCACCCCGGCCGCCCCGTCGGCCCCGTCCGGCACCGCGGCCCCCGATGCCTCCGCATCCCCCGCCGCTGCTTCCACGTCCCCCTCCGCCACGGCGGCACTTCCCGCCACCACGCCCTGGGAGCCCGGCCCGGGCGAGGTCAGTCCGGAGGTCAAACGCCGTGCCGTCGAGGTCGTCCAGGCGCTCGGCGCGTGGGGCCCCGGCGGCCAGGGCGTAGCGGCGGCGCAGCAGCGGGGGGCGGCACTCGGGCTGCCGGCGGCCCTCGCGGACCAGGCCGGGGCCCTGCTGCCCGCCGCGCCCCAGGCCGCACTCCAGGTGGTCGACGCCCAGTACGGCGGCATCCTCACCGATTCGGCGAGCGTGCTGGTGGTCTGCCGGCAGTGGACCCTGGCCGCCGACGGCACGCTCACCCCGGGCGGCACCACGGTGGACGTACGGCTCAGCCGGGCCGAGCCGCTCTGGACGGTCACCGCCCTGCACCCGGCCGAGCCCGGGCAGGCCGCGGCCGTCCTGCCGACGGCCGCCGCGCAGGTGCTCGCCGAGCAACGCATCCAGCTGCCGCCGGCGGCCGTCGCGGACCTGCGCAGCGGCACCGTCCACGACAGGGTGCTGCAGGCGATGCTGGCCCTCGCCCGTGACTACACCTTCCAGGTCAGCGTGGTGCGCTCCGGCCACCCGCTGGACGTCTTCGGCACCACCCGCCCCAGCGACCACCCGCAGGGCCGGGCCTTCGACACCTGGCAGATCGACGGCCATCCGGTCGTCGATCCGGCCACCCCGGCCGAACTCGTCGACGGCTTCATGCGTGCGGCGGCCGCCGCGGGTTCCTACAACGTGGGCGGGCCCCGGCAGTTGAGCGGCGGCCGGACCGCCAACCAGTTCTTCTCCGACCCCACCCACCGCGACCACGTCCACGCCGGCTTCCTCTCCTGAGGCGTGCCCCGGCCGACCGTCCGGAGCGGGACCGCTCACGCACACGGGCCGATGATCGGACGGTAGGAGACACGCCGTCACGCCGGCCTCTCGTTTTGCTCACGGCAGCCCCCTGATACTGACGATCAGCACCCCGGCGTTCGAGGGCCCGTGGTCGGCGGCCGAGGCCGGTCGCCCGACGACCCCCGGCCCCCCGACGCCCCGGACCTCACCCCAGGGACAGTGATGGATCTCAGCGCGGCCGGAACAACCATGCCGGGCGGACCGACGCGACGGGCCGTCTTGCGGGCGGTGGCGGCGGGAGGGCTGGCGGCGGGGCTCGGCGGCCGGGCGGCGACCTCGGCGCGGGCGGCGGCGGCCGCCGGCGGTTGGGCGGAGTTCGCAGGGCGGGTCCGGGAGGAGTTCACGGCCATGGGCATGGTCGGTGCGGCCGTGGCCGTGGTCAGCAGGGACGAGGTACTGCTCAGCCTGCCGCTCGGTCTCCGGGATCCAGGGACCGGCGAGCCGGTCACGTCCTCGGCACGGTTCCTGGTGGCCTCGACCACGAAGTCGATGTCGTCCCTGTCGGTGGCCACCTACGTCGACCAGGGGCAGCTGGCGTGGGACCAGCGGGTCGTCGACGCCTGGCCGGGCTTCCGGGCCCCCACGGACGACCTGACACACACCCTGAAGGTTCGTGACCTCCTGGGCATGGCCTCGGGAATCGACGAGCCCCCGGCCCTGTCCGGACTCCACGAGGGCGACCCCACGGCCACGCAACTCCTCCAGTCCCTCGTCAACCTGCCGGTGCAGGCCCCGCCGAACACCACCTGGATCTACAACAACACCGTGTACTGCGCCGGCGGGTACCTCCCGCTGCTGCGCTCCGGCGTCACCGGCGACCGGCTGACCGGCGCGTTCGCCGACGACCTGCGGCACCGGGTGTACGAGCCGGCCGGCATGACCGGGGCCCTCGTCGCGGACGACCCCCGCGGCCTGGTCGCCGAGTTCGTCCGCGGCAACGGGCCCGACCTCACGGGTGCGAGCACCCCGCTGGCCTACGGGCCGGTCGGCAGCTACGCCCCGGCCGGCGGGACGCTGGCATCGTTGGACGACATGGCGGCCTACGTCCGCCTGCAACTGCGTCGCGGCGTCTCGGTGGACGGGCGGCGGGTGGTGTCGGCCGAGAACCTCGCCGAATGCTGGAAGCCGCACATCCCGGTCCCGGTGTCGCCGGAGCTCGATCCCGACGTCGCGGAGTCCGGTTACGGCATGGGCTGGATCCACAACCGGTTCTGCGACGGGACCTCGCTCATCTGGCACAACGGCGGCATCGACGGCTTCACCTCGTACATCGGGTTCCTGCCCGAACGCGACATCGGGCTGGTCGTGCTCAACGCCATGAACCCGTCCCCGACCGGCCAGTACTTCTACCTGTACGTTCTCAACCTCCTGCTCAGCGAGCGGTTCGGGCTGAACAAGGGCGTCCCGGCCAAGGTCCGCGCCGACCACCGGGCCGCCGTCCAGGCCCTGCGCGCACTCGGCGAGCGGACCAGCCCGGCCGACCCGGCGGTCACGGCCCCGTACCTGGGCCACTACGAAGGCGGATACACGCTCACCCAGGACGGCCCCGTGCTGAACCTGCGTCTCGGCCCGCGGACCTTCCCGCTGGGCGCGCTGCAGGACGGCGGCTACGTCATGACCGGTGGCCTGCTGGTGCAGAACCCCGTCCGGCTGGGGCGGGACGCCGACGGCACGCCGCACATCGAGCTGGTCGGGCTGGAGACGGTGCGCCGGACGGTCGGGCCGGCGTAGGCAACCGACTCCCGATCACTCGTCAACTAGGACATGATCTGACCCACATGGCCCCTACCGTAGTTCCTGGCCACGGAACAGGACCAACGAAGGCGGAGACCATGACCGACACCACGACCACCCCCGAGTCGACCACCCCCGAGCAGAGCGGCGTCGCGGTCGGTGGGGAGCGCGCCGACCTGCTGGCCGTGCTGGGCCAGCACCGCCGATTCCTGCGCTTCACCACCCGCGACCTCACCGACGAGCAGGCCGGACTCCGCACCACCGCCAGCGAGCTCTGCCTGGGCGGCCTCATCAAGCACGTCACCTCGGTCGAGCGCGGATGGGTGGACTTCATCCTCGAAGGCCCCACGGCCATGGGCGACTTCAGCGCCATGACCGAAGCCGACTTCGCCCGGCGCGCCGACGAGTTCCGGATGCTCCCGGGCGACACCCTCGCCGGCGTACTGGCCGACTACGCCGACACCGCCCGCCGCACCGACGAACTCGTCGCCGTCCTCCCCGACCTCGACGCCTCCCACCCGCTGCCCAAGGCCCCGTGGTTCGAACCCGGCGCCCGCTGGTCCGCCCGCCGTGTCCTGCTGCACATCAGCGCCGAAACCGCCCAGCACGCCGGCCACGCCGACATCATCCGCGAGGCCCTGGACGGCGCCAAGACCATGGGCTGACCCCGCCGGCGACCGGCCGCGAGACGTCCCGGGTCATGCGCCGTCCCCTGCACACTCCGACGCTGGGGGCGGCGCATGACCGACGCCGGAGGCCGGCTAGGCGCGGGCACCGACCAGCCAGCAGGCCGCGGTGAAGCGGACCTCCGGGCCGTGCACGAAGGGGCTGAAGGCCGCGCGGACCGTTTCGACGACCTGGGCGCGGGTCCGCTCGTCGACCCCGGGCAGTACCGGACCGAGCGCGCCGAACCGGGTGAAGTACGGGACCAGCTCCCGCTCGGGCAGGGTGCAGACCACGTCGACCGGCCGGAGGTCGATCCCGGCCCAGCCGCTCTCCGCCAGCACCCGGCGGATCCGGTCCGGATCCGCGAGGCCGAACTGCCCCGGCGCGTCCGGCCGGCGCGGGGGGAGGTCCGGCAGGAGCGGCGCCGCGGCGCGCTCGGCCGTCGTCATGAACGGGTTCTCCTCGAGGCCACGCCAGCAGAGGAACCGCAGCTCGGCGCCGTCCCGCGCGGCGCGCCGCAGGTTGGCGAAGGCCCGGACGGGGTCGTCGAAGAACATCACGCCGAAACGGGAAACGACCGCGTCGAAGGCGGCGGGCTCGAACGCGTACTCCTGCGCGTCGGCGCAGACGAAGCGGGCCTGCGAGCCCTCCCGCTCGGCGCGCGCCCGGGCGGCGGCGACCATGGGCTCGGAGATGTCGACGCCGACACAGCGGCCCTGCGCGCCGGCCGGCCCGGCGATTGCCACCGTCGTGCCGCCGGTGCCGCAGCCGACGTCGAGCACCCGGTCTCCGGCTCCGACGGAGACCGCTTCCAGGAGCAGGTCCCCGAACGGTTTGAGCATGGCGTCCAGCACGGACTGGGCCTCGACCCAGGCGCGGCCGCCGGGGCCGTTCCACCGTGCCGCCTGGTCCTCGGCGGTGTCCTGCGTGTTCTGCGTGTTCTGCGTGTTCTCCATGGCCGTCTCCTGTCGGTTGCCTTCGCGGGCCGGGGATGACACCGTTCCACCTCAAGCCGACTTGAGGTCAACAGATGACAGACCTGGACATCGCCGAGGTGGTGCGGCGCACCGGAGTGCCCGTCTCCACCCTGCGCTTCTACGAGGAGAAAGGGCTGATCGCCTCCACCGGCCGGCGCGGCCTGCGCCGCCAGTTCGATCCCGGCGTCATCGAACAGCTGGGACTGATCGCCCTGGCCCGCGCCGCCGGGTTCTCCCTCGACGAGATCGCCGGCATGCTCGCGCCCGACGGACAGCCGCGCCTCGACCGGCTGATGCTCGCCGCCAAGGCGCAGGAGCTGGATGCGACGATCCGCAGACTCAGCGCCCTGCGCGACTCCCTGCAGCACGCCGCCGACTGCCCCGCGCCCAGCCACCGGGAGTGCCCGAAATTCCGCCGCGTCCTGCGGGCCGCCTCGGCCGGCTGGCTCCGGGCGGAGGGCAGGAGGGCCCCGCTGCCGCCGTGAGCCGGCCCGATGCCGTGGGCCAACGGGCAGCCCGGCCGGCGTCGCCCGGGCCGCTCAGCCGGCTCCGGGCGGGGAGGGGCCGGGCGCCCAGCGGACCTCGCCGCTGCCCAGGGCGACGGTCGCGCGGGGCAGCATCGGATCGTCGCCGCCGCGGCGGGAGAGCAGCACCACCTCCCGCACCTCCGCGGACGCCGTCCCGAGCCGGGCCGCGCACTCGGCGGCGAGGCCCTGCGGATCCCGGGTCCGGCCCAGGGACAGATGCGGGGTGAACCCCGGGCGCCGGCCGCCGCAGCGCGGGAACCGTTCCAGCAGCAGCCGGTACAGCGCGGTCCACGGTGCCGCACCGGCCGCGGCCGGGTCGAGCCAGACCGTCGCATACGCCCGGTGCCGGAAGCTGCGCACCCCGTGCAGGCGGGCCGTGAAGGGCTGCGTCCGCACCACCGCGGCGGCGACGGCCGGGACCGCCCGCCGGAACTCGGACTCCGGGACGAACCCGAACAGCAGGTTGACGTGCGGCGGCCACCGGCGGACCTGTGGGTCGTGCTCCCAGCGGATGTCCTGGATCGGCGGCCACAACTGCTCGGGCGGAAGCCACGCGAGCGCCGTACGGGCCGTCGGCGCGACATCGAGCACCCCGGCCGGCCCGGCTCCGCCGTACTCGGGCTCCCGGTCCATACCCGAAGAGTCCCACCTCTGCGGCCCGCCCCGGTAGCCCGCGCGCCGGTCGTCCGGGCGCCGGTGCTATCCACGCTGACCCGGGAGACCGGGCGTCAGGCGCTGCCCTGGTCGAACTGCTTGACGGTGTCCGCCCGTTCACGGTCGGTGGTGGTGCGGGCCCGGTCCTGGAGTGCGGGCAGGCCGGTCTTCTCCTTGTCCCGGTTGGTGGCGTCGACCCAGAGGGCGAGGAGGCCCGCGGCCTGGTCGTGGAGGCGGGCGAAGCGGTCGGGAGCGGCGGCCACCTGCTGGAGCCAGCTCTGGGTGAGGTGGCCGGCGGGGTCGGTGGCGAAGGCCGGGACCGCCGCGGCCGGGGCCAGGCCGGTCAGGACGGCGTCCTGCCAGGCGGTACGGGCCTTGGCGTCGCGGTCCCGCACGGCGGCGTCGGCGATGCCGTCGAAGACTCCGGCGGGTGCGGCGGCTCGGGCCAGTGGGTCCTCGATCGCGGGCCCGGACGGCTCGGCGCCGATGGCGGCGATCCCGAGGGCCCCCTGCCGCAGGTCGGCGGCCCGCAGGACCGCGTAGGCCGCCGGGTCCTGCGACAAGCCCCGTAGCACGTGGACCAGTTGGCTCTTCTCCACCGCGACGTGGACGCCGTTCCCGTCCTGCCAGGCGTCCGCGCCGGGCCCGTCGTGGGCCGTGTAGACGTCGTTGATCCCGGTGAGCACGGCGTGCGTGTCGGGGGCGTAGTCGGCGAGCGCCTCGGCGAGCGGCCTGCGGACGTCGGGGTGGACGCGGTGGTCCGCCCGGCCCGCGACCGCCAGCAGGACGGTCCGCAGGGCGTGGGCCTGTTCCAGGGTGTGGCTGCCGGGGTCGCCGCCGACGGTGGCCCGGCGCAGGCCCTCGGCGAGTTCGCCGCACGGCAGATCGGACCGCCAGGAGGCGCCGAGCACGGCGCGGACGCGGTCGTCGCCGCGCAGTCCGGCGCAGTCGCGGTCGGGGTCGTCACGCCCGGCGGACCACCACAGACCCGCGCCGACCGCGGCCACCACCACCAGGGCGGTGGCGGCGGCCGCGGTGCGGCGGGAGACGGGGGCGGACACCATCAGGCGTTGCCCCGGCCGAGGTAGCGGCTCGCGACGTCGTTGCTGCGGTTGCGGCTGTTGAGCATGTCGTCCTGGAGCGAGTTGATCTCGGGGCTGTCCGGGTTCTGGCCGCGGTCCCGCGCCCAGATGCCGACCAGGTCGGACATCTCGCGGTTGGCGCCCAGGTAGGTGTCCGAGATCTTCGCGTTGGCCTCGGTGTTGTTCTGGTCCTTCTCCTCCAGGCTGACGGCGTACGTCCAGGTGTCCACCATGCGCTGGGCGGCGTCGCCGAGCGGGGCGATCGGGGTGATCGGCGCGCCGATGGTGTGGTAGAGGACCTTGGCCTTCCAGTCGGCCTGGGCGTTCTTGTCGTCGCGCATGTCCATCGCGGCGTCGGCCCGGATGGCGTCGAAGACACCGAGCGCGGCAGCGCCCTTGCCCATCGGGTCCTTCATCTGGGACTCGGTGGGGTTGGGCCCGATGGCCGCCAGCTCCTGGGCGATCTTCCCGGTCTCCGCCTGGTGCAGGGTGCCGTACGCCGCCGGATCCTCGGAGAGACCGCGCATGAACCGGACCAGGCTGTCCTGGCCGACGGCCATCCGGGTGGTGTCTCCGTCCTTCCAGACCGAGTCGTGGCCGGTGTGGCCGTTGTAGGCGTCGTTGCGGCCGTTCAGCAGCTCGTGGGTGTCACCGACGTAGTCGGCGAGGGCGTTGGCGAGCGGCTGGCGCAGGGTGCCCTTGATCTTGTCGCCACCGTGCCCCTCGTCCATGGTGACGATGGTGTCGTGCATGACGCGGGCCTGCGCCTCGGTGTGCTTGCCGTCGTGGGCGGTACCGGCCCGCTCACCGGTGGAGGCGGCCTCGATCGCGGCGGCCAGGCCGCTCTGGGAGAGCGGGTCCTCCATCTTGATCATGCCGGTGTAGCCGGTGAGGTAGCCCTCGGGCCAGTCCCGTTCCTTCAACAGGTAGTGCAGCCGCTTGTTGGAGGCGTCCGCGCCCGGGTCCAGGTAGGAGGTCGCCGCCTCGGGCTGGCGGCCCATCACCCCGAGGACCTCGTCCAGCGGGTCGGCGCCCAGTGAGGTGCCGTCGTGCGATGCGCGGTAGCTCCACAGGCCCGGGTGCTTCTTCTCGCTGTCGACGATGTCGTCGGCTAGGTCGGTGAGGAAGGGCGTGGAGTACTTCGCGTCGCCCTTGGTCATCAGGGTGCTGAGGATCTGGTAACCGTAGACCGGCTCGGTGTTGGAGCCGAAGTTCTTGGTGCCGTTCTCCTTCAGCCCCTCGCGCCACTTCTTGTAGAACTCGGTGTTCGGGTCCTGGGTGGCGGAGGCGATGGCCCGGGTGAGATCGGTCTGCAGGCCCGGGTAGGTACCCTTCTTCCCGTCGTCCTTGCCCGGGTTGTTGAGCTTCTCCGCGAGCTTGAGGGTGTTCTCGGGGCCGAGCTTGTCCAGCAGCGTCTGGGAGAACTCGGGACTGTCCGCGTTGGCCTTCATCAGGTTCGCCAGTTGCCCGCGCTCGTCGTCGTTCAGGCTGTCGATCCGGGTGGCGAGGTCGGCGGCCCGCTGCGCGTCGGCCTTGTCGCCGCCGCCCACCGCCTGGGCGTTGAAGGTGTTGTCGGAGCTGCCCGCCTTCGAGGCGCTGCGCAGGGCGCGCGCGGCGCGCTGGTCGGCGTCGGTGGCCTTCTGGATGCCGGCCTCGATGGCCTCGGTCCACTTGCCCGCGGCCTCCTGGTACGCCCGCTGGGTGTCGGCGTCGTGGTGGAGGTCGTTGCGCGTGCCCGGGTCGAGCGTGCTGGGGTCGAGCACGGCGACCCCGGTGCCGGTGACCTTGAACCCGGCCTTGACCGCGCCCTCCGCGGCCGCGCGAACCTCCTTCTGCGCGGCCTCGAAGTCCCCGTGCGCGTCGTCCAGCAGCGAGGCCATGGCGTTCGCCTCGACCTGGGCGGCCGCGATCTGGCCCTTGGTCATCATCAGCTGGAAGTCGGCCAGGCCGGCCGTGCCACCGGTCCAGAGCCCGTTGCGGGTCACCGACAGCACGTCGCGGTCGAAGTCGGTTTCCATGGTGTGGAACTTCTGGGCCATCTCCCGCCACTTCACGGCGGCGGTGGAGAGGGTGGCGGGGTTGGCGTTGAGGACGTCCTCATATCCGAGCATGGGTCACTTCACCTTGAACGCGTCGGCGATGGACTGGTTGGTGGTGTGGTAGTTGAACGTGGTCTGCTGCATCGCCGCGCTGTTCTGGTGCAGACGGGCGGTCAGCTGGTCCACCTGCTCGTGCCACTCGGTCAGCGCCGCCCGCAGCGCCCCCGCCGTCTCCCAGCCCTTGTGCGCCGCGGCGGCCGCGTTGGTCGACTCGTCCGCCAGCGCGCCGATCGTCTTGCTGTCCAGTGCCATGCCGTTCAGCGCCGACTGCGCGCCGTTCATGGCCTGGCTGTTGAAGCTGAACTGTTCGTTACCTGCCGGTGTGGTCATATCCGCTCGCTCCCCCGTTCGAACCGTGCGTAGTGCCGGCCACCCGCTGGGAAGCCCGGCCGCAACGCACGGCCGGAGTCCTGCCCGGGGTGCCACCGCATGCGGCGGCCGCTCCCCTCGTCCACGGAGCGGGTGCCCGACTCAGTCGTGCCGGAGATCGTACTCGGCCCTGCTCGCGATGCACCGGCGGGGTGCGGGCCGGCAGCAACCGGCGGGCACCGACGGCTCGGTGACGGTTCGGTGACGGTTCGTCGGCCCGGTTCACCGCAGAGGGCCCCGGGAGTCACCGCCCCGCCCGCGCCCGCCCCCGGACGCTCGACCGGCCGTCGGCGCAGCATCCCTTACTATCCACCTGACCTGGGGATTCACGGATTGCACGACCACAACGGGCGGGCAGCACGGCGCTGACCGGTCGGCCGGTTCGGGGTCCGGGACGCTCACATGACGGAACACCGTGGCGGCCGGGTTCGCGGCGGCATCGGGGTGCGCGCATCGCACGGCAGCGGTCGGCCGGTCGGTCGGCCTGACGGACGGTCGGCCGACCGACCGCCGAAGGTTCGGCGGCCGGCCGGCCGTGGAGCAGGAGGGATCAGCAGCCCCCGGCCGGACGGTCGCGGACCACCAGGTCGGTGCGGCCGGGGGTGGCGTCCAGCCAGATCACCCGGGTGCCCTGGTCGGCCGCGGCCTGGTACTGGCCGCCCCGGTTGCAGGAGAGCCGCTGGGGCGTGCCGCCGGTGACCGGGATCTGCCAGAGCTTGGGCAGCGCGGCGTTGGACCAGCCGGTGCTCGGCTTGCTGCTCGGGGACTCGTAGGTGACGGCCCGGTCCGAGGCGGTGATGGTGGCGCTCGGCGCGGCATACGGCGCGTTTCCGGGCAGCACATCGGTCACCCCGGATCCGTCCAGAGCACCGGACCGGATGGAGGTGTGCTTGGTCGGGTCACCGGGCGTCTCCACCCAGAGCAGCCGTCCTCCCGCGAGCACGGTGGAGGCGATGCGCGCCTTCCCATCCTGCGGCAGGTACTGGGCGGTGACCTTGCCGGCGGCGATCGAGTAGACGGTCGGCGCGTAGACGCGGTCCTCCCCGGCCGTCCAGTACTCGGTCCAGCCGAGGGTTCCGTCCTTGAGGGTGAGGCCCATCGGCGCGTGACCGTCGGGCAGCGGGAGTTCCACCGCCGGGGCGCCGTTGTGGGAGAGGTGGACCCGGGACTGTCCGTTGGAGTCGGACACCATGAAGGCGATGTCGTTGCCGGAGATCCGGACCTCGCTGGGCTGCTGGGTCGAGGAGCGGAACAGGCTGCGGATCTCGCCGCCGGACAGCGAGCGGGTCAGCACCTCCGCCCCCCACCGGTGCTCGGAGTCGAGTCCTTGGACCTGCCACGCGGCGGACGTGCCGTCGGTGGCGGCCGCGATGTGGTAACGGCCGTCGTCCGGGCTGAGCCGGGTGGGGGCACCGCCGCCGGTGACGGACCCGGTGTACAGGGCTGGCACGGTCTTACCCAGCCTATCGCTGTTGGACATCACCCAGCGGCCGTTGGCGGCGGCCGGGGCGGCGAGCATGCTGTTCACCTCGGGCAGCACGGTGCGGCTGTCCAGGCCGATCCGGGACTGCCAGCCGGCCCGGATCCCGTGCCCGTCGAACGCATGCGCCACCGAACGGAGCTGGGACGGGCTGAGGTCGAGCGCACGCCCGGCGGCGAGCACGGCGTTGCGCCCGTCCACGAAGTCGTCGAGCGGGGTGAGGTAGTCGGCGAGCGCACGGTAGACGAGCCGGTCGGCGGTGAGCGGGTCGAGGGTGCGCCGGATGTCCCACAACGCGCCGGAGAAGATCGTCGAGTTGAGGTGCACCCCGCCGCCGTCGAGCCCGCGCCCCGCACCGACGTAGTCGTCCCCGGTGGTGCGGCGGTCGTCCAGCCGGCGGTCCGCGCAGGCCTCCGGGGTACCGGTGCGGCACTTGCTCTCGCCGAGCAGCGCGGCCTTCGGGTCGTTCATCTGCAGGCCGCGGGCGGTCACCTCGATGGCGTTCCCGAAGTAGTCGGCCAGCGCCTCGTCCATCGCGCCGGACTGGCCCGCGTAGATCAGGTTGGCGGTGTTCTGGACGACGCCGTGGGTCATCTCGTGCCCGGCGATGTCGAGCGCGACGGAGAACGGCTGGTACTTCGCGTCGGCGGCGCCGTACACCATCTTCTTCCCGTCCCAGTAGGCGTTCGGGAACGGATCGCCGCCGGCCGTCACGTTGACCACCGAGGTGATCGGGCCGCCCTTTCCGTCCAGACCGTCCCGGCCGAGGCGGTCGTGGTAGAAGTCGTACACCGTGGCGGCGTTGAGGTGGGCGTCGGTGGCGCCGCTGGTGCCGCTGGCCGCCGGGAAGTCCGGGGTCGGGGAGTGGGCCGGGAGGGCGTCGGCGGGGATGGTGCCCCGGAAGTCCTCGGCGTCCCGCCCGGCCGCGTCGTAGGTGGTGATGGTGGCGGGCCGGGTGAGGTCGGTCAGCTGGTAACTCCCGTCCGGGAGGCGGCCGATGTTCACCTTGGCGGAGCGCCCGAACGCGTCCGGGGCGGTGCCCGTGGCGGGTTCGACGGCGGCCGCCGCGGCGCGCGTCGTCGTGTTGCCCCCGACGTCGTACGGGGCGTGGGCGTCGAAGGCCAGGGCGATCGCTCCGGCGGTGGCGTCCACGAAGACCTCGCGGAGCAGCCGCCCGCCGGTGGCCGGGTCGGTGCCGCGCAGGGTGAAGTGCTGGGCCAGCCGGCCGGCACCGCCGGGCAGGATCACCAGTCCGGCGTCCTCGGCGGTGGCCGCGGCGCGGACGCGCGGGTCCGTGAGCGAGCCGAGCGCGAGGTCGCGCAGCGTCGCGGCCGGGACGGCCGGGGTGGTCGGCGCGGTGAGGCCGGTGAAGTACTTGCCGCCGGCCGACTCGACCTTCTGCCCGGCACCGTCGCCGGTGAGGTGGACCAGGTACTGCGCGCCGAGCACCGGCACACCGCCGTGGTGCTGCTGGAACCTGACGGTACGTCGGCCGTCGGCGCTGCGCTCGGTACCGGTTTCGGCCAGCTCAGCGGGATCGATCCGGTAGCGGTCCGGATGGGCCGCGAGATGGGCCCGGGCGGCGTCGGCCGGGCTGCCGGAGGCCGGCTCGGCCAGGCCGGTGACCAGCTGCGGGGCGGCGGTGCCCTGGCCGGCCACCAGGCCGGGGACGGGATCGGGGTCCGTGGCCGGTCCGGCCAGCGCGGGTGGCGCGGCCAGGGCCAGGCTCAGGGCGGCGGTTATGCCGACGCCGAACACCCTGGGCGTGCGGGAACGGTGGTGCACTGCGCTCCTCTCGTGGAACACGGATCTGTGCCGGCGACACGCAGGCATCTGATGAACGGTCACTTCGCGTTCGGTCGTGGCCGGTCCGCCCGACCTGCCGGACCAGCACGCCGGGGCAGCGGTCACGGAGGTCGGCGAGCAGGGGCGTCGGCGGGCACGGGGCCGCTGGACGCCCGTAGCTGACGGGCCGCCACATGAGGACCATAAGTCATCAGACAAGATATGTCGACTACCTGCATATGCAGACCCGCGGCACCCGCGGAAGGTGGCGCCGATCGCCCTCACGCGCTCCACCGGCGACGGCCCCGGACATGCCAGAAGGCCCCGCTTCGCTGCGGGGCCTTCTGGGGGTGCCGGCTCTTCGCGCGGGTGCCGGCGTTCGGGGGGTGGCCGGCATTCCCGCAGGTGGCGGGTCAGGGGAGCAGGCGCTCCACCGCTGCGGCTCCGTACTTGGCGAGGTCCTGCCGGGCCTTCTCGATCAGCGCGGGAGTGGGCTCGCGCCCCGAGGCGCGCACCATGTCCTCGGGGTCGACGGGGTGCTCGGCCCCCGTGTGGAGCAGGTGGTCCGGCGTGGGCATGGAGTCGCTGTCACTGATCCTGGACATGAAGTACCTCCGGGAGAGGAGTGCGGGCCTGCCGCCGGACGGGCGACAAGCTCTTCCCTAGAGTGTGGACCCATATCGCCCGTACCGGACACTTCGAACCGCCTCCGGTGCCAACGCGCCGGACTTCGGCGTGCCGGACACGGTGCGCCTCGCCACCCCGGCGGGACCGCCCCGGCCGCTCGGCGCGGCGCGCTCCCGCCCCGACGGCGGTGCTCGGGCACTGCGTCCGAACGGGTCCGCCGGCCAGCCCCTCCCGCCGTTACGATGCAAGTACGGCCCGGTACACCCGGCGCCGGACCGCCGTGGGGCCGGAGTGCAGGAGTGCCCGGGGCCGCCGGAGTGCCCGCGAGCGCCGCAGCAGCCGAGCCCGCGCCCGACCAGGGAGGCATGCGACATGAGCGATGACGACATCCCGGGCATCGACCCCACCGCGCGGCCGAGCGGTGACGGATGCGTGGAGTGCCTGACGGACGACGGACCGGGGTGGTGGCTGCACCTGCGGCGCTGCACCGCGTGCGGCCACATCGGCTGCTGCGACTCCTCGCCCTCCCAGCACGCCACGAAGCACGCCCGGGCGGCGGGGCACCCCTTCCTGGCGAGCTTCGAACCCGGCGAGACGTGGTTCTGGAACGTCGAGACCGAGGAGTACTACGAGGGCCCGCAGCTGGCCCCGCCCGCCGCACACCCGCTCTCCCAGCCGACGCCGGGACCGCGCGGCAAGGTGCCCGCCGACTGGCAGCTCCACCTGCACTGACCGCCTCAGAGCGAGGGACCCGGCAGGTGCGGGTCCGTGATGCCACCGGGGCAGGCGAGGCCGTCGGCGTCCCAGCCGGCACGCGCGGCCCCGGCCTGGTAGGCGCTCTCGTAGAAGGCCAGGACGGCCGACACCGGATCGGCCTCGGCACGCGCCGCGTCGTAGGGCAGGACGGCCAGGTGGCCGCCGTTGCGGGCGAGCCACCGCGCAGAGGCCGGCGTGAGCGGCTCCTCGGCGAGCCCGGCCGGCTCGGGGGCCGTGTACGAGTAGAAGGCCGGCTCGCCCAGGTCGGCGTCACCGAACCAGAACCCGAAGCTGATCAGCTCACGCGAGTACGCCTCCCGGGTGACCGGGTCCACCTGCGGGGGCTGCTGGACGATCCGCCCGGAGAAGCGCGTGTGGGCGATGTCCAGGCTGTGCCAGAAATGGTGCACCGGGCTGGCCTTGCCGGAGAACCGGGCCGCGAACTCCTCCAGCACCAGTGCCACCTGGCCGAGGACCCGCCAGTACCGGTTGGCCCAGTCGGGATCGTACGACGCGTGCTCGACGTCCTCGGCGAACGGCCGGGCGGCGTCGGGCAGGGCGTACGGGCGGGGGATCCGGATCTCGACCTGGACGCCCAGGGCCGCCAGGGCGTCCAGGGTCGCGCGGTGGAACGACGCCACGGACTGGCCGGCCAGCGGGAAGGAGACCGTCCGGCCGTCCACCGTGGCGACGACCAGCCGGTGCTCGACGAAGTCGAAGTCGATCGTGAAGATCGGACCGGAGACCGCGCCGGCGGCCGGAATGCCGTCGATCCGGCCCATCGGGCGGGTGGTCATCCCGCGCCCGGTGAGGTGGAACGGCACGTTCCACCAGTGGTTGCGCCGCACACTCGCCGCGAGCCGGATCTTGCCGACGATCTGCGCGAAGCGGTGCAGCGTCTCCTTCGTGTCCTGCCACCCGGCGAGCGGCATCGGCGGGAACAGCTCCATCGCAGGCCCTTCTGATCCATCCGGCGAGGTCCGCTCAGGGCGCGGGCCCCGAGCACGCCGCCAAGCCGATCACAACTCACCGCCGCTCCCCCGCCAACACGCCCTGAGCCGTCGCCACAGGTCCGCCGGCGTCAGCCGGGGTCCGCCGCCGTTTCCACAGGTCCGCCGACGTCGCCGGCGTCAGGCGCCGTCGCCGCCCGCGAGGACGGCCGAGTCGAGCGCGCCCGTGACCCGGTCCAGCAGGGAGCGCAGGGCGGCGAGGTCCTCGACCGGGAGGCTGGTCGCGGCGAGGAGCCGGCGCGGCACCTGGCCCGCCCGCTCGCGCAGGACCAGCCCGGCGTCGGTGAGGCTGACGTTCACCGACCGCTCGTCCTCGGGGCTGCGCTCGCGGCGGACCAGGCCCGCCGCCTCCAGCCGCTTGAGCAGCGGGGAGAGGGTGCCGGAGTCCAGTCGCAGGCGTTCGCCGATCCGCTTCACGGGCAGGTCGCCGTGCTCCCAGAGCACGAGCATGACCAGGTACTGGGGGTAGGTGAGGCCGAGGTCCTTGAGCAGCACCCGGTAGACGCCGCCGAAGGCGCGCGAGGCGGCGTTCAGCGAGAAGCAGATCTGCTGGTCGAGACGGAGCAGCTCCTCGTCGCGGAGCAGGTCCGCGTCGGTCGGGTCGGAGCGATCGGTCTCGGGGATCGTGGCCATGAACCCCATCGTACCGGCCGCATGCGCGATTCAGTTGTGCGCAATTGAATTGCGTGCTCTACTTGAACCCGGAAGGCGGCCCACCCGGCCGCCGAGGACAGAAGCACGACCGACGCAGGACGGAAGGGAACGGACCCATGGACGCGCTCTACACCGCAGTGGCCACCGCGAACGGCCGGGAGGGCCGCACCGTCAGCTCCGACGGACAGCTGGACCTCGCCCTGGCGATGCCGCCCGCTCTCGGCGGCAGCGGACAGGGCACCAACCCGGAGCAGTTGTTCGCCGCCGGCTACGCGGCCTGCTTCGCGAGCGCCCTGAGCCTGGTCGGCCGGCAGGCGCGGGTCGACACCGGCGAGATCTCGGTCACCGCCGAGGTCTCCATCGGCAAGGACGGCGCCGGCTTCGGCCTCGCGGTGGTCCTGCGCGTCGAGCTGCCGGACGCCCTCGCCGGCGAGAGCGGCGAGCTGCTCGTCAAGCAGGCGCACGAGGTCTGCCCGTACTCCCGGGCCACCCGCGGCAACATCCCGGTCGAGCTGGTCGTCGAGTAACAGCACCTGATACAGACCGGAGGGCCGCCGCGCAGAGACGCGGCGGCCCTCCGCCCGTTCACCCTCCGCCGCCCGTGCCGGGCCCCGGCCCCTCGGCGGCGCGCAGCGTGTCCAACCGGTGGCGGTACTCCGGCGCATCGATCTCCCCGCGGGCGAACCGCTCGGCGAGCAACTGCTCCGCCGTCGGCGGAGCCGCCCGCCCGGGCGGCTCCGCCGACGCCCCGCCCGGCCCGACCCCGCCCGGCCCCCACGCGCCGGGCGGCACCGTCCGCGGCGTCCGCGACAGATGGCGGACGAGCGCGACGACGGCCAGCACCAGCACCGCCAGGACCAGCAGCATCGCGATCGCCATCAGCCCCAGGCCCCAGCCACCGAGGGCGTGTCCGTGCCCGTGTCCGTACCAGTGCCTCATGACGACCTCCTCTTCCGGCCCGCCCGGGCCCGCCGAGGTGTCCGGCGCCCCGTCCACCGCGGCACCCCACCCACCATCGTGCGCCCGCAAGCGACCGGGCGGACGTGAGGATTGTCTGAGAATGCGCGGAAATGCTCCCCGCCCCGCCGGTCAGGCCCACCGGGTAGCGTTGCGACCCATGGACCACCATCCGCCGGCGGACGACCGCGAGCGGCTCGTCGCGGCCGGGGTGCTGCGCCGCTACGAGGACGGTCGCCCGCACCCGGCCCTCGGCCGCTCGCCGATCGCCTACGTCTCGACCCGCCTCTGGGACGAGCTCACCGCCCTC
Source organism: Kitasatospora sp. NPDC022785 (assembly GCF_055561295.1). NCBI lineage: Bacteria > Bacillati > Actinomycetota > Actinomycetes > Kitasatosporales > Streptomycetaceae > Kitasatospora > Kitasatospora sp. NPDC022785. The sequence goes on along the minus strand of NZ_JBVHHB010000029.1, from coordinate 21,067 downwards.
GCCATCGCCCCGTCCGCGGCGACCGCGACCGCCCACGCGCTGCTGCGCGCCATCGCCGACGACGCGCGTGACGCCGCCCTCGCCCCCGGCAACGAGCAGGCCCCGCGCGACGACCTCTACGTGACGCACCCCGCGTTCATCGGTCCGCACCGCCGGGTGGTCTGGTTCCAGCGCTCCGGCCCGCGCGGCCTGATCACCGCGACCTTCCCGCCGGACGCCTGAGGCCGGGCGGCCCTGCCGCGGGCGCCGGCTTCGGCGCTCGACCCGCGGGTTCCGGCCTCAGCGCTCGACCCGCAGGCTGTGGCAGACCCAGCTGAGCCGGTCCGGCCCGTCGGCCGGCGGGCGGTCGTGGTAGGTGCCGTCCGCCACCGACATGTTGACGATCAGGTACGCGTGCCAGTCCGGCCCGACCCCGCGGCGGTCCGCATGCACCAGGGTGCCGTCGACGAACCAGTCGACCGAGTACGCCCCGAGCACGGTCCGCAGGTCGAAGGTCGCGCCCGGGGCTATGCCGGCGGCGCCGCCGTGCCAGTACCGGAAGCCGCCGCGGACGTGGTTGGAGATCTCCAGCAGGTCCGGGTGGTCGGGGTGGTACTCGAAGGCGTCCACCTCGTTGCCGCCGTCCCGCCAGGTCCAGATGGCCGGCCAGGCACCCAGCTCGACCGGGAGAGTGACCCGCGCGGCCATCACGTCGCCGGTGCGGACCTGGAAGCCCTCCGCGCTCCCCTCGGTGGTGAGCAGGCTGCACGTCCACAGCTCCCCGCCGTGCCGCCGGGTGGCGGTGAACACCCCGCCCGGGCAGTAGGCGCGGCCGAGGAAGTCGAGCTTGTGGTCGCCCCGGTTGGTCGGCCCCATCCGGGGATAGGCGCTGCTGCGGCCCGCCGTCCACTGCCTGGTCGAAGTGAAGTCCGCATCGAACACGACTGCCACGGCCGCCTCCCCGGTGCCCCTGCATACCGGCGGCCCGATGCCGACCGGTACACAGAGTGACTTACCCGATACGCTCCGCAATATGCGAAGCGGATCCTCCGGGGCCGCGACCGGCAGCCCTCAGCCGACCGGGGCCGGCGCCGCGCCGCTGCTGCCGAGCCGGTCGGTGACCGAGACGACACCGTCCACCGAACGGCACAGGTTCAGCACGATCGGGACGAGGTGCGGCTCCGGGACGGTGCCGCTGAGCACCACCCGGCCCTGGTCCACCTCCACGCCCACCTCGGCGGGGCTGACGCCCTCGATCCGGCCGAGCACCTCCTCGACGATCTCCCGCCGGATCACCCGGTCCTCGCGCAGGAAGACCCGCAGCAGGTCGCCCCGGCTGACCATGCCGAACACCCGGCCCTCCGCGTCCAGCACCGGCAGGCGCTTCACCCCGTGCCGGCGCATCTGCCGCGCCGCCGCGACCACGCTGGTGCCCGGCGTGGTGCAGACCGCCGGGCCGGTCATCAGGTCGGCGGCGGTGACGGCGCCGCCCGGCCCGGTCCGGGGCAGTTCGGGGGCCGGCAGGAGACTGCCCGGGTCCTCCTGCGCGGCCAGGGTGAGCAGGAGGTCCGCCTCCGAGACGATGCCCAGCGGCCGCCCCTGCGCGTCCACCACCGGCACACCGGTGATGTCGTACTCGGCCAGCAGCGCGACGATCTCCCGGAAGCCGGTCTCGGGCGCGACCCGGACCACAGGGCTGGTCATCACAGATTCGACGGTGGCATGCCGCACGCCGGTTCACCTCGTCCGCGAACGATGTCGGCCGGACGACCGTCGTCCGGCCGGGTACACCTGGAGCATCGCCCCTGCCCAGGCACACCGCCAGAGGCCAACGGGCTGAAAATCGGGGACCAACGGCCCTGCCCGCCGAACACCCCCCTCACGGCCCGCGGCCCGGCCCCGCCACTGATCCGCCACCGCCCGCACCGCGAAGACCCGCCCCGGACGGCGCAACCATCACATGATCGACTCGTTGGACCGTCCACCACGACCACGCACGGCTCCGGGGAGGACGCGTTGGCAGGACGGACAGCCGGACCATCGCCGCAAGGCGCCTCCGTGCGCCCGGTGGCACGGGCCGAGGCGGCCCTGGTACGCCACTACCGCCGGCTGGTGCGGCTGGCGTACCTGGCCCTGCCCGCCGACCGGGACCGCCACAGCCGCGTCCTCGCCGCGCACGCGGCCGTCCAGTGCGCCCTGCCCTCCCGCTGGCGCCGCCCCGCCGGCCCGGGCGCCCCGGCCGGCCCGGACGAGGACCAGGTGTACGCCGCGCTCCGGCTGCGGGTGCTCCGCGCCGCCCTGCGGCCGCGGCCCGTGGACCGGCTGCTCGCGCCACGGGTCTGGGGGGTGCGGCTGTTCACCCCGGGCGGCGGGGAGGAAGACGCGGCGCTCGACCGGGAGCTGGCCGGTCTGGACGCGTCCGCGCGGGCGGCGTTCGCGCTGCTGGCGGTCGAGGGCCTGACGCCCGGGCAGGCCGCCGAGGTGCTGCGAGCGGCCGGGGCCGCCGAGCCGGACCGGGCCGTCGACCGGGCGGCCGGACTCCCCACCGCCACGCCGGAACTGCCCGCCTTCGACCCCTGCGCCGTCCGTGTCCAGCCGACCGACCTGCTGCGCCGCCGCCGCAGCGTGGGCGCCTCGCTCGCGGTGGCCGCGCTGGCGCTCACCACCACGGCCGCCGTGCTGTCCGGATCCTCCGCCGGCGGCGGCCCGGCCGCCGGCCACCCGCTCCCCGCGCCGCCGGCCGGGGCGGCGCCCGACCCGGCCCGGCTGGTCCGGGTCGCGCCGGACCAGTGGCAGCACACCGCACGGCTCGACTTCTCCGCGTGGCCCGCCCGTGGCGACCGCCGCGACGACACCACCCTGCTCGGGCGGGCGCTCACCGCCTGGGCGCAGGCCGACCGGCCCGGCCCGCAGACCAGGGCCGAGCCGGGCACGGACACCGCCCCGCCCACCAGGACGCCGCACCTGCTGTTCGCCGGCACGGTCGACGGCACGGCCGTGGTGGTGCTGTACGACGGCGGGCGGCTGGCCCGCTACAGCGACGGGCGCGGCGGCGGGCTCGACCTCGCCCGGGCCGACGACTCCTCCGTCACCACTGCGGGCGCGGTGGCGCTGCGCCGCCAGGGCACCTCCGCCCGCTACCTGCTCGCCCCCTGGATCGACGCGGCCGAAACCCGGCGGATCGACCAGCCGGACGCTCCCGCCAAGCCGCTGGACCGCGCGGACGGGGTGACGGCCGCGGCCCCGGGGGCCCCGGCGGCCATCAGCTCCCCCGGGCCGCTCGCGGACTGCCGGGGCGCCACCGTGCTCCAGCTGCACTCCTCCCCCGTGATCGCCGAGAAGCACGCCTTCCTGCTGGCCGACCTCGGCGGGCTCGTCCCCGCCCATCTCAGCTACACCCCGCCGCCGGACCGCACCCAGCCGGACCGCGAGCCCCGCGAGGCGGTCACCCCGGAGGCGCTCCAGGCCTGGGCGCACGGCGGCTGCGCGGTGCCGGACGCCACGCCGGGGGTCAAGCAGCTGGACCTCTGGGCGTTCGCGGTGCAGCAGCTGCCGCAGAACGCGGGCGCGGCGTCCTGGGTCTGTCTGCGGGCGGACCGGTGGAACGGCGAGGGCAGCGCCGCGACCGCCGTCCTGCTGCCGGGGGCGCGCAGCCCGCAGCACACCGGGGGCGGGCCCGGGCGGGCGTGCAGCCGGTTCGAGCAGGACACCGTCGGCTGGACGTGGTGGCGCTCCCCGCAGGGCACCGAGTTCCTGCTGGCGGCGGGCAGCCGCCGGGTCGCCCGGATCACCGCCAAGGGCCCCGACTGGACGGCCGACCGGCCCGCGCCCGACCACACCCTCGCCGTCGAACGGCCGGCGCGGGCCACCGTCTCGGTGGAGGCCGTGCTGGACGGCGGCACCCGGATCACGCCCATGAGATGAACCCGCCGGACGGCGGGGCCGCACCGGTCAGTGTGCCGCCGACTCCGCTTCGTAGTCGGGCAGTTCGATGGTGCTGCCGACCTTCCTGCCCAGCTCCAGCATCCGGTTGAGGATCCACCGCCGCCCCAGCAGCCCGTTGCGCACCCGCAGGCCGGCCGCCGTCCCCGGGGCGAGGAACGGGCCGGTGCGGTCGCCGCCCTTCTGGCAGCCCTCGGCGTAGCCGCGGACGGTGTTCTCGTACCGGGCGAAGGCGGCGCGGTGGTCACCGCGGGCGCGGGCGAGTTCACCGGCCAGGACGTACGCGGCGACCACGGCGGTGCCGGTGCCCATGCCGCCGATGGTGGCGCCGCAGGCGGCGTCGCCGACCAGGGCGATCCGGCCGGTGGACCAGACGGGCACGTCCGCCCGGCTGATCGAGTCGAAGTACAGCTCCGGGGCCTCGCGCAGGCTCTCCAGCAGCCGGGGCACCTCCCAGCCGAGGCCGGCGAAGGCGTCCCTGACCAGCGTCTTCTGCTGTTCGACGTCGTGCCGGTCGTAGGCGAGTTCGGGCGAGGCGAAGAGGAAGAAGGCGCCGGCCCTGGCCGGGTCACGGTGGTCCGCGCCGACGGAGGCGAGCCGGCCCGGCACATTGAGGCCGACCGAACCGGGCGCGAGGCCCAGGTCGTTGGGAAGCTGCCAGGTGGCGGCGTAGTAGCCGAGGTGGCGGACGTAGCGCCGCTCGGGCCCGAGGGCCAGCCGGCGGACGTTGGAGTGCAGCCCGTCGGCGCCGATCACCAGGTCGAACGCGCGCGGCGCGCCGTGCCGGAACTCCGCCCGGACGCCGGTGGGCGTCTCCTCCAGCGCGGTGATCGAGTCGCCGAAGACGTACTCGGTGGTGGGCAGGCTGTGCCGGTACAGCACCTGGGCCAGCTCGCCGCGCGGCACCTCGACGTCGCCTCCGGCGAAGTCGGCCGGCAGGTGGAGCAGCTGACGGCCGCGCCGGTCGACGAAGCTCATCGGGCTGCCGCCGGTGCCCATCCGGCGAAGCTCGTCCAGCACGCCCATCCGTTCCAGCACCGTCAGGTGGGTCTCGCCGCGGAAGTCGACGGCCTGGCCGCCGCCGCGCAGGGCGGGGGCCAGCTCGACGACGGTCGGTTCGAAGCCGTACCGCCCCAGCCAGTGGGCCAGCGCGGGCCCGGCGATGCTCGCCCCCGAGATGAGGACCTTCGTGCCCATGAGAAACCGCTCCATCCGATGAGATCGCCGCGGCCCGCCGCAAGCCGGCGGGGCGCGGCGCGGTCCGTCGCCCGCCAGAAACTGTGTCCGCCAGACACTGATTGCTGCTGTGTACGGTAGACACAGTGGGGCCGGTTCGGCAAGGAGCCGGCGCCGGAGGCAGGACGGGAGCGGGAATTGAGCAGCGGATCCGGCAGCGGGGCGGCCGACACGGCACGACTGCTCTGGGGCCCCCACCCGAAACCGACCCGGGGGCCCAAGCCGGCGCTCACCCTGGAGCGGATCGCCCGGGCCGGCATCGAGATCGCGGACGCGGAGGGGCTCGGCGCCGTCTCGATGCAGCGGGTGGCCGGACGGCTCGACTACACGAAGATGTCGCTCTACCGGTATGTGCCGGGCAAGGCGGAGCTGGTCGCGCTGATGGTCGAGGAGGCGGTCGGCGAACCCGCCGCGGCCACCGGCGCACCCGACTGGCGCGAGCAACTCCGCGACTGGTCCGCACAGTTGACCGATGTCTTCGGCGCCCACCCCTGGCTGCTGGACGCCCCCGTCGGCCCCCGGGTGATGGGCCCGAGGGAACTCGCCTGGCTGGAGCGGGTGGTGGCCGCACTGGACGGCAACGGGTTGACCGGGCCCGAGCGGATGGACGCCGCCGTCCTGCTGGCCGGCCACGTCCGCGGCATCGCCGAGCAGGCCCGGGCCGCCGGGCCGGGCGGCGAACCCGAGTCGCAGATGCTGGCCGTCCTCGGCGGGTTGGTCCAGGAGCACGCCGACCGCTTCCCCGCGCTCGCGGTGGCGATGACGGCACAGGACGGCCACGACCAGGCCCTGGCGTTCGGCCTGGAGCGCATCCTCGACGGTCTGGACGCGCTGATCACCCGTCGGCTCGGCCGATAGAGCTCGCGGGGGGCACGGTCAGCGCGGGCGCGGGTGGCGCGGTCAGCGCGGGTGGCGCGATCAGCGCGTGTGCCGCAGTTCCTCCAGCTCGCCGGTGAGCCGGCCGAGGAAGCGGGCCACCGCGGCCAGCTCCGCCGCCGTGAACTCCCCGCGCACCACCTCCGTGCGCCGCGCGACCGGCGCGAACCACTCGGCGGCCATCAGCCCGGCACCCGGCAGGTAGTGCACCAGCACCTGCCGGCGGTCGGCGGCGTCCCGGGTGCGCCGGATGTGCCCGGCGCGCTCCAGGCGGTCCAGCACCGCGGTGACGGCGCCCGAGGTGAGGGCCAGCTCCTCGCGCAGCCGGCCGGGGGTGACCCCGCCGGGGCCGCCGTCCTGCCCGGGCGCCGCCCGCATGACGGCCAGCAGCGCCTGGACGTCGGTGGCGTGCAGGCCGCTCGCGGCGGCGAAGCCGTGGCCGAGCAGGTGCAGCTCGGAGGCGAGGTCCTGGAGGAGCCGCCCGAGAGCCGGCGTGTCGGCCGCTACGGGCATCGTCGGGGGCGTGCTCGGCTCCTGCTCCGACAAGATCATCCGCTCCGGGTCGTGTACGGCGTGCTGACCCGTTCAGCCTAACGGGCGGCGCTCACCCGCGGCGCGCGCCGACGGCACCCGCCGACGGGCGCCGTCAGACCCGCTCGCCGACCTGCTCCGGCACCGCCGGACGAGCCGTCACCCGGCCCGGCCGGGCGGGCCACCAGACCCCCTCCCCGAGGTCGCGGACCAGCGCGGGCACCAGCAGAGACCGCACCAGCAGCGTGTCCAGCAGCACTCCGAAGGCCACGATGAAGGCGATCTGGGCAAGGAACGCGAGCGGGATCACGCCGAGCGCGGCGAAGGTCGCGGCGAGCACCACCCCGGCCGAGGTGATCACCCCGCCGGTCGCGGTCAGCCCGCGCAGCACCCCCTCCCGGGTGCCGACCCGCTGCGCCTCCTCGCGCACCCGGGTCATCAGGAAGATGTTGTAGTCCACGCCCAGCGCGACCAGGAACACGAACCCGTACAGCGGCACCGAGGGGTCGGTGGCGGTGAAGCCGAAGACGTGCGGGAAGACCAGCGCGCTGACGCCGAGCGTGGCCAGGTAGGAGAGCGCGACGGTGGCGGCCAGCAGGACGGGTGCCAGCAGCGAGCGCAGCAGCAGGACGAGCACGGCGAGGATGCAGAGCAGCACCACCGGCATGATGAACGACCGGTCGTGCTCCGCCGTGACCCGGGTGTCGTACTGCTGCGCGGTGTACCCGCCGACCAGCGCGTCCGCGCCCGGCACCGCGTGCACCGCCTGCCGCAGGCGGCGAACGGTGGCGATGGCCTCGTCGCTGTCGGCCGGGTCGGCGAGCGTCACGTCCAGCCGGACCCGCCCGTCCACCACCTTGGGACCGCCCCCCGGCACCCCTCCCGGCGCCCCACCCGTGTACGGCCGGACGCCGGCCGTCCCGGGGACGGCGGCCGCGGCGGCCACCGCCTCGGCCTGCCCGGCCTCGGCGAGGACGACGGCCGGGTTGCCCGAGCCGCCCGCGAAGTGCGCCGAGAGCAGCCGCTGGCCGGCCGCCGAGGACTGGGCCTTGACGAACAGCTCGCTCTGCGGCACGCCGCCGGAGTCCAGGGTGGGCGCGAACGCGGCCAGGGCGGCGAGCACCGCCAGGCTCGCCGCCCAGGTGGCGCGCGGCCGGCGGCCGACCAGGGCGGCCACCCGCTCCCAGACGGCGTGCACCGGAGCCCGTCCGTCGGCGGCCGGCCGGGCCGGCCAGTAGGCGGCGCGGCCGAGCAGGGCGAGGGCGGCGGGCAGAAAGGTGAGCGCGGAGAGCACCGCACAGCCGATCCCGACCGCGCCGACCGGCCCGAGCGCCCGGTTGTTGGTCAGGTCGGAGAGCAGCAGGACGAGCAGCCCGAGGGCGACGGTCGCGCCGGAGGCGGCGATCGGCTCGACCGACCGCCGCCAGGCGGTGCGCATCGCGGCGAACCGGTCGCCGTGCAGGTGCAGTTCCTCCCGGAAGCGGGCGGAGAGCAGCAGCCCGTAGTCGGTGGCCGCACCGATCACCAGGATCGAGAGCAGGCCCTGCACCTGGCCGTCCACCCGGACCAGGCCGTGGCCGGCGAGCAGGTAGACCAGGGCGCAGGCGATCCCGAGGGCGAACACCGCGCCGAGGATGACCAGCAGGGGCAGCAGGACGGCCCGGTAGACCGCGAGCAGGATCAGCAGCACCACACCGAGGGCGACGCCGAGCAGCAGTCCGTCGATGCCGGCGAAGGCGGCGCCGAGGTCGGCCGCGACCGCGGCCGGGCCGGCCAGGCCGACGGTGGTGTCCGGTACCCGGGCGGCGAGTTCGCGCACCGCGCGGACGCTGTCGCCGGTCTGCCGCCCGAGGTCGGCACGGAGCTGGACGACGCCCTGCAGGGCGCGGCCGTCCCCGGCGGGCACGGCGGGCGACACCCGCCCGGTGGCGCCGGGGACGCCGGCGGCCGCGGCCAGGGCGCGCTCGGCGGCGGCGCGCTGCGCCTCGCCGACGGCCCCGGTGCGGCTCTCCCAGACCACGATCACCGGCAGCGTGGCGGCGGTCTGGAACTCCTGCCCGAGCCGGGCCACCTCGGTCGACTCCGCGCTGCGCGGCAGGAAGGCGGCCCGGTCGTTGGTGGCGACCTCGGAGAGCCTGCCCGCGTACGAGCCGAACGCCCCGCCGAGGCCCAGCCAGACGATCAGCAGGGCGAACGGGATCAGCAGCCGGGCTCGGCGCCGGGCGGTGGGGCTGCCGGTGAGCATCGTGAAGCGCCCTTCGTGCCGGGGCCGGTGACGGTCGGTCGCATCATATATCTCAATGATCGAGAGACTTGACCGGTCGAGAGACCCGACCTGCCGCGAGGCCCTCCGGTCGGGTGTCGTGCCCGGCCGGACGGCCTGCCCGGTCGGGTGCCCTGACCGGCCGCGAGGCCCGACCGCGCGGGCCGGGCACGGTCAGCCCGGCAGGGCGCCCAGCCGCCGCGCGAGTGCGGCCCGCTCGACCCTGTTGGCGGTCGGCCGGATCGCCTCCCGGCACGCGTCCGCGGCCTCACCCTGTACGGCGCGGTTCCTCCGCCGGATTCGACACGTCCGGAGGAATTCGTTCCGGAACTTCCGGCCCCTCGTCCCCTCGCTCCTGCCCTAGCCCCCTGCCCTGGGCAGCGCGCTAGCATCCCGCTCCATGGCGATCTTCGTACATCTGGCCTCGGCGGCGAGCGCGGCCCGGATCCGGCGGGCCGGCATCCGGGCCGACAGCCGGGGGCAGGGCGGGGCGCGCGGCGTGTACTGCTTCCCGGTGCTCCCCTCGTACACGCTGACCCACCAGTGGCTGCGCGAGCTGGCCGGGTTCGGGACGAGGGGCGGCCTGGTCGCGGTGCACGTCCGGCTGGACGACGAGCAGCCCGTGCTGGTCGGCCACTACGGGCACCGCGCCCGGGGCACCCAGCAGCTGGTACCGGCTGCCGAGGCGGTCCGGCGGGTCGCCGCCCTGGACGACCCGCGCGGCTGGGAGGTCTTCCTGCCCCGCGCGGTGACGGCCCGTGAGGTGCACCGGATCCGCAGCGCGCCGCAGGTGGCGGGCTGGCGCTACCGGCCGGATGCGCACGGCACCCGCCCCTGCACCTGTGCCGGCTGCCGGATCCGCGGCGAGTACGGCGGGCGCCGCCTGCGCGAGCGCCGTCCGCACCCGCTGGACGGCCCGCCACCGCCGGTGCGCGTCCTGCTCGCCCGGATCGCCGCGGCGGGCGATCCGGGCGATCCGGCGGTGCTGCGCGAGGCCCTGCACTGGTTCTCCCTGCGCCGCCGCGGCCCGGTGGACCGGCTCGCCGGGCTGGCCGGTCACCCGGAGGCCGCCGTACGCGAGGAACTGGTCTGGACCATCGCCCGCTGGTCCACCCCGGGCGTGGCCGAGGTGCTGGACGGGCTCGCCGACGACGCCGACCCGGACGTCCGCGAGGCGGTGGCGGCCGTCCGCGAGGAGTAGGTCCTGTCCGGTCGATCGCGCGCCCGGCACGACCGGCCGGACAGGACCTGGCGGCGGGGCGTCAGGAGACGCGCTTCAGCTGCCAGGAGTTCTTGCTGAAGCTGGGCACCGCGGAGTAGTTGCAGCTGGAGCTGTAGAAGTCGCTGACCTGCACCCAGCCCGCCGGCGGCCAGGTGGAGGCGCAGGCGTTGACCACGGTGCCCACCGGGTAGCCGGTGAGCTGCATGATCTTCTTGGAGTTGGGGCTGAAGGTGCCCGCCCCGCAGCCGGCGCTGTTCCACCACTGCACGTCGACGAACCCGCTCGGGGTGAGCACGGACCCGCAGACGTTGGTGGTGTCCCCCGGCGCGGCGTGCGCGGTGGACATCGTCAGGGTCAGCGCAGCAGCGGTACAGCCCAGGGTCAGGGCGGCAGCCCTAAGACGGATCACGGCTCTCGGCTCCTCTCGTCGACGCGGCGTGTCCGCGTCCATGACATCCTGACGTGACGCCGCATTGACGCACAGCGACTTTCCGGCCCGATCCGGCGATCACCCGGCGCGAATCCGCTCCCCACGCGCGCGGCCCGCGCTCCCCGGGCGGGCGGGGTGCGCGGGCCGGGGCCAGCCGAGGCGTCAGGCGGTGATGGGCCTGGGGGCGAGGCGGATGTGGTCGACGGCCCAGTACCAGTTGTTGCCGGCGTCGTACATCCGGAACTTCAGGGTCACCGTGCGGGCGCCGGCGGGGACGGCGAACTGCTTGGTGACGAAGGTGTTCTGGACGTCCTTGCCGGCGTTGTCGTTTCCGGTCGCGTCGCTGCCGTAGGCGAGCAGGCGGGTCTCGGTGCCGTCGTCGAAGACGGCGGTGACCGTCGCCTTCTGCGGGGCCTCCTGGCGGTAGTGGGAGTCGAAGGCGAGGTGCAGGGTGCCCGTGCCTGCCGGGATCGGGACGGCGGGCGAGACGAGGGTGGAGTCGAAGACGCCCTTGCGGGACGGAGCGCCGGTGTCGTCCCAGTCGTCCGGGTCGGCGACGGCGAGGATGCCGAGGCCGCGGGTGAAGTTGCCGCGGTCCTGGCCGGCCGGCGTGGACCAGGCGCGTTTGGTGTGGAAGGTCCAGCCCTGGAGGCGGACGGTGCCCTGCGGCATGGCGGGGGCGTTGACCACCGACCAGCCCTGCGGCGCCTGCTGCGTCCAGCCGAGCACGCCGTCCAGTGGCCGGAGTGCGCCGGCCAGCGACTCGAAGTCCTCACCGAGCAGGTGGCCGGCCATCACCGGGGCGGTGCGGGCCGCGAGTTCGCCGTCGGCGAGGGCGAAGCGGTCACCGGCCAGGGCGCGGGCGGTCACCAGGATGCGGTGGGTGGCGCCGTCGGGCAGCCGGGCGGGCGGGGTGACGTCCCACTCCGCCGTCGCCACGGCGCCCGCGGCCAGGGCGGCGGGCGGGGCGGTGACGGCGGCGACCGTCCAGCCGGCCGGGACGACCGGCTGCGCCTCGATCGCGGTGAGCGCGGCGGTGGTGGTGAACCGGGCGGAGATCCGGGCCGGGCGGCCGGGCAGCAGGATCGCCTCGTCGATGGTGGCGGAGGCCGCCTTGAGGGTGACGTCGAGGGAGAGCGGGTCGGCCAGGCCCATCGCCGGGTCGGTCTGCAGGTGCTCGCCGTCCCAGGGGAAGCGCCCGGCGATCCGGCGGCGGAAGGCGAGGTCTCCACGGACGCCGACCGCGACGTCGTACCAGCCCTCGGGGCCGACCTTGACGTTGACGGTCCTGTCGTCGCCGGCCGCGACCCGGACCTCGCGCAGCCCGTCGCCGTAGGCGAGGTCGCCCACCAGGAAGGTCTGGGCGGTCCGCGAGCGGTTGATCACGTCCACCTCCAGCACCTTGCCGTTCTGCTCCTCGGAGAGCGAGATCTCGTACGCGGAGGCGGCGTCCCCGCGCAGGTGCCAGAGCGCGCCGTTCGGGCCGTGCACCCGCAGGTCGTAACCGTCCGGGCCGACCGTCCAGACGTCGGAGAGGCGGGACTTCGCGCCCACCGTGTAGTGGCGCGGCGCAGTGCCCGGCGCCGGGTAGACGGCGAGGACGGCGCCCTGGCGGCCCTGGTTGATGAGGTCCAGCGTCAGCTCGTCGCCCTTCAGCCGTGGCTTGACCAGCAGGTCGTACGGCAGCGGGCGCGCGGTGCGGGTGCCGCGCTGCTGCTGCGGGAAGGTCTGCGGGCTGGGCACGGTCGGGGCGGGCAGCTTGCCGGTGTCGACCACCTTCTGCCGGTTGCCGCTGGTGTCCGGCAGCTGCGGCCAGACCGGATTGCGGCCGGAGAAGTCGAACACGTTGGTGAGGTCGCCGCAGATCGCGCGCCGCCAGGGGCTGATGTTGGGCTCCTGGACGCCGAAGCACTGCTCCAGGAACCGCAGCACCGAGGTGTGGTCGTAGACGGTGGAGTCGACCACGCCGCCGCGGGTCCACGGCGAGACGACGATCATCGGCACCCGGACGCCGAGGCCCATCGGGTACGGGCCGGAGACCAGCGTCTCCCCGGCCGGCAGGGTGTCGGACCAGGCCGGCGAGCCGTCGGCGGCCTTTACCCGGTACGTTCCGTCCTGGCTCACCACCCGGTGGTAGGTCGAGCCGCCCTTGCTCACCCGGACCACGACCTCGCCGTCCACCGGAACGGTCGACTTGCCGCCCCCGGCGGCGAGCGGCGGTACGGGCGGCAGCTGGTGGTCGAAGAAGCCGCCGTGCTCGTCGTAGTTGAGGATGAAGACGGTCTTCTCCCAGACCTCCGGCTTGGCCGCCAGCGCGGCCAGCAGCCTGGCCGTCAGGTGCTCGCCGTTCGGCGGCGCGTAGTTGGCGTGCTCGGAGAGCGCCGCGGGCGCGACCAGCCAGGAGACCTGCGGCAGCCGGTCGGCCTGGACGTCGGCGGAGAAGGCCTCGACCAGCGCGTCGCCCATCGCGAAGGGGTCGTTCTTCCTCGCCGGGTCGCCGACCGCGCGCATGCCGCGCTCGTACAGCGGCTCGCCGGGCTTGGCCTTGACGAAGGGCGCGAACCAGGCGAGGGCGTTGTCGTCGAAGTTGTCCAGTGCCTGGTACGTCCTCCAGCTGACGCCGGCCCGCTCCAGCCGCTCGGCGTAGGTGGTCCACTCGTAGCCGCCGGGGATCTCGGTGTTGTCGGTCACCGGGGTGTCCCGCACGGTGCCGCCGCTGGTACCGGTCATCAGGTGGTCGCGGTTGGTGTTGGTGTTGCACTGCACGGACGCGTAGTAGGCGTCACAGGTGGTGAAGACGGAGGCGAGCGCGTTGTAGAACGGCATGTCGGCGGGCTCGTAGTAGCCCTGGCCGAGCCAGCCGCCGGAGCGGCGGGTGACCGAGCCGTCGGCGAGGCCGTCCTTCCAGGCGTTCATCGAGTCGACGAAGCCGAAGGCCGGCGCACCCTGCTGGTAGGCGTTGGTGTGCGCGGCGTTCATCGGGAAGGGCAGCAGGTGGCCCTCCTTGCGGCTCGGGTCGGGCTGGTGGAACACCGTGCGCCCGTTGACCCCGCGCACCGCCGTCCGGTCGCCGAAGCCGCGCACCCCGGCCAGCGTGCCGAAGTAGTGGTCGAACGCGCGGTTCTCCTGCATGAACACCACGACATGCCGGATGTCCGCCAGCTTGCCGGGCTTCGCCGGCGCGGCCAGCGCCTCGCGCACGCTGAGCGGGAGGGCGGACAGCACGGCGGCCGCCGCCGCACCGCCGAGGATCGTGCGGCGCGAGAGTTCGGGCATCGGACTCATCGGGAGCTTGCTCCTTGTCACGGGCGCTGGGCGGGGGCTGGTTTCGGCCCAGACCCGTTATGTCTACGTGCCCCAGATGGACGGCGCCAGAGTGCCGCATGTCGGCTCGGTGACGACCCGTCGACCCCAAGCTGTCCAGACAACTCGACGCAGATTCCGGGCCTGCCGACACCGGGCGCGCGGCCGCCACGCACCGCTCCGACGTGCCGGGCCCGGCGATCCGGGCGATCATGTGACGACGCGCCTCGAAAGGTGGAATGCGATGTTCCAGCTCCTGTGGATTCTGCTCATCGGCTTCGTGCTGGGCGTGATCGCCAAGTTGATCCTGCGCGGCCCGCAGGCGATCCCGTGGTGGCTGACGATGCTGCTCGGCGCCGCCGGTGCCTTGCTCGGCAACGCGGTGGCCGGCTGGGTCGGCGTCCGCCACACCTCCGGCATCGACTGGATCCGTCACCTCCTCCAGCTCGTCTTCGCCGTCGCCCTGATCGCCCTCGTCGCCCCCGCCTGGAGCAGGTCCCGCCCCAGCAGGTGACGGCCCCGGGCCCGGGCGGGCCGCTCGGGAGCGGCCGAGGCCTCAGCCGACGTGGACGCGGGGGCGGCGGCGCCGGTCCGGCTCGGCCTCCCGGAGCACCTCGCGGGTGACCGGGGCGACCTCGCCATGGCCGAACAGGAAGAACCGCAGGAACTGCGCGAACGGATTGCCCTCCGTCCACTCGAAGTAGATGTGCGGCTGCTGCCCCGTCCGGTCGCGGACCGTCAGCAGCAGCGCCGCCAGCGCGTTCGACACGCTGGAACTCTCCAGCGAGAGCACCCGGTAGCGGTCGTGCAGCACCTCGCCGTGGACGCGCAGCACGGCCTCGAACTCCGAGGGGTCGCGTACGGTGACCTCCACGAAGACCAGGTCGTCCTCGGCCGGGATGTCGTTGTCCGCCCGGATCTGCCGCTTCTTCTCCTGGTACTCCACGAGGTCGCGGTTGTTGGGCTCGTTGGCGATCAGCCGCAGCGGCCGGTGGGTGTAGTCGCGGACGAAACGTTCCGCCGCCTCGTCCAGGACGACGTCGGTGACCCGCAGTTCGAAGGCACGCTTGAGCCGGGAGAGCAGCGACAGCAGCATGATGCCGGCGATGAAGCAGGCGCCGATCTTGACGCCGTCCGGCCGCTCGGCGATGTTCACCGCCGTGGTGTAGAGGAAGACCGCCGCGATCACCGCGAAGCCGATCGTCCAGTTGCGTTCCCTCGCCTTGTGGGCGGCGATGGTGACGGCGATGGCGGCGGAGCTGATCAGCACCAGCACCCCGGTGGCGTACGCGCCGCCCTGGGCGTCCACGCTGGCGTCGAAGAGCCACGTCACCAGGAAGCCGATGGCGGTCAGCACCAGGACGGTCGGGCGCACCGCGCGGGCCCAGTCCGGAGCCATGCCGTAGCGGGGCAGGTAGCGGGGCATCAGGTTGAGCAGCCCGGCCATCGCGGAGGCGCCGGCGAACCAGAGGATGAGGATGGTGGAGAGGTCGTAGATGCTGCCGAAGGTGTTGCCGAGGTACTCGTGGGCCAGGTAAGCGAGGGCGCGTCCGTTGGCCGCGCCGCCGGGCTGGAAGGCCGGCTTGGGGATGAGCAGCGTGGTGATGAAGCTGGTGGTGATCAGGAAGACGCTCATGATCAGCGCCGCCGTGGTCAGCAGCTTGCGGGCGCCGCGGATCCGGCCGGTCGGTTTCTCCTCGGTGTCGTCCGGGTCGCCCTCGATGTGCGGCATCACGGCGACGCCGGTCTCGAAGCCGGACAGGCCGAGCGCCAGCTTGGGGAACGTGATCAGCGCGACTCCGATCATCGCGATCGCGTTGCCGTGCTCGGCGATCAGCGCGTCCTTCCAGTCGGTGACCAGGTGCGGGGCCCGGAGGACCTCCCAGAGACCGGTGATGACGACGACCACGTTCAGGCTCAGGTAGACCGCGACCAGCACCACGGCCAGGCCGATCGCCTCACTGAACCCCTTCAGGAAGACGCCACCGAGCAGGGCCACCAGGATCAGCGTGATCAGCACCTGCCGGCCGCTCAGCGCGCTGTGCAGGTGCGGGTTCTCCACCAGGTGCGCGGTGGCGTCGGCGGCGGACAGGGTGATGGTGATCATGAAGTCGGTCGCGGCGAAGCCCAGCAGCGTCAGGACGAAGAGCTTGCCCTTCCAGAACGACAGCAGCCGCTCCAGCATCGCGATCGAGCCCTCGCCGTGCGGGGACTCCTGTGCCACCCGCCGGTACACCGGCAGCGCACCGAACAGCGTGACCAGCACCAGCACGATGGTCGCCACCGGCGACAGCAGGCCGGCCGCCAGCGCGGCGATCCCGGGCTGGTAGCCGAGCGTGGAGAAGTAGTCCAAGCCGGTCAGGCACATCACCCGCCACCAGCGCTGGCCCTTGTGCTCGACGGGGGCCTGGGCGTGGGGGCCCGGGTGCTGTGTCGCCGTCTCGGCGCCTTGGAGCAGCCACGCGCGAATTCGCTGTCGTACCGACGGGGCGGGCCCCCGAGCGGCCCCCGGATCGGCCGAAGCTGACGAGCCCACGTACTCCCCTGTCCACGACGCCGGCCGCCCACCCTCGTGCGGCTCCCGACCACTGGCCGCCGGACGGACGGCCCGGTCAGGCTATGTGACCTGGTCACCGGTACCCGGGAACGCGGCGGGCGCGCCCCCGCGCGTCGCCCGCTCGGCGCCCCCGGGTCTACCACCGGGCACCCGCGGTGGAACCCGCCGATCCCCACGCGGCTAGACTCGCCCGACCGAAATGAACAACTGTCCGGCCGGGTGCAGGCGCCGACGGCGCGCCACGGGCCGGGGATCGCGCGAGGGATAGAACATGGTCGAGGACTCCCCCAAGGTCGTTGTCGTCGTACCCACGTACAACGAGCGGGAGAACCTCCCGGTCCTCGCCGGGCTGCTCGCGGACCTCAAGCTGCCCGGCCTGAACCTGCTGGTGGTCGACGACAACTCCCCCGACGGCACCGGGGACGTCGCGGACAAGCTCGCGGCGGACTCCCCCGGCACGGTCGGCGTGCTGCACCGCACCGAGAAGGACGGCCTCGGGCGGGCGTACATCGCGGGCATGACCCGGGCCCTGGAGGAGGGCGCGGACGTGGTGATCCAGATGGACGCCGACCTCTCGCACCCCGCGTCGGTGCTCCCGGTGATGGTGGAGACGCTGCTGGCGGACGACACCGCCGTCGTCATCGGCTCCCGCTACGTGCCCGGCGGCTCGACCGCCGAGGAGTGGCCGTGGCACCGCAAGGCCCTGTCGGCCTGGGCGAACTTCTACGTCAACACGATCCTCAGCCTCGGGGTCCGCGACGCCACCGCCGGTTTCAAGGCCTGGCGGGCGGAGACCCTGCGGGCGATCGACCTGCCCTCGGTGAACAGCAACGGGTACTCGTTCCAGGTCGAGCTGAACTACCGCGTCGTCAAGCGCGGGCTGACCATCCGGGAGGTGCCGATCCGCTTCGAGGAGCGGATCAAGGGCGCGTCGAAGATGAGCCTCGGGGTGCAGGTCGAGTCGGCGATGGCGCCGTGGAAGCTGCTCCGCGACCAGCGCAAGCAGCCGTAGCACCACCCCCGGCCGCGCCGGCGGGCGGCTCTTTCGGGTAGCGGTCCGGCGGTTCGGCGGTGGAGGCCGCGTCACGGGGGAAGAAGGGCGGCATGGCCCTACTACCGGAGTCCTTCGCGACCGCACTGCGCCGCGGCGCCCGAGAACCCTTCGTCGTCCAGACGATCCGGGCGACGGTGGCCGCCACCCTGTCGTACGCGGTGGCCACCCAGCTGAGCAGTGAGCCGGCCCCGCTGACCGCGCCGCTGACGGCGCTGCTGGTGGTCCAGGTCACCGTCTACTCGACGCTGACCACCAGCATCCGCCGGGTCAACTCGGTGGTCGTCGGGGTGCTGATCGCGATCGGGTTCAGCTCGGTGGTCGGGCTCTCCTGGTGGAGCCTCGGGCTGATCATCCTGGCCTCGCTGACGATCGGCCGGTTCGTCCGGGTGGACGAGTTCGTCCAGGAGGTGGCGATCAGCGCGATGCTCATCCTGGGCGTCTCGCAGGTGACCTCACAGGCCTGGGACCGGGTGCTGGAGACCCTGATCGGCGCCGTCGTCGGGCTGCTGTTCAACCTGGTGTTCGCGCCGCCGGTCTGGGTGGACACGGCCGGCGAGTCGATCGAGGACCTCGCCCGGCGCGCCCGTCACCTGCTGAACGGCATCGCCGAGGAGCTCGGCCGGCCCACTCCGGTCGAGCGCGCGGCCGAGCGCCTGCACGAGGCCCGGCGGCTGGACCAGGCCATCGCCGACGTGGACGGGGCGCTGCGGCAGGCCGAGGACAGCCTGCGGCTCAACCCGCGGATCAGCGAGGGCCTGCTCTCCCGGCTGGTGCTGCGCACGGGGCTGGACACGCTGGAGATCTGCGTGGTGGTGATCCGGGTGCTGGCCCGCTCGCTGACCGACCTGGCCAAGCGGCGCGCACCGGGCGAGCGGCTCCTCCCGGCCGACGTCGCGGTGGCGCTGGAGGAGCTGCTGGCGCACGTCGGCGGGGCCCTGGTGAGCTTCGCGGTGCTGGTCACCACCCAGGTGAGCAGTAACGCCGAGGAGGCCGAACGGCGGCTCACCTCGGAGCTGGCCGCCGCCTGGGCCAGCCGCGAGAACGTCGCGGAGCTGCTGCTGCGGCAGGTGCAGCTGCACCCGGAGGCGTGGCAGCTGCACGGCGCGCTGCTGGCCGAGGTGGACCGGATCCTGGACGAGCTGGACCTCGAACACCGCAGCCGGCGGCTGATGGAGGAGCTGGACCGGGCCTCGGTGGCGAACCGGGAGCGGTTCTCCCGCTTCGCGTGGCTGCGCCGGCTCGCCCGCGGCGAGCGGCTGCGCTCCGGGCGGCTGCGGCCCGCCCGGCTGGCCCGGCTCTGGCGCGGCAACCGGGCGGGCGAGCGGGCCTAGGTGTTCTGACCTGGGGAGCGTCGTGCGCCGGGCGGGAACGGTCGGACACGCCCCGCGGCCGGGTGTCAGGGCATCGACCAGGGTTCCTGCGGGAGCGGCCGGCCACTCTCCAGGTAGGTCTTCAGGTTGGACAGGACGGCCGACCAGCCGGCTTCGGCGTCGGCGCGCTCGGCCTCGTCGGCGAGCCGGTCGTGCGTGACGGTGAGCCGGGTGAGGTCCAGGTGCCCCTGGAGCTCGAAGGTGACCCAGGAGGGCCCGGCCGGGCGCTGCTCGTCCGGACCGGCCCAGGTGGTGACCAGCAGGTGCGGGCGTTCGGCGGTCTCGACGGTGCCGGCCACGTCGGCGGTGCCGGAGTCGTCGGCGCGCCGGTGCTCCCAGCGGGCGCCGGGCAGCCAGGTCGAGACGTTGCGGTGGCCCCAGTAGACGGCGGACTCGTCCGCGTTGGTGAGCGCGTGCCAGACGTGCTCGGGGGTGGCCCTGAGGTAGAGGATGCAGCGGTAGGGCGCGGCACTCACGGCCTCACCCCCGCGCCGCGTCGAGGAGCGGCTGGATCTCCAGCTTCCGCATCCGCATCATGGCCGCCATGACGCGGTCGACCTTGGCCCGGTCCGGATCGGCGATCAGGTCGATCAGAACGCGGGGGGTGATCTGCCAGGAGAGGCCGTAGCGGTCCTTGAGCCAGCCGCAGGCGCTCTCCTCGCCGCCGTCGGCGAGGAGCCCGGTCCAGAGCCGGTCCACCTCCTGCTGGTCGGCGCACTCCACCTGGAGCGAGATGGCCTCGGTGAAGTGGAACGTGGGACCGCCGTTGAGGGCGGCGAAGCGCTGGCCGTCGAGCTCGAACTCGACCGTCATGACGGAGCCCTGCTTGCCGGGGCCGTCCGCGCCGTAGTGCGTGATGACGGTGATCCGGGAGTTGGCGAACAGCGAGGTGTAGAAGCGGGCGGCCTCTTCGGCCTGGTCGTCGAACCAGAGGAAGGTGATGATTTTCTGCATGCGCCCGACGGTAGCCGCGTGGCCCGGCCGGGCGGCCGCGCCACGTCCGGGGGTCACCGGTTCGGAGCCCCCGGACGGTGGTGCGGCCGGGCTTGGGGCGGGTGATCGCGCTCTGCAGGCGGCCGCGTTCAGCGGGCGGTCGCGCTCAAGGGGTGGTCAGTGGACCCAGCCCGCGTAGCGCTGGGTGAACCGCAGGCCGGTGGCGGCCGTCACGACGACGTCGTAGCGGCCCTGCTTGTCCAGCGGCCAGGCCAGGTTGACCTGCTTGCCGGGCTTGACCCAGACGGTCTGCGCGGTGCCCGCGAAGTCGTTGGGCGCGGCGGTGAAGGCGACGTCGGTCATGCCGTCGTTGACCAGTTGGAGGGTGAGCCGGGAGGAGTTGCTCAGGTCGGCCGTCACGATCGGCACGCCGACGTCGTTCTGGCCGTCCGGGCCGTCCGGGGCGTTCCGGCCGTCACGGACGACGGTGCCGGCGAAGCGGCGGACGAAGCCGTCGGGGCCGTGGACGGTGAAGTCGTAGCGGCCGTGGGTCGCGGCGGCCTCCCAGACGTAGGTGGCGGTGGCACCGGGGGCCACCGTGTAGGGCGTGCCGGCGAACGGGAGCACGATGTTCGGGTAGACGGTGTACGGGAAGGCGACCGTGCCGTCGTTGGTCATGGTGCAGGTGACCTTGCCGGTCTTCCGGTCCACGTCGACGTCGGCCCAGGGCTGGTAGGGAAGGTGGCGGTGCGGGCGCTCGCCGCGTTCCTGGACGGGCATCGACTGGGCGCCGACGGCCGGGAGTTGGACGCCCGGGAGCTTGGTGCCCGCGTCGGCCTTGGCCATCAGGGCGTTGGTGTCCGGCAGCCGCGGTATCGAGAGGTCCGGGGCGGCGAAGTCGAAGCAGCTGGTGAGGTCGCCGCAGACGGCCCGCCGCCACGCGGAGATGTTGGGCTCTGCGACGCCGGTGACCTGCTCCATGAAGCGCAGCACGGAGGTGTGGTCGAACACCTGGGAGTTGACGTATCCGCCGCGTGACCAGGGCGAGATGGCCCAGAGCGGCACCCGGTTGCCGAGGCCGATCGCCCGCCCCTGGGTGAACTCCTCGGGCGTGCCCGCCTCCGGGGTGGGCGGGACCATGTGGTCGAAGTAGCCGTCGTTCTCGTCGTACATCACGAGGAAGACGGTGTGCTGCCAGACCGCCGGGTTGGACATCAGCGACTGCAGCGCCGTGTTGACCCAGTGCGCCCCGTACGCCGGCCCGGCCTCCGGGTGCTCGGAGAACAGGTAGGGCGCGACCAGCCAGGAGATGGTCGGCAGGGTGCCGTCCTTGCAGTGGGCGTCGAACGCGGCCGGGTCGAACTTGGTCAT
>NZ_JBVHHB010000028.1:1395-131883 GCF_055561295.1 Kitasatospora sp. NPDC022785 | reverse complement strand
CGCTGTTGAGTTCTCAAGGAACGGACACTTCCTTCGGACCGCCTTCCAGCGGGCCCTCCGGGCGCTTCGTTCTTTCGTGTTTCCAGCTTACCAGACGCTTTCCGCTCCGTTTCCGGCGCTTCATTCATCCAACTCGCTGCTGTCTTCTGCGGCTTGACGCCCCGTCCGACGTTTCAAACTCTAGCCCATCCCCGCCTCGAAAGGCGAATCCGGCCGCAATCCATATAAACGGGCACACCGAATAAGACCCGAGCCGCGTCGCCGAAAAAAGCAATACGCGACCCAGCCCGAACCGGGAAGTGTGTTTCTAGGGATTGGCCGCCCCGGGACCGTCCGCGCCGATGCGTGTCCGGTGCTCCCTGCCGAGCGACTAGAGAACACTACGCCCACTCGGCCTCTCAGGCAAAGCCCGGGCCGGACAAGAACCCGAGCAGGTCGAATTCCCCCCGTGAGGGCAGCGTCCTGCGGTGGAGGTCGGCGAGCATGCCGGCGACGGCGGTGGTGATGGACGTCGTGCGGGCACGCTGCTCGGCCCAGTGCCAGTCGCCGTCGGGGTTGACCTCCAGGAAGACCGGCACGCCCGCGCGGATCAGGAAGTCGAAGGCGCCGAAGCGGAGCGACATCGCGGCGGCCAGGGTCCTGGTCGCCGCGACCACGGCCGGCGGCGGCTCCACGGGATGGATCTCGACCCGGTCGGGTGCGAGCCAGGGGTCGGCGGGCGACTCCTTGGCGACCTGGAACGCGTGGATCTGCCCGGCCACGTAGTAGACGCGCAGCTCCGCCTCGTGCTCGACATACTCCTGAACGGTCACGGGCGGGCCGGGGCGCGGCGCGGCGGACAGGCTGTCCCGGTCGATGACCGCGGGGAAGACGCCGTTCAGCCGGCCCGGCGCGGATTCGACGAAGTGGTGGTGGGCTGCCTTGATCACCAACCGTGAGCAGTCGAACTGGTCCAGGGCGCGGTACGGGTCGGTGGTCAGCATCGTGCGCGGCACCGCGACCCGGTGGCGCCGGGCCAGCCGGAGCTGGGAGAGCAGTCCGGGCCGGACCGCGTGGATGGCCGTCCCGGAGATCGTCGCGAGCTGACCGGCCGCGGCCTGCCAGGACTCCCGCAGGAACAGCGTGTGGGCCGCGTCCTGCGTGCTGTCGATCGCGGACACGGAGAAGTGCCGGATCCAGGTCACGGTGGGGGTCAGCCAGCGGCCGTTCAGACAGGCCGCCCGTCCGTCCGGGGCGACGACCAGATCAGCGGCGGCGAGTTCGTCGGCGTTCAGCCGGTCCGTTCGGATTCCCTCGCCACCGAGCAGGTTCTGCACCGCGTCCAGGTCGCTGTCACACGTGCGGCTGAGCAACAGGACAGACGGCACCGGCCCGGGCCGGACGTCGATGACCCGCGCGGGTTGTGAGAGCTGCGCGAGAAAGGCCGCGTGACCGTCAACCATCGCCGTCAGCCACCCCCGTCCAGCACGCTCCGCCGGCCATCGCCGTCAGCCACCCCCGGCGGCCGGCAGCCCTGCTGCCGGCAGCTCGCCGGCCAGCAGCTCGTCGGCCATCACCAGGAGCTTGGTCACCGTCGCGCCCACCTGCTCGGAGGCCAGCGGGAGCCGCTCCGCCACCCGCTGCAGCAGGGGAAGGTCGAGCTTCGGGCCCCGGTCCTTCGCCGTCCGGGTGCCGAGGTCGGCCTCGCGGGAGCGGAGCTGGAGGAGCAGCTCCAGCACCGTCGCCATCTCCGTCGCGAGCAGCCCGAGGGAGGCCATGTCCCCGAGATCGCAGCGCTGCCGGCTGTCCCGGTCCAGTACTTCGAGCACGCCCACGCAATCGCCCTCGCAGATCAGCGGGGCGGCCATGATGCTGCGCGGCACGTAGCCGGTGGACTCCGCCGCTCTTCGGGCGAACCGAGGGCTGTCCGACACGTCGTCGATCACCACGGGCTGGCCGGAGACCATCGCCCAGCCGGCGATCCCGGTGCCGCTGGGGAACCGCGTCCCCAGCAGGTGGTGTTCACCCTCGCCCGCGACCGCCTCGAAGACCAGATCCCCGTTCGCCCGGTCCACCAGGAGCACGGAGGCGGCGGCCGCGCCGAAGACGCTGCGGGCGACCTCCACGATCGACTGGAGCAGTCTGCGCTGCGGGAGCTCGGCACTTTCCAGCGGGTCAGTCGACACGCGCACCTCCATCGGGTACGGCTACGTTCTCGGCGGCCAGGTAGAGGACGGACTTGAGCTGGAACGGGGTGAGCGAGCGGTGCTTGCTCAGGATGAGCGCGCAGATGCCCGCGATGTGCGGGGTCGCGAAGCTGTTGCCGGTGCTGAGCAGCTGCCGGCCGCCCGGTCCGGCCACCGGCACGCGGACGCCCCGTGCGTAGAACTCGACCGGCGGTGACGGGTTGTAGTAGTAGGTCATCGGGTTGGGGCTGTCGTGGCTGGCCACCGAGATAACCGAGGCGAACGGCCACGGATAGCTGTGCACCGGCATGTTGTGGGCCGACGCGACGATGACGCAGCGCCGGAAGTACGCGGAGTCCGACAGGTCGCGCAGGGAGTCGCGGAAGTCGGGCTTCGTCGTCGAGAGGCTCATGTTGATGACGTCGAAACCCTCCTCGATGGCCCAGGTCAGTCCGGTGAGCAGGGCTGCGCCGCTGCCGTGCCGGCCGCTGGAGAGGACGCGCACCGAGGTGAGTGACGCCGCGGGGGCGATGGACCGGATGACGCTGGCGCAGGCCGTGCCGTGCCCCGCCTCGTCGCCGGGTTCGGTCGGCGTGACGGTGAGGTCGCCGTCCTCGCCCCTGATCACGTCCATGGCACGGTCGATCCCGCCGACGAGCGGGTGGTCGGCGTCCACCCCGCTGTCGAGCACACAGACCCGGACCCCGGAGCCGTCCGCGCCGCCCCAGGCCCACTCGGGGGTGACGGGGCCGAGCGGGCTGACCTCGAAGGGCTCCTGCGGCACCACGGAGACGGGCATGCTCCAGGCGGGAACGCCGGGGAAGTGGTCGCGCGGCGGCCTGCGCCAGGGCGGGACGTCAGTCACGAGGACCACCCTGCCCCGCACCCGCACCCGCACCCGCACCTGCGCCCGCACCCGCGCCCGCACCCGTCGTACCGGCGTCACCGGCACCGCCGGGATCACCGGTGCCGAGCCACGCGCGGACCCGTCCGGCCGGCAGCCTGGCGCCCTTGGCCTCGAACCTCCGCAACGCCTGGGCTCCTTCCGCCATCGCCCGTTCGGTCAGCCCGGCCGCTCTGAGCACGATCGCCAGGTCGAAGAGCGTCTCCCCGGTGAGGCACAGGTCGTCGGAGCCCGCGACCATGGACCGCGCCGCCAGGGCTTCGGCGACGGCCTCCTCGTGGCACCCCCGGGCGGACGCGATCCGGCCGCGCAGGGCCGCCGAGCCCAGCCGGGCCCGCAGGCTCGCGGCCTCGCCCTCCTGGTCGATCCGGTCCAGGGCCGACGCGGCGGCGGCCGCCCGGCCCTGGGCGAAGAGCTCCCTGGCGATCGCGACCTCGGTACTGCGGGAGTCCGGGGCGTGCTCCGTGGTGCGCAGCACGCCCAGGCTCTGCCGGTATCGGGCCTCGGCCACGTCGTGGGCCCCGGCCAGCGACTCCACGAACCCGGAGGCGTCCAGCACCACCGCGTCGGCCAGGTCGAGGTGCACGTCGCGGGAGTACGTCAGTGCGTCGGCGAGGGTGTGCCGCGCGCCGTCGAGGTCGCCACCGAGCGCCTCCAGGTGTGCCCGGGTCACCAGCACCGGGATGAGCAGGGTCCGGCTGGCGGCGAACCGGTGCGCGAGCATGGCGCACAGCTCCAGTCCGGTGGCCACGCGGGTCGGCGCCCACTGGGCCAACTCGCAGACGGCGCAGAGCAGTCGGTCCTCCTCGTAGCGGTCGTTCATGGCCCGTGCGCGCGCCAGTGCGAGCCGGAACGAGGCTTCTGCGGAGGCCGCGCGTTCCATGGCGAGCTCCAGGTGCGCCTGGAGCTGGTGCAGCCGGCACCGGCTGAGGTCGTCCTCGGGGTCGCCCTCCAGCTCCTCCGCGATCGCCGCCGCGTCCGCCGCCACGGATTCGGGCGGGGCAAGACCGAGCCGGAGCGTGACGATGGCGCGCTGGATCGCGCAGGTGGCGGCGTTGCGGCGGTCGCCCGGGAGCGCGGCCTCGGCGGCGGCGAGCGCGCCGCGGCACCGCTGCTCGTCCTGGAGCCAGAGCCCGGCATCGCAGACGTGCAGGGCGAGCGCGGTGTGGCGGGGGTCTCCGGTCGGCAGCAACTCCCGTCCGCGCTCGAGAAGTTGGACGGCCGCTGGCAGGTCCTTGCGGGCCAGGGCGTTCATGCCCTCCGTGATCAGGGTGTTCGCCGCCGGACCGGCCAGCGAGGGCAGTTGCCGGTCCCCCGGCCGCAGCTGCCTGCGCAGCCGGCTGGTCGCCTCGACGTGGTAGACCACGGCCATCGCGTCCTGCGGCTGCTCCCGGGAGAACCGTTCGGCGAGGAAGTCGTGCCAGCGCTCGCGGCGCGTCTTCGGGGTGAACTCGTAGGCGGTGTCGCGCAGCAGGGCCTGGGCGAAGCGGACGGTGCCGGCCGGACCCCGTTCGAGGACACGCCGCCGGGCCAGCCGGGCCATCGCCTCGTCGGCCGCGGCGGAGCCGATGCCGTCCGCCTCGGCCATCACGCACAGCAGGTCCCGGGTGAACTCCCGCCCGATCACCGCGGCGAGCTCCAGCAGGCCGCGTTCGGTTCCGGGCAGTTGGTCCAGCCGGGCCCCCAGCATCGCCTGGATCGTGGGCGGTATCTGGGTGCCGGGGTCCGTCTCGGCGAAGACGTCCATGAGCTGCTCGGCGAAGAGCGGATTGCCGTCGCACAGCGTGGCGACCCGCCCGTTCACATCCTGGTAGCCCTGCGGGTACACGTCGCCGCGAAGCGCCAACTGTCCGATCAGTGTGGTGATCTGATCGTCCGTCATCGGTCCGAGCTCCAGCGTCATCGCGCACGGCTTCCCGCCGCCCCAGCCGCTGCGGATGTCCAGCAGTTCGGGTCGGGCGACGCAGAGCAGCAGCACGGGAACGTCGTGCAGCCAGGTGGCGACCTCGTCGATGAGGTCGAGCAGGGTCTCCTCCGACCAGTGCAGGTCGTCCCAGACCATGACCACGGATCGCGACCGGCCGAGGACCTCCAGGA
Organism: Kitasatospora sp. NPDC022785; assembly: GCF_055561295.1. NCBI lineage: Bacteria > Bacillati > Actinomycetota > Actinomycetes > Kitasatosporales > Streptomycetaceae > Kitasatospora > Kitasatospora sp. NPDC022785. The sequence goes on along the minus strand of NZ_JBVHHB010000028.1, from coordinate 126,717 downwards.
GGTGTCGCACGGCCCAGGCGATGTCCTCGACGCCGGCCTGGCCGGCGCTCCCCTCCTGGTCCACGACCGTGGCGAGGGTGTGCACCACGAGGCTGTGCGCCGGCGCCCCGCCTTCCGGGTGGCGGCCGCCCGGATCCGGACCTGCCGGATCGGGGCCCGCCGAACGCGGACCTGCCGGGTCGGAGCCCGCCGGATCGGATCCCCCCAGCTCCAGCCCCGGCGGCGTGGCGGCGTCCGCCAGGAGCCGGGTGAGTGCGGGCCAGCCGCCGGGGAGCGAGCCGAGCATCTCGGCCAGTGGCCGGTAGGTGATCCCCCGGCCGTAGGCGGAGCAGCGCCCGGACAGCACGGTCACCTCGCCGTCCGGCAGGGTGGCCAGGAACTCGCGCACCAGGCGCGACTTGCCGATGCCGGGCACGCCGACCACCGTGGCCAGGCACACCTGCCGCCGCTGACGGGCCCGCCGGAAGCTGCGCTCCAGCTCCTCCAACTCGTCGGCCCGGCCGACGAAGGGGGTGACCGGCGCGGGGTTCTCGGTGACCAGGACCGGGGCGGTGACCCGCCAGGCCGGCACGGGGCGGGCCTTGCCCCTCAGCCGCAGCGGTGCGACGGGCTCGATGCCGACCTGCCATCGCACCACGGCGGCGGTGTCCGCGCAGAGCAACACCTCGCCCGGCCGGGCGGCCGTCTGCAGTCTGGCGGCCGTGTTGACCGCGTCCCCGACGACCCGGAAGTCGTCCCCCGGTCTGGTGAGCACCACGACGTCACCCGTGCAGATGCCGGCCCGTGCCTCCAGCTCCACCTGGTACTCGGCGTTGAGTTCGGCGGTGAGGCCTGCCAGTGCCGCGAGCGCCCCGGCGGCGGCGCGCACGGCTCGTACCGCGTCGTCCTCGTGGGCCACGGTGGCGCCGAAGACGGCGAGGATGGCGTCTCCGATGAACTTCTCCACCACCCCGCCGTGTTCGGCGATGCAGGCTCCGCAGCTCGCGAAGTACCGGTCCATGACCTGCCGCAGCGGCTCCGGGTCCAGGCGTTCCGCGAGCGCGGTCGAACCGACGATGTCCAGGAACAGCATGGACACCTTCTTCCGCGTCTCGCGCGGTGCGGCGCCGGCCGCCAGCGGGGCGCCGCAGCCGGCGCAGAACCTGTCCGGTTCGGCTGCCTGCCGTCCGCACGCGGAGCAGTTCACTGGGTGCCCTCCAGGGTGGGTTCGGCCGGCTCCGCCTCGGGCTCGGCGGCCGGCGCGGCGTCCGTGTCGGGGAGGGCGATCCGGGCGTAGACGCCGGCCAGCGCGACGACGACTCCGGACGCCGCGAAGATCGTGTCGATCGGCCCGAACCGCAGACCGGCCACCGAACCCGAGAAGTCCCGCAGGCCACTGCCCGCGAGCCAGCCGGACAGCACCGCGGCCAGCATCGACGCCAGCCGGGTCACCGGGTAGAAGACGGCGACCACCCGGCCCCGGAACTCCTGGGGGGTCGCGGCGATCAGCAGCGGGGACATCGCGGTGTTCAGCATGGTGAGCGGGACGGCGAAGACGAAGAGCAGCGCCACGGCGGCGGGGAAGGCCGCCTGCCGGGAGTAGAGGACCAGCAGGGCGCCGCTCACCAGCAGGCCGATCCAGGTGGTCCGCCGGGCGCCGATCCACTGCACCACCCGACCCGAACCCAGCGCACCGGCGATACCGCCGATCCCCATCGCCATCCCCAGGTAGCCGTACAGCTCGGCGGACGCGTGCAGGTTCCTGGTGGCGAAGAAGACGTTCAGGGTGCTCAGCGCGCCGATGCCGAACTGGCCGATCACGGCGAGCAGCAGCAGCGCCACCAGGAACCTGTTGCGGCCGAAGAACCGCAGGCCCGCGGTGAAGTCCTTGACCAGACCGGGCCGTTCGGCGGCGGGCCGGTCCCCGCCGGCGGCCGGCGCCAAGCGCACGTCCACCGAGCGGATGGCGATGTACGACACCAGGTAGGAGAGCGCGTTGAACAGCAGCGCCCACTGCAGGCCGACCGCGAACAGCAGCGGCGCGGCGAGCGGCGGCCCGATGATCCACGCGGTCTGGCCGGTCGCCTGGGCGATGCCGGCCGCCCGCGCCCGGTCGGCCTCCCCCGTGACGAGCTCGGCGATGACCGAGAACCGGGCCGGTGTGAAGAACTGGCTGGCCGCGTTGAGCACCAGCACCGTCACGTAGACCAGGCCGAGCCAGACCCCGACCGGCAGGTCGCGGGTCGGCAGGAAGGAGACCGCGGTCAGGACGGCCACCAGCCCGCCGCGGAGCGCTTCGGTGAGGAGCATCGTGGCGCGCTTGTCCCAGCGGTCGACGAACACCCCCGCGATCGGGCCGATGAACAGCACGGCGGCGCCCGTGGCCAGCACCACGCCGCTGACCGCCTGCGGTGCCCACGGCTCCCCCTTGGCCAGCACGGTGGCCACCCAGAGGACCAGGGTGGTGCTGAAGACGGCGTCGCCGACGGAGGATACGGCCTGCCCGAACCAGAGGCGGGTGTAGCTGGAGTTGATGAGGGTCAGCCGCGCTGTCATGAGGCGCGCGCCGAGGAGACGAGCAGCGACATGAGGGCGGTCACCAGGGTCGTGTGGTAGGCCTTCTCGAAGTACCGGTCGGCCGGTCCGGCTGCTGTCGGCGGCATCGTGGCGGGTGCGGCGGATAGTGCGGGTGCCGCGGGTGCTGCGGGTGCCTCCGTCCCAGCCGTCGCCGCGGACCGTCCGGGAATCGCGCCGTCGGGCCGCTGCGCGCGGGCCAGGCAGTCGACGGCGGCAAGGCCCGCGGGCGTACTCAGCGGGTCGAGCCCCAGGCAGACCTGGGTCATGAGCAGTTCCGCGGCCAGATCCCACCAGTCGTGCCGGACGCAGTGTTCCAGCAGCCAGCGGACCAACTCCGACGCAGCCGCCGACTCCTCGTCGGTCAGCACCGGGCGGGACCGGCCGAAGTCGCTGAGGTAGAAGGCGGAGTGTGTGACGGCGTACGCCTCCGGGACGGTGACCGGCGCCTCGGAGACCGCCGCCGCGGCGGCCTTCGGGGCGGCCTCCGGGGCGGTGGCCGCCGCCGCGGCGGCCTCCGGGACGGTGACCGGCGGCTCGGTGGCCGGCGCCGCGTCGTCCGATGGCGAGCGCTCGCGCGCCGTGCGCTCCCGTACGGCGCGCGACAGCGTGACGAGAACGTTCTGCCGGGCCAGCTCCGCGTAGGGTTCGAGCGTGTGGCGCACGCCCGCCTTGTCCGCGTAGTAACGGAGTTCGAGTCGCTGGTACGCCGACTTCCCGCGTGGGGAGAGGTCGTCGTCGGTCAGGCCGGCGAGCGCGGCCCGGCACGGCGTCCGGTCGATCCCATCGGGTGCCAGCGCCGCGTAGACCAGGCAGTACTGGGCGGCGTAGCGGGGTTCGGCGGTCAGGAGCCGCGGGAACTCCGGATGCTGCCAGAGCGTGCGGACCAGCGCCGTCGCCTTGCCCAACCGGACGTCGTCCCCGGTGTCCAACCGCGCCCAGCAGTGGCAGAGCAGCGCCAGTTCCAGCGCGGCCTTCGCCTTCCCGTGCGCCGAGGACCGGGCCCGCACGTGGTCCAGGTTCTGCCCCAGCCAGTCGAGCGTGCCTGCGGAGAGCCGCTTGAGCGCCGCCGTTCCGGCCTCCGCCCGGCCGAGCGCCGCTGGGTCGAGCGCCCGTGAGTCGAGCGCCGCTGAGTCGAACGCCGGTGAGTCGGGCTCCGACGAGCCGAGATCCGATGACATGTCTACAGGCGCCCCGTCTCGTCGAGGTAGTCGAGCAGGGCCGCGTCCACGGTGTCGTGGAACTCCGCGCGCATCCGCGCGTCCTCGCCGTGCCGGTAGAGGTCCTCGCACCCGACCCACCGCTCCCGGGTCACCGTGCCCGGCAGGTAACCGCCGGTGACGGTGCCGACCTCCCAGTCGGCCTTGCCCGCGGTCTCCCAGCAGCTCGCCAGCGTGCCGTCCGCGCTCACCACCGCGCCGTACCGGCCGTCGCCGTAACCGCAGGTGGAGCACGGCCGGTGGGCCTGCGGGCGGGTCACGGTGAAGCCCAGGTCGAGCGCCCGGCGCTGCCACCCGCTGAAGCGGGCCGACAGTTCGCCGGTGTGCAGGAGGTCGTTGCCGTAGCCGACGCCCACATCGCCCACCTGGGCGAAGTACAGGGTGCACCGGGCGGGGTCGAGCGCCGCAGCGAGCCGGCCGATCAGCACGTCGATGCCCTGGTAGGTCTCCTGGGAGACGTTCACCCGCAGGATCCACCGGATCGGGGAGGCCTCGGAGGCCCGGACGACGTTGCGGACGATCGTGTCGAAGGTCCCGGTCCCCTCCGACCGCCGGACCCGGATCCGGTCGTGGTCGGCGCGGTCGCCGTCGAAGGTGACCTGGACGGAGCCGAGCCCGAGGTCGGCCAGCCGGCCGGCCAGCTTCGGGGTGAGCAGCGTGGCGTTGGAGATCATCCAGGCCGAGGCCAGCCCGTGTTCCGCCGCCCGTTCCAGCAGCTTCAGGCAGCCTCGCGGGTTGAGCAGGGGTTCTCCACCGAACAGCAGGATCCTGAGCTTCTCCAGGCCGGCGGCGGCCATCTGCCGCTCGGTGAAGTCGAGGATCGAGGTGATGGTCGGGGAGGACAGACGCGTTCTGGCGATCCGCGGCGGACGGCTGCCGCCGTCCGGGTCCTGGCTGGTGTTCTGGAAGCAGTAGCCGCAGCCCAGGTTGCAGTGGGTGCTGGTCAGCACGGTCAGCGCATAGGTGCGCGGCGGCGCGGCGGTGAGCATTCCGAGTTCCCGGAGCCGCCGTTCGGCGCCCGGCCGCAGCGCTCCGTCGGGGGTCAGCTGGCCGGCGCGCAGGCGGGCCACCCCGCCGCCCGGGCCGAGGAACCACCAGTTCCGCTCGCCCCGGAGGATGCGCACGCCGTCGATGCGCCCGCCGTCGATGCGGCCGGCCTCGTCCTGTGTCCGGTCGGCCTGTGCCTTCGTCCGGTCGACCCGCGCCGCGGTCACGTCGGCCTGCGCCTGAGGCCGGTCGGCCTGTGCCCGGGTCACCGTGCCCCCCGCATCGCCGGCGACCGGTCGTCGGCAGCCGCCCGGCCGCCCGGCGTCCCGCCAGTCCGCCCGTGGAGGACGATCAGTGAGGTCAGCGCCGTCACCAGAGTCGCCTGGTAGGCCTTCCGGAAGAACTCCACGGTGGTCGCGGCCGCGTCGGCCCGCTGGTCGGCGGACCGTCCGGGGATCGCGCCGCCCGGCGACTGGACCTCGGCGAGCATCCGCAGACCGGCCGCCCCCGAGGGCGTGTGCAGCGGATCCATGCCGAGGCAGTACTGCGCGAGCACGAGCTTCGCGGTGAGGTCCCAGTCCCCGCGGTGCACGCAGTGGTCCGTGAGCCGGCAGACCGTGCGGCGGGCCCTCTCCAGGGCGTCGCCGGTCAGGCCGGGGTCGCGGAAGCCGAAGTCGCTGAGGTAGAAGACGGTGTGGGTCACGTTGCACACGTCCAGGTCGGCCACCGGCCGGCCGTCGCCGTGTCGGGCCAGCAGGCTGGCCTCGTACAGCTCGCGGTAGGAGTGCAACTGGTGCCCGACGCCCGCGAGATCGGCGTAGTACCTGGTCTCCAGGTGGAGGTACGGCGACTTGCCGCGCGGGGCCAGGAAGCCGTCGGCCGCCACCTGGGCGAGCCCGGCCCGCCACGGGCCGTCGGTGCGCCCGGCGGGGGCCAGCGCGCCGTACATCAGCTGGAACGGCCGGGCGTAGCGCGGGTCCACGGTGAGCAGGTGCGGACAGTCCCGACGCTGCCAGGCGCGGTCGACGGTCGCGGTCACCTCGCCGAGGCCGGGATCGGCCGGCGCGACCTTCGCCCAGTAGCGGCGCAGCAGGGCGAGTTGCAGCAGGGCCTTCACCCGCGGGGTCACCGGCAGCTCGGCACGGCCTGACGGAGAGTCAAGATAGTCCGAATGGAGCCTTGTCCACTGCAGTGCGCCCGCCGACAGCCGCTCCACTCCCGCGGTGTCCGGGCCGGCTGATCGAGTACCCATGGCTCTCCCTAGAGGTTGCGGACTGCTGAGCCGCCCGCTCGATGACATCGGCCGCGCGGACCGCGCTGTCCACCGCGGCGAGCCGGCTGCCGAGTTCGCGGGCGCGATCCCGCAACTTCTGGTCCTGCCAAGCCGATTCGAGCAGCGCGGCCGGGTCCGGCAGCTCCGCTCTCGGGATGTGCACGGCCACGCCGGCCCGCAGGCAGGCCCCGGAGAGCAGCGGCTGCTCGGAGCCGTTGGGCGAGACCCCGAGGGCCCGGCCGCGCAGCAGCGCGGCGAGCACCGGGGCGGAGGTGCCACTGGTCAGCACCAGTCCGGCCTGATCGATGAGCGGGCCCAGCCACGGCTTGCGCACGAGCAGGATGTCGGCGCGGGGGTCGGGTTGCGGCTCCGTCGACCGCCCCTGCTCGACCACGGCCTGGAACGGGCCGTCGGTGAAGGTGGCGTTGAGGCGGGGCCACGGGGTGCCGCCGCCGAAGAAGCGGCCCAGGTGCACGTAGACGACGGGCTTGCCGGACCGGTCCAGGTGGTCCCTGATCGCCGCGAGCTCGCCCTGGTCGGCCGCGGGCTCCCAGGCCAGCGGCCCTACCTGGTGGACCCGTTCGGGAAGGACCGCGCCCGGGTGCTCCAGCTCGGGGTCGCCGCGGAGCAGCAGCGCCTCGCCCAGCAGCGGGCTGTCCGGCCACCGGGACGGCCAGCGGGACGGCCGCCGCGCCAGGCCGGCCTGCTCCCGGACCGTGGCGTACAGCTCCAGGGACTCGTGGGTGCGGCTCTCCCTGGTCCGGCCCAGCTGCGGTTCGCCCTCGCCGCCGGCCCGGTAGTCCCAGAGGTGCACCGACAGTCCGATCACCGCCACCGGAATGTCCAGTGCCTCGGCGGCGAGCAGCGCTCCGTTGCAGAGCACCGAGGTGACCAGCAGGTCGGCCCGGGCCTCCCGTGCCGCCCGCACGGTCGCGCGGTACTGCGCCAGCCCGGTCGCACCCCACCAGGTGGCGGAGAAGGCCCGCCGCCCGCCGAAGTCCTCCGCCGCCGCGAACGGCAGGCCCGCCCCGGCCGCGACGGGCGCGGCGGTGGACCGGCCGAGCACGCCGACCCGGTGGCCCCGGCGCCGCAGCTCACGCCCGGCCGCGATCGCCGGGTAGAGGTAGCCGCCGTCACTGAGCGGGCAGAGCAGGATGTTCACGGTGCCTCCGGGCCGGAGCGGTCGGGCGTCGAGCGGGCCACCCGGCTCCGGCGGTTCGCACCGCCGGCCGGGTGGCCCGTTCAGTCCTCACGGCTCGACGTGCCGAGTCAGAGGGCCGAGCTGTTGTTGATGATGCAGCCGGACTCGGAGTCGATCGCTTCCTCGCCCTGCCCGTGCGCGACGACGTCGACGTCCTCGTCCTCGACCTCGGTCGGCTCCGGGTTGATGTCCTCGGGCATGCTGTCCTCCTCTGCAGTGGCGGCGTCCGCTACGCCGGTCCGAGAGAAAATGTAGGGATCGTCGGTATGACGGTGGCTGGTCAGCGGTTTGATATCGGTATGACGACCAGTCACTGATCCTGTACCGGCCGCTCAGTGGTTCGACACCGGCACCGGAAGCGGCAGTGACGTGGGCACCGTGAGCGGCGGCAACGGCACCGGCACGCGGTCGGTCGCGCGGGCCGCCATCTCCCGCGCGAAGGCGAAGGGCAGTGCCGGCATCTCGTAGCGCACGGTGTGCGCCAGCCCCTCCACGTTCGGGACGGTGAGGAGGCTCGCCTCCAACAGACGCTCCAGCACCCGCACCGCCGTGCCCGGGTCGGCCCCCAGCACGGCGGCGGCCTGTTCCAGCGTGAACACCGGCTCCGCGAGCAGGCCGAGCCTCAGCACCGCCGAGTGCTCGGCCTCGGGCAGGTCCCCGATCGACTCCGCCAGCCGGGCGCGCACCACCGGATCGCCCCCGCACAACTCGTCCAGCAGCGCCCGGGTTCCCGCCATCCGTGCGCAGTACTCCCGCAGCGGGACATGGCGCAGGAAGGCCAGCCGGTCGGCCACCAGCCGGACCCCGAGCGGCAGCAGTCCGGCGGCCCCCACGATCCGCCCCGCCGACTCGCGGTCCGCGTCGACCCGCTCCCTGCCGATCACCCGGCCCAGGAACTCCACCGCCTCCTCCGCGGCGAAGGGCGACAGCCAGACCCGGTCCGCGCCCTCCAGGCCGATCAGCCGCGGCCGGGCCGTCACCACGAACGCGCTCTCCCCGGCCTCCGGCAGCAGCGGCCTGACCTCGCACTCGCGCCGGGCGTCGTCGACGACGACCAGTGCCCGGCGTCTGGAAAGCCATAGCTGCCAGGCCCACCGCGGGTCCGGCGGGCCCGGCAGCTCCGGCCCGCCGGGCGAGACCGCGGCCAGCAGCTGGCGCACGACGTCCTCCAGGGGCCGGAGTCTCCCGTCCTCGCCGCGGAGCCGTACGAAGAGGCGGCCGTCCGGGAACTGGTCGCCTAGCCGGTGCGCGACATGGACCGCGAGCGCGGTCTTGCCCGCTCCGAGCGGGCCGGTCACCACGGCCAGCCGGTGGCCGCCCCGGACCAGGGCCTCGGTCAGGCGCCGGGCGGCCGCCGCCCGCCCGGTGAAGGTCGGCGGATCCCCGGGCAGCAGGTTCGGCGGCACCTCCCGGCGTGGCCGGGGAGCCGCCGCCCGCGGCCCGTCGGGCACCGGCTCGCACAGCAGCGACCCGTAGAACCGGGCCAGCGCCGGGCTCGGGGGCAGTCCGAGCTCGTGCGCCAACGACTGCCGCAGGTCGTCGTAGACCGCCAGCGCCTCGGAACGCCGCCCCGCCCGGCAGAGTGCCGTCATCTGCAGCATGCGCAGCCGCTCCCGGAAGGGATGCAGCTGGGCGATCTCGGTGACGCGCTCGACCACCGCCGGGCCGCCACCGGCCGCGATCTCCGCCTCCAGCCAGTCCTCGAAGACCCCGAGGAACCGCCGGTCCAGCCGTTGCGCGGCGGCACTGATCAACGGCACGTCCCGGAACCCGTCCAGTGCCGAACCGCGCCACAGGTCCAGGGCCCCGGTCAGCGCACCGGCCCGCGCCCGCTGCTCGAAGCAGAGCGAGTCCAGCTCGCCGGCCGCCGCGTGGAGCACGTACCCGCCGCTCTGGTGGCTGATCCGACTGGCCCCCGAACCGGGCTCCGCCCCGACCAGCCGGCGCAGCGCCGACACGTACACCTGGATGTTCTTGCGGGCCGTCCGCGGCGGCGCGTCGTCCCACAGCGCCTCGACCAGGGAGTCGAACGAGACCCGGGTATTCGCATGGCACAGCAGCGCGACCAGGAGAATCTGCTGTTTCCGCGATCCCGGGTCCACCGGACCGCCGTTCTCCAGCACCTGCAAAGGGCCGAGAATTCCGAAACTGACGGCCATCTCACGCCAACTTGATGACGGCGGAATGCCCTTCTACCTCGGCGTCCGAAACCGCATCAAGCCGCTGTTTGACGGAATTGAGGACCGCCACCTCGTCCTCGGTGAGCTGGGAGAGAACGTCCCGCTGTTCCGTCGTCAGCAGGTCGACCGGGTTTCCCGCCTGCCGAAGCGCAGCGAGGGCGTCAAAGGTCATATTCCCCTCCTGTGTCGTCTGCCAGAACATCATCGTCCGCGACCCCGGCAACGTCCATGAGACTTTTGGGCCAAAATTCCCCACCCCCCGGAGCCGATGCGACGATCAACGCGAAAAGTCCCGCCTGCAATCTTGACCGAAACCCCAGTTTCGCCAGAATGGCAGTGACGAACCGCTTCACCGTGCGTTCGCTGACCTGCATTTCCCGGGCTATCGACCGGTTGTCGTACCCGAGACCCAACAGCTGGAGGACGACCCGCTCCCGGGGAGTGAGCGTCCGGCTGAGCGGCAGCGCCGCCGCCAACGGCCCCGGCAGCCCGGACCCCCGGTGCGCCCCGCACGAGGGGCAGACCGGAGCGAACGACCCGCCGCCGCCCATCAACGCACCCGCACCTCAGGACACGGCAGCGACAATCTTCCTCCACCGGACACCAACAGGATCCCCCCTCGGAGCACACGACCACGCTGCCCTCATGCTGACGCCACTCCCCCACCCCGGCAAGAGGGCGGACCAGCCCAACTGGCGCCAACATCACGGCATCCCAACGGGTTTGGGACCAGGGGCCGACTCGCCTGCCCGCCCCAGCGATCTCCGCGCCGGACCACCCCGCGGACACGACGCTGCACAGGGAGGCCGGCGTCCATCCCCCAGCCTCGCCACGACGGGACTGGTCCCAGGACCCACGCTGGCGGGCAGGACCAGGATATGGAGGGAGGCGGGTGCCGTTCAGGTACCGGCTCACCCCGGTGTGGTCGAGGTGCACTCGACTACTGAACTTTCTCTGCGAGCAGCCGAGTTCGGTGAAGAGATCACGCAGCACCCCCGTCAGACCCGAGCCGGAGGCTTCGGGGATCGGCAGGTCGTCCTCTCATGAAGGGAAGTGAGGCATCGTCATTTCGCCTTTGTAGCGTGAGGCCAGTGCGCGCCATAGCGACCGAATGTCCATCGCGCACCGTCGTCCGGACCACCGCCTCCGGGTCTTTCAGGGTCTCAGCCACGACGCCGACTCGGAACTCGATCTGCTCCATGCGTTCCCCCGCCTCCACCTCCCCGGCCCCGCGAGGTTCGCGCGGCCTCACCGCAAGCTCCCCGGAAGCGGGACCGCGGCGGCCCGAGCGCCCATGCACCAACGGTCACCCGCGGCCCCGCGGCACGGCGAAGGTCAGCAGCCGGTGTCCGCGCGGGCGCTGATACAGCACAGGTCCGACGTCTCGGTCGTCGCGCCGCAGTGGTACTCCTCGGAGTTCATCATCGGGGCGAGGTCTCCGTGGTCATGCCCCACGGCCGAGACCATCAGGGTTTCGAAATCCAGGCCGAGAAGCTCGGCGACCTCGTTGTCCTGAAGCGTTGCGCTCGTCATGTTCGACTCCTCTCGACTACTACCGGGCGCCCGTGAGCGGCCCGCCCGGGTCCAGGCAATCCGGACTCGGAACATCGTCAGCCGCGGCCTGTCCCGGTCACCAGAGGTGGCTGTCCCCATGGCCTCCCGGGACAGCGGTGGCCGTTCCCGTCCTCCTGCGATCGCCGACTCCCGCATCGACAGGCTGGTCGGGGGTGCTTCACCCCCGACCGTCGTCAGAAGTGCAGGACTCCGAGGTCGCGGACGGTCTGGGCGAGGGCCCGGATGAGGTCGTTCTCGGCGTCCCTGCGCCACACCAGGGCGTAGGGAATCGTCCCCATGTCGGGGACGGGGATGAAGCGGACGTGGGACATGGACCAGTAGCGGGTGACGTGGGACGGGAAGGGGTGGACGATCTCGCCGGTGCTGACGAGGTGGATCAGCTCGTCGGCGTTGGTGACCTCCTCGATGCGTTCGATCGGCTTCCCCTGGGCCGTGTGGAACGACAGGTAGGCGTCTTCCCAGTAGTCGGGCATGTCGGGTGGCATGGCATGGGCGAAGTCGGCCAGGGCCTCGAACGGGATCGAGTGGCGTTCGGCGAGTTCGTGGCCGGCGGCGACGGCCAGGACGCGAGGGTCACGGAAGAGGACCGGGCCGACGGTGAGGTCAGGCTCGTCCACCGGCAGCCAGGCGAGGAAGACGTCCATGTCACCCTCGCGCAGCCGGGCGAACGGGTCGACGTACGGCGCCCGGCGCAGCTGTAGTTCCCACTGGGGATGACGGGAGCGGAAGGCCTCCCAGTAGCGGTACATGTCGGGCACGTTGAACGGCAGCATGCCGACGCGCAGGCGTGCGGTCTTGCCGCGGGCGGTCATCCGGGCGCGTTCGAGGCTGCCGCGCAGGTTCGCGTAGACCGGCCGCAGGTCGGCACGTAGCTGCTGGCCGAGCGGGGTCAGGCGGATCTGGCGGCGGTTGGAGCGGTCGAACAGCAGGCCGCCGAGTTGCCGCTCCTGGCGTCCGATCACCTGACTGACGCGCGCCTGCGTGAGGTGCAACCGGGCAGCAGCTCTGCCGAAGTGCAGTTCCTCGGCCAGCGTCAGGAAGATCTCGATGTCGCGTAGTTCCACGTGCTTCCGACCCCCGTCATAAGCCTGAGTTATCGGATCCTACTGATCTTCGATGTTGATGGGCACGGCGGGAAGCTGAAAGATCGGCAGCAGACCGGAAGAGCCGCTCGGTGATCTGTGAGCGGTGCCGTGCCCGTACCGGTGACACCGCACCGACCAGCGGACCGCCTGCGGCCGCCGGAGCGTGCCGGACGGGAGACAAGCCGTTGTCCCAGGGCGTCAGCACGCCCACGAACCCAGGAAGGAAGGAAGGAGACCTCTCCATGAAGCCGCTCGGCGCCGGCGTCACCGCTCCACAGGAGGAGGTGCGCGCCGTTGTCAGGCTCGTCGCCGAGGTCGAGCACGCCCAGCAGAATCGCCGTCCTGCTGGGTTCGCGTTTCCTCGTCGGCATCAGCATCGGCGGATTCTGGGCGCTCGCCGCAGGCCTCACCGTGCGGCTGGTACCGGAGCGGTCCACCCCCCGGGCCGTCTCGGTCGTCTTCGGCGGCGCGACGGCCGCCGACGTCCTGGGCGTACCGGCCGGAACGCTGATCGGCGGGCTCGCGGACTGGCGGACGGCGTTCGTGGCCGTGGGCGCGCTGGGCCTCCTCGTGCCGGTGGCCCTGCTCCCCGGCGGCTACTGGACCGACCTCTACACCGCCATGCGCAACACGAGCCCCATGGAGGCGTACGCGCCGCTGCGGGAGGAGTTGGCCAAGCAGTTCGCCGAAGGCTCGGTCGACAGCGACCCGAGGCTCGCCGCGGCCGCGCTGCTCAAGCTGGTCGACAGCGACGAGCCGCCGCTGCGCCTGCTCCTGGGGAGCACGGTCTACGACCTCGCGTTCGACATCGCCCGCGCCCGCATGGGCACCTGGGCGGCATGGGAGCACGTCAGCCGCGCCGCGGAACACGCGATTCCCGCTCCCGCCACCGCGGTCGAGGAGTCGGGGACCGGCGCTCAGCGGGAAACGCGGTGACCCGACGGCCCGGAGGCCCCGGCCGAACCGGGCCTTGCGGGCCACCCAGGGCACCCGGCCGTCGGCACGGGACGGCATGTGCACCGTCGGGGAAGGCCGGCCACCCGGCCGGGCCCGGACGGGAAATAGTAGACCGATCGTTCCACTCCCAAGGGATTGCGGCATGTCGTTCCGTACCACGGCCGAGGTCATCCACTGCTTCAACCGCGCCTTCATCGACCATGACGCCTCCACGCTCGCCGAGCTGATCGCCGACGACTGCGTGATGGAGGCGAAGGAGCCGGCCCCCGACGGGGCCCGCTATGAAGGCCGCACCGAGTGCCTGGAGTTCTGCCGGGCACTCGCCGAGGACCGCACGATCCAGTTCGAGCCGGAGGCCGTCGTCATCACCGGTGAACGGGCAACGGTCCGCTGGCGGTACCACTTCGGCGACGGACCCACCGACTCGGTCCGCGGCGTGAGCCTCACGCTGGTACGGGACGGGTTGATCGTCGAGTCCCTCGGCTACAGCAAGACCACGGGCCACGCCCCGCCGGCCGAGGCCGGAATCCACGGAAAGCAAGGGAAATCCTGAAATGCGTGTGTTGTTGGTGGCGTACGGGTCGCGCGGGGACGTCGAGCCGATGCTCGGGCTCGGGGCGGAACTGCGGGCACTCGGCGCGGAGGTGCAGATGTGCGCCCCGCCGGACTTCGCCGAGCTGCTGGACGGTGCCGGCATCCCACTGGTGCCGCTCGGCCAGTCGCTGCGCGCGATGGCGACCAGGGCGGTGACCGGGACGGGGAAGCCGCTGCCGGCGGAGAGCCTGTCCGAGCGTGCGGCCCGGATGATCGCCGCGACGTACGACTCGGTCGCCGCGGTGGCCGAGGGATGCGACGTCGTGGTGGCGACCGGCTTGATCCCGGCCGCGGCCGCCGCGCGGGCGGTGGCCGATGAGCTGGGCGTCCCCTACGTGTTCGTCGCCTACTTCCCGACCTACCTGCCGTCGCCGCACCACCCGCCACTCGCGTGGCCGGGCCGGCCGCTCCCGCCGGAGGTGACCGACAACCGGGTGCTGTGGGACCTGAACACCGAGCACATGAACGCGCTGTTCGGCGAGGCGGTCAACACCCACCGGGCCGCGATCGGTCTGCCCCCGGTGCAGAACGTCCGCGACCACGTCTTCACCGACCGCCCCTGGCTGGCAGCCGACCCGGCCCTGAGCCCGTGGCCGCAGCCGGTCGACCTCGACGTGGTGCAGACCGGCGCGTGGATCCGGCCGGACGAACGCCCGCTCCCGGCCGCTCTGGAGGCGTTCCTGGACGCCGGCGAACCCCCGGTGTACGTGGGCTTCGGCAGCATGCCCGTCCGCGACGCGCAGAACGTCACCCGCGCGGCCGTCGAGGCGGTCCGCGCGCAGGGCCGCCGCGTCCTCCTCTCCCGCGGCTGGGCCGACCTGGCCCTGACCGACGACCGGGACGACTGCTTCGCCGTCGGCGAGGTCAACCAGCAGGTGCTGTTCACCCGGGTGGCCGCCGTCGTGCACCACGGCGGCGCGGGCACCACGACGACGGCTGCCCGGGCCGGCGCGCCCCAGGTGGTGGCAGCCCAGATGGCGGACCAGCCTTACTGGGCCGGCCGGGTGGCCGAGCTGGGCATCGGCGCGGCGCACGACGGTCCGACCCTGACCCACGAGTCCCTGTCGACCGCACTCAAGGCGGCCCTGACCCCCGGGACCCGCGCACGAGCGGCCGCCGTGGCCGCCACGATCCGCACCGACGGGGCGACGGCGGCCGCGAAGCTGCTGCTCGACACGGCCGGCCGGGGAAGGCAGCACCCGCACCCTGCACTCGGGGAGAGGGTGTGAAGACGAAGGACCACAGGGTGCCCGGCGAGCGGAACCTGATCGCCGGGATGCTGGTGGACGCGGTGGGCACCGGCATGTACGTGCCGTTCAGCCTGGTCTTCTTCCAGCGGATCACCGGACTGCCACTGCCGACGATCGGCACCGTCCTGACCGTCGCCGGGCTGCTGGCGATGGGTGCCATGCCGGTCGGCGGCTGGGCCGTCGACCGGTTCGGTGCCCGGCGGGTGCGGCTGGCCCTCTACCTGGTGCGCGGCCTCGGCTTCCTGGCCTTCCCGCTCGGCACCACCCTGCCGGTCTTCGCCCTGGTCGCCACCCTCACCGCGGCCGGCGCCCAGGCGTTCCCCGCGACCCAGCAGGCCCTGATCGGTGAGCTCGCCCAGGGCGAGCACCGGGACCGGCTGATGGCACTCGCCCGGAGCGTGAACAACGCCGGCCTCGGCGCCGGCGGCCTGCTCGCCGCCGGATTGGTCCAACTCGGCGGTGACCGCGGCTTCCTGGCGGTCGCCTGGCTGAACGCGGCCACCTTCTTCGTCGCGGCACTGTTCGCGCTGCGGATCAGGACCCCCCACCCGGTCCGCCCCGCGACCGGCCGGCAGCGGGCCGGCTACCGCGCCGTGCTGCGCGATCGCCCGTACGCCGGGCTCACCCTGGCCAACTTCCTGATCGCCCTGGGCTATTCGGCGCTCAGCGTGCTGCTGCCGGTGTACGCCGTGAGCCAGTTCGACCTGCCCGCCTCGGTGGCCGGGCCGCTGTTCGCGGTCAACACCGCGCTCTGCGCCTTCGCCGGCGTGCCGGTCGGCAGGCTCGGCCGGCGCTTCGCCCGGCGTACCCGGGTGGCCGCGGTCGGCGCCCTGGTCTTCGCCACCGCGTTCCTCGGCTACGCCCTGCTGGGCGGCATGCCCCGCCAGGGCGTGATGGCCGGCCTGGTCGGGCTTCTGGTCCTCTACACGATCGGCGAACTGGTGCACAGCCCGAGCGCGGGCGCACTCTCAGTGAGCGCCGCTCCCGCCGAGGCCCGCGGCCGCTACCTGGCCACCTACCAGCTGTCCTGGGCGCTGTCCCAGACCCTGGCGCCGTCACTGTTCACCGGGCTGCTGGCGGTCGACGGCCGGCTGCCCTGGCTGGTGCTGGCGGCGAGCTCGACGGCGGGGGCCGTCATGCTGCTCACCCTGGAGCGGCGACTGCCGGCCGAGGCGGTGTACACCACGGTGGTCGGGGCCGTGCCGCCCGCACGCGGCGAGACCGCCGAGCCGAGGGAGCTCAGCCGGGGCCGTGCCGGCTAGTACTCAGCAGCGTTTTGCTATCCGGCTGGTCAGACTCGGTCAGCCGGATCACCAGAAAACAGGAACGGCACATCGGCGCCGCGCTGTTCGACCGCACCATCCGCACTGTGCGCCCGACCAGCGTCGAACGCCGGCTGCGCGACGACCTGCAGCCGGTCCATGCGGGCCTGCACGAATCCCTGGAACGCGCCCGGCTGGCCGCCCGCGGTGTCACCGGCGGCTCCGTCGGCATGATGCCGCTCAACGTCGTCGACATGCGCCCTGTTGGAAGGCCTTCCGAAACGTGCACGCCCACCCGACCCTGGGCGGTCATCGCCCCGGGAGCACGTGCGCCGACACGACCGGGGTGATGCGCCGATACCAGCCCACGTAGCGGCGGACCTCGAGGTCTCCAGAGAACCGTAGGCGGGGTGGAGCGGTCGGACGCTGACCACCCGGGGTCTGTACCGCATGTGGACTCACCGACACCGGCGGCAGGCAGCCGGACTTCGCCGCACACGGTCCGCGTCACCGGAAGCCGCATACGGTCGCCTCGGCGAGGACCCCTGACCTCCCCCCGTCGGGCCGGCGTGCACGACCGTTGGACCGATGACATCGTCAGCCACGCTCACTGGAGAAGGGGACAGCGCCGATGACCGACGCGGTCCGGGCAAACGCCGCCGATCGGCGGCCCGCCGGTCTCAGCGGCCGGCAGCACGAACGGGAAGTGCTCGACGGGCTCTTGAGGGGAGTCTGGGAGAGCCGGGGCGGGGCCGTGGTGCTCCTCGGCGAGGCAGGGGCGGGCAAGACGGCGTTGCTCGACCGGTGTGCCTCCGCGGCGACAGGCGGAGCCCGGCTGTTGCGGTGTACGGGTGTCCAGTCGGAGGCTTCGCTGCCGTACGCCGGTCTGCAGGTGCTCTTCCGGGGAACCCTCGACCGGGTCAGGAGCCTGCCGGAGCGTCAGTTGACGGCGCTTCGTGGGGCGATCGCGCCGGACGAGGTGCCCGTCGGGGACCGCTTCCTGGTCGGGGCCGCGACACTGGGCCTGCTCGACGAGCTGGCCGAGGAACGTCCGGTCGTGGTCCTGGTGGACGACGCGCACTGGCTGGACCTGGAGACCTTGGATGCTCTGCTGTTCGCGGCCCGCCGGCTCGGCAGGGCTCGGGTGGCCATGGTGGTCGCAGCGCATGAGGATGCGGCGGCCTTCGACGGTGCGCAGGGCCTGCCGATGCTGCATCTGGGGCCGCTGACCGACGAGGAGGGGGCGGCGCTGCTGGCGGGCCGGGCGCCCGATCTGCATGCCGCCGTGAGCAGCCGCATCCTCGGGCTCGCGCAGGGTAATCCGCTGGCCATGGTGGAGCTCGTGGGGGCTCTGACGGCGGCCCAGCGGGACGGGAGCGAGCCGCTGGACGCACGGGAGATCGCCGTGTTGCCGGCCTCGTGGCGGGTGCGGCGGATCTTCGACGAGCGGATTCGAGCGCTGCCCGCGCCGACCCGTCTGCTGCTGACGGTCGCCGCGGCGGACGACACCGGCGACGTGGCACTGCTGGTGGCGGCGGGGGAACGGGTGGGCGCGGCCGCCGGCGATCTCGGGCTGGCGGAGGCGGCGGACCTGGTGAGAGTGTCCGGACGCCGGCTGGTGTTCCGGCATCCGCTGGCGCGTGCCGCCGCATATCAGGGTGCGGTGTTGGTCGAGCGGACGGCCGCGCACCGGGCGCTCGCCGAAGCGGCGCCGGCCGCCGGCGACATGGGCCGCCGGGCCTGGCATCTGGCCGCGGCGACCGTCGGCTACGACGAGGAGGTCGCCGCCGAACTGGAGCGCAGCGCCGAGGCGTTCCGCTCGCGGGGCGGCCGGGCGGCGGTCGCCGCCGCCTATCGGCGGGCCGCACGGCTGACCGAGGACCAGGAAGCCCGGTCGCTGCGGCTGGCCGCCGCGGCCGCCGCCGCAGCCGAGGCAGGACAGGCGGAGCTCGCGGGGATGCTCGCCGACGAGGCGGGGCCGGTGAGCAGTCCGCCGGCGGTCGCCCGACTTGCCAGCGTCCGGGCGACGCTCGAACACGAGCAGGGCCGCGCGGAGTCGGCGCGGCTGCTGCTCGTCGAGGCCACTTCCGAGGTGACGGCGCACCGTCCCGCCATGGGGGCGTGGCTGCTGTTCGAGTCCGCAGCGATGGCCTGGGGCGCGCCGGACCCGGTCGCGGCGGCCCGGGACACCCGCGCGCGGGTGGCCGGTCTGGACTTCGGTGAGCATCCCGTGCACCGGGGCGCGGCCGGGATTCTCGACATGCTGGCGGGTGATCTGGTGGACGGGGCGGCGGCGGTACGGGAGTTCGCCGAGTACGTCGTGCGGACCCGGCATGAGCGCAGCCTGACCGATCAGGTGCGACTGCACGGCTGGGACATGCTGCTCGGCGAGTACCGCACGGTGCACGACGAGGCCGTGGCCCTGGAGCGGGAGTGCCGGGCGGAGGGTGCCGTCGGGGTGCTGCCGCGGGTGCTGCTGCGACTGGCGCGGCTGCGGCTGTTCCTGGGCCGGCACCGGGACGCGTACACGACGGCGGTCGAGGGTCTGGAGATCGCCTGCGACACCGGTCAGCGCCATCTCGCCACGATGCTCAGCGGCGTCCTGGCGGTGCTGGCAGCGCTCGACGGGAAGGAGCCGGGCGTCACGGAGGTGCCGGAAGGAACTGACGGGCCAG
Source organism: Kitasatospora sp. NPDC022785 (assembly GCF_055561295.1). NCBI lineage: Bacteria > Bacillati > Actinomycetota > Actinomycetes > Kitasatosporales > Streptomycetaceae > Kitasatospora > Kitasatospora sp. NPDC022785. Next base: position 107,905 of record NZ_JBVHHB010000028.1, on the reverse strand, counting down.
GCGGCGGGGACCTGCTTGGCGGCGGCCGGGGTTCCGCCGGACGGCCGGAACAGGACCTGTGCTCCGATGTCGCACCGACCCCGTTCTGGCTGACCAGGGCGCAAGGCCTGCTCGACCTCGGGCTCGGCCGCTACGATCGGGCGCTGCAACGCTTCGCCGCCCTGACCGGGGGCCCACACCGGCACCTCATGGTCTCCGTACACAGCCTGCCTGACCAGGTGGAGGCCGCCGTGCGGATCGAGCGGGCCGCCGATGCCGGGCCGGCCGCCGAGAGTTTCGCGCGCTGGGCCGGGGCCACCGGAACCGCCTGGGCGGGGGCGGTGGACCTGCGCTGTCGCGCCCTGCTCACCGCCGACGACGCGGGGGCGGAGGAGTTCTACGAGCGGGCGCTCGCCGCCCACGAGGGGGACGGCCGCCCCTTCGAGGAGGCGCGCACCAGGCTGGTGTACGGGGAGTGGCTGCGCCGGGCGAAGCGCCGGGCCGACGCCCGAGAGGCGCTCACCGTGGCACTGGAGTCGTTCGAGCGGATGCCTGCCGCCGCGTGGGCGAACCGGGCCCGCACGGAATTGCGGGCCGTCGGTGTCGCCCCAGCCGCGTCGGCGGCGGGCGCGGATCTCGTGACCCGGCTGACCGCGCAGGAGCTGCGGGTGGTTCGCCTCGCGGCAACTGGCCTGAGCAACCGGGACATCGGCGCGCGCCTGTTCCTGAGCCCGCGCACGGTCGGCTACCACCTGTCCAACGCCTACCCGAAGCTCGGCGTGACGTCGCGGGCCGCCCTGGGAGCGCTCAACCTGGGCTGACCTCCGCCCGGTCCCGCCACCCCCGTCACTTCCTCGCCCCCATCACCTGGTCGACCGGTCAGCCCGTCAGCCCCGTCACGTGTGAACGCCGGTACGCACCCCGGTCGTTCGACGGATCCGCGGGTGCGGGTGCGGTTCCTACGGTTCTCCTGTTCGACGTCCGCTTGGGAGGGTTCATGAAGGTTCTGGTACTCGGTGCCACCGGTTACATCGGCTCCGCGGTGGTGTCCCGCCTGACGCTGGAGGGCCACGACGTGGTGCCCCTGGTGAAGAACGCGGCCGCGCTGCATCCGGACGTGCCGGTGCGGGTCGGCGATCTGACCGATCCGGCGTCGCTGCGCGCGGCGGTGACGGACGACGTGGACGCGGTGGTGAACCTGGCCACGCCGACCGGCGACGAGGCGGTGGACACCGCCGCCCTGGAGGCGCTGCTCGCACCGCTGCGCGGCACGAGCCGGGCGTTCGTCTACACCAGTGGCGTGTGGGTGCTCGGCGCCACCGGGGACGCCCCGCTGACCGAGGACGCCGGTACCGACCCGATCGCGATCGTCGGCTACCGGCCGCGGATCGAGCGGCGGGTGCTGGCCGCCGCCGGGGACGGCGTGCGGGCCGTGGTGATACGCCCGGGCATCGTGTACGGCCGGAACGGCGGCATTCCCGCCCTGATGACCGGGTGGGCCCGGGAGCACGGCACGGGCCGCTACGTGGGCCCGGTCGCGACCCGCTGGCCGATGGTCCACATCGACGACCTCGCCGAGCTGTACGTCCTCGCGCTCACCAAGGGCCACTCCGGTGACCTCCTGCACGGCGTGGCGTGGGAGTCGGTCCCGGCGGCCGCGGTCGCGGCGGCCGCCGACGTCGCTGCGGGTGGCACCGGCCGGGCCGAACCGTGGCCGCTCGCGGATGCCGCCGAGGTGCTCGGCGCGCCGTTCGCCGAGGCGCTCGCGCTCGACCAGGTGGTGTCGGGACAGCGCGCCGTCGAGGAACTGGGCTGGCGGCCGAGCCGCCCCTACGTCCTCACCGAACTCGCCGGAGGCAGCCGTGGCTGACACCGCCGTCATGGCACCTCCGATCTGCCGCACCTGCGGCACCCAGTACGCCGCCGCGCGTCCGGACTGTCCGGTCTGCCTGGACGAACGACAGTACGTGGGCCGGAACGGCCAGCAGTGGACGACGCTGGCAGGCTTGCGAGAGGAAGGCCACAGCGGCCTCTTCGCGGAGCAGGGGCCCGATGTGCTCGGCGTCGGGGTCACCCCGGAGTTCGCCATCGGCCAGCGGGCCCTGCTGCTGCGCACCGCCGCCGGGAACGTGCTGTGGGACTGCGTGCCATACCTCGACGACACGATGGTGCGCGCCGTCGAGGAGCTCGGCGGCATCGACCACATCGCGATCAGCCACCCGCACTTCTACTCCTCGATGGTGGAGTGGGCGCACGCCTTCGACGCGCCGGTCCATCTGCACGACGCCGACCGGCAGTGGGTGGGCCGGCCGGACCCGGCCGTGCGCTTCTGGAGCGGGCGCACACTCCACCTCACCGACGAGGTGACCTTGATCAACCCGGGCGTGCACTTCCCGGGCAGCGCGGTGCTGCACTGGAGCGCGGGTGACGGGGCGCTGTTCACCGGCGACGTCGTCAACGTCTGCCCGGACAGCCGCTGGGTGACCCTCATGCACAGCTACGCCAACCACATCCCGGAGCGCCCGCAGGCGGTCCGCGCGGCGGCGGACCTGCTCGCCGGCTACCGTTTCGAGCGGATCTACGGCGCCTGGTGGGACCGGGTCGTCACCTGCCACGGCAACGAGGTTCTGGCCCGGTCCGTCGAACGCTATCTCCGCTTCGAAGAGGGCACAGTCCCGGGCGACTGACACATCCACCGCACAGCGGCGTCCGTCATCACGACGCACGGCCATGCGGGGAGTTCCGCGAACCGCTGCCGGCCTTCGGCAAGCCGTGTCGGTGGCAGTGGCCGCCGGTGAACGTGCGGACCTCGGCGCCCAGTCGGGCGTGGGCCGAGTAGTCGACCACCTCGTCGGCGCCGAGGCCGCGCAGCCGCGCGGCCTCGGCGGGACTGAGGGTCGTGGCGACCACGCGCGCGCCGAGGGCCTTGGCGAACTGGAGCGCGAAGACGGAGACGCCGCCGGAGCCCTGCGCGACGACGGTGTCGCCGGGCTTGGGGCCCGCTCCGTCGCCGGTGAGCGCGTGCCACGCCGTGACCGCTACGCTCGGCAGGGTCGCCGTTTCCTCGTACGACAGGTGGCCGGAATGGCTACCAGCGAGTCCATGTCGAGCAGCACGAACACCATGAGTTCGCGGAAGCTCAGGGACGTCGCGTGTTACCGCCACCAGGGCCTGGCCGGGACCGGGCACGGGCGTGTCGTGCTCGCGTACGGCAAGGCCGGACAGCCCGGCACCACTGTGCGACAGGTGGTGACTCAGAATCTGGGAGGGCCCTTCTCATGACGTCGGTGGTACACGGGTGGGGGAGATGCGGGTGCGCCGGAGCCGGGGTCGGCTCCGGCGGTTCAGTGCCGCTTCACGCGTCGTCGGACTCGCTGGCCAGCGGGACCTCGCCGGCCGTCTTGCTGAAGCCGAGGGCCTCCACGATCCGGCCGTCCGTCACGCGCATGACGTTGACGCCCTGCACCCACTGGCCGGGGCCGTCCCCGAAGCGATAGGTCCACACGATCGTCGCGCGGTCGCCCGCCACGATCACCTCCTGCGGGGTGAACTGCGAGGCGTGGTCCTCGACGAGGGCCGTCCACCATTGCGTACAGGCTTCGCGCCCGACGACCCGCTCCCCGCGCGGCGCGGGCTGGACACTCTCCATGACGCAGCCCTCGGCGATCAGGTCGGCCAGGAGGCAGGCCTCGCGGTCGGTGAACGCGCGGTTGAAACGGTCGATGACTTCGGCGGTGCTGCGTACGGACATGACGCCTCCTCGAACGAGATAGACCAGTCGATCTACCGGCCCATGGAGATATAGATAGACCGATTGATCTACCACGTCAAGTGCTGGCACAATCACGCCATGACCGCTTCCGACAAGCCGGGTCCCCGCGAACGCCTGCTGCTCGCCGCCCAGGAGCTGACCTACACGCACGGTGTCGGCGTCGGCGTGGACGCCCTGCTCAAGGCGGCCGGCGTCGCACGTCGTTCCCTGTACGAGCACTTCGGCGGCAAGGACGGCCTGATCGCGGAGGTGCTGCGCCGCAGCACCTCCGAGGACGTGGCGGCGTATCGCGCCACCATGGACGCCGCGGGGGACGACCCCCGGACCCGGCTCCTCGCGGTCGTCGACCGGCTCGGCCGCATCGCCGCGGGCCCGGACTTCCACGGCTGCCGCTACCTCGCGGCCGACCTCGCGCTCACCGACCGGGAGCATCCCGGCCACGAGGTCACGCGAGCCTACCGGCGCACCCTCCACGGGCTGTTCACGGACGAGTTCGCCGCTCTCGGACACGCGCGCCCCGGCTTCGCCGCCGACCAACTGCTCATCCTCGTCGACGGGCTTCTCGCCACCGGCGCGGCCCGCCCCGAAGACCGGCCGCCGGCCACCGCGGCCCGCGCACTCGCCGAGCACATCGTCGATGCCGGGCTCCCCCAGCCACTGCGGCGACGGACGCCCCGCGTGGGGCCCCGTGAGGACGGAACGGAGGACCCGACTGTGAGGTGATCTTGCCGGAAGGCGCGGTCGCCACTGGGGGATGCGTTGGGTGAGCGGCTCAGCTTCGGGATTCTCGGTCCACTCCTGGTCGCCACGGGGCAGCTCCCGGTGGGGGGTACGGGCAGCGGACGGTGCTTGCCCTGCTGCCTCTGAGCCCCGGGAGGGTCATGTCGGTGGACACCCTGGGGCACGCCGCGTGGAGCGGTCGCCCTCCGGCCACCGCGCGTACCCAGATCGTCCAAGCGAGCAGCCCTCGGTGCGGCTTCTCGTCGAACCGGCGCTCATGCGGCGCAGGGTCCTCGCCGTCCGTCTCCATCAGCTGCCGCAGGTACGACGCCAGGGCCGTCGGCCCGCCGCCGCTGTATCCGACGCTGTAGCCGCCGTGTCGCCCTTCCGGGAGGATCGCAAGCACTCCCGCAGCGGTCCTGATCCAGAAGTTCGTGGCCTCGTCAATGACGAACGAGGCGAAGGAGTCCGTCGGGCCGCGGATCTGCGGGGGCGAGAGGCCGATACGTCCAGTGCTCGATGGGTATTCGCGACCTTCTCGCCGTGCCCTGGCAGCGAATGCCTGAAGCAGCTTTCCCAGCCAACTTCGGAGCGGAACGAGAACGATGCCGACCGGAGCCTGCGGCCCGACCCACACCTCGACGCGGTCGGCTAGGCCCAATGCCGGTGACTCAAGGCAAGACCGCGGACTCCGGGCCTTCCACAGACTGCTCCCTGTCGGTCGGCGTTGCACCAGAACGCAGTCAACCGTGGGAGGGCTGCCGGCCCAAGGGGGTGTCGACCCCTTCTCCGTCCGGCCGGATGGCCACCATGCCGGCGGCTCGGCCCGTCGCCCGGTGACCATCGCGTCCCTGCCCAGTAGCCACCTTTTTGTGCGTACTGGGCAGCGACGTGCGGTGCGACAAGACTGGTGCCCACGGACGAAGGGAGATGACAGCAGGTCAGGAGGCCGACGGTTCGGCCTGTCCGGCCTGCTCGACCCTCATGCGGTCGAGGCGCTCGTGGCCCAGGTCGGAGACCGGGCCGAGGGCGTCGGAGAGCCTGCGGCCGAAGTCGGTCAGGGAGTAGACCGTCTTCAGCGGAAGGACGTCGTGCACCTCGCGGTGCACCAGGCCGTCGGACTCCATCTCGCGCAGGGCCTGGGTGAGGACCTTCTCACTGAGGCCGGGCAGCCGTCGGCGGATTTCGGCGGGGCGCTGCGGGCCAGCCTCCAGTAGCCAGAGCAGGGACGTCTTCCACTTGCCGTCGATCACGGCGATCGCGGCGGTCACCCCGCACACGTTCGGGTTCACGGCCTGACTGCGCGTCATCTCTCTCCCCGGGCTCGTCGTTGTCCACCACCATGCCTACAGGAGATGAAGTATGCCCACCAACCACACCCAGCCCACCGTCACCGTGCTCGGCCTCGGGCCGATGGGGCGCGCCCTGGCCGGCGCCTTCGTGGACGCCGGCGTCCGCACCACAGTCTGGAACCGCACCCCGGGCCGGGACGCCGCGCTGGTCGCCCGGGGCGCGGTGAGCGCGAGCACCGCAGAGGAGGCCGTGGCGGCGAGCGAGCTGACCGTCATCTGCGTGGTGAACTACGACGCCTCGGACGCCGTGCTGCACCGCGAGGAGGTCGAGGCCGCGCTCAAGGGCCGCACGGTGGTCAACCTGACCGCCGACTCGCCGGACCGGGCCCGGTCCACGGCCGCCTGGGCGGCGGAGCACGGCGTCGAGTACCTGGACGGCGCCATCATGACGCCGGCCCCGAGCATCGGCACGCCGGAGGCGGTCTTCATCCACAGCGGGCCGGCCGACCTCTACGAGCGGTACGCGCCGGTGCTGGCAATGCTCGGCGGCACCCACACCCACCTCGGCGAGGAGATCGGCCGGGCGGCCGGCTTCGACATCGCACTGCTGGACATCTTTTGGACGGCGATGGCCGGGTACGTGCACGCGCTGGCCCTGGCCAAGGCGGAGGGGATCAGCGGGCGGGAGCTGGCGCCGTTCGCCCAGGGGATCGGTGCGATCCTGCCCCCGCTGATCGCGGAGTTCGCCGAGGACTTCGACAGCGGCAGCTACTCGGGCGCGATCAACCCGCTCACCTCGGCGGTCTCCACCATGGCCCACGTCGTGCACACCGCGGAGTCGCACGGCATCGAGTCCGGGGTGATGCGCGCGGCCGAGGGTCTGGTCCGCCGGACCATCGCCCTCGGCCACGGCGAGGACGGGGTGAGCCGTCTCGCCGAGGTGCTGGGCCGACGCTGAACCCCGGCACACCCGCGCGAACAAGGGGCCCTTCGCCAGCGGCTGCGGTCCCCGGCTGATCCCTGGCAAGGTCGCAAAAAGGCGGCGCCACGGCCGTCGACCAATCAGAAGAAGGCCGTTGGCCTGGGATTTCTCCCGGCCAACGGCCTTCCGACATCACTGTCGGACGACAGGATGTGAATCTGCTGCCCTTGACCCCCGGTCAAGATGTTCAACTATTTGTCGGCAGCCGAGGGCCTCAGGGCTCGGCTTTTTGTTGCCCAGTTGCTCGTAAATCAAAGGAAGTTAACGAATTCTGTGGAGATCGCTGGCCGGCAGGATTCGAACCCGCTCGATGCCCAGTCGAGTTCAAGTTCGTACATAGATGCCCGCTATCGCCCACGGGCGCTCATGGGCGCTCACCAGGCACGGTCCCAAACTGGTCCCCAGGGCCCCGGACCGGCCTTGGTCACCGCGAGTGACGGCAATCTGTCGACCCTTCAGAAGAGCCCGTCTGCAGGCCGCCGTGCATCGCCGCTGACCGGCCCGGGTGGCCTGGGCCGGTCAAGGGCCCCGGCTGCACCACTCGGGTCGGCCCGCCAGCGGCAGCATTTCGACGGCCGATAATTGGCTGGTCAACCTGGTCGTCCGGAGGGGCGACCGACTTCCGCCAGGGGGCCGCAGGTGAGTCTTTCCCCCACAGCCCCCCGCCCCCACTCACCGCACGTCAGCCGGCCTGACGCGCTGAGCTACCGGCACTGGCTGGCGAGGTTTGCGGTGGCCAGCAGGACGGCCAGCAGCGGACCGGTGCCCGCGACCATGGCCAGCAGCCCGTGGCGCAGGGCCTCCCACGCGCTGTCCCCGGCCTGTCGGCTGATCCAGCCCACCACCACACCCGTGAGGAGTCCGGCGAGGGCCACGAGCAGTGCCCACGGCAGAAACGTGAGGGCGAGGCTCGCGAGGGTGGGTGCGGTGCAGCCGGCCGCGGCCGCGAGAACGTCGGTGTGAACGTCGTACAGCATGGTTCTCCCCCGATCGGGTCGAGTCGGTCGACGCCGGGCGGCGTCCCTGCGAATGAACCGCGATCCGCCGACCCGCGGGGGAATTCAGAGCGGTTACGGGCGCGAACCCGCAGGTCAGGGGCCTGGATTTTCGGGTTCAGCTGAATTCAGCGAGAGAGCGGCGCAGCGGTTCACCTGCCGGGAAGCCAGCGGGTGCGGTAGAAAACGACCGTTCGGTGCGGTCACAAGGGCGGGAGACGGGACGGATGACGGGATCCACCTTCGGGGAGGTCACCTTCGGGTCCGTCCTGGACTCCCTGGTAGCAGAACTCCCGCGCAGGGCGACGAAGGCGGCCGGACGCAGGCCCACCTACAAGGCCCTGGCCGAACAGCTCGGCGTGACGGAGACGGCGTTCTCGCAATGGCGGTCCGGCGTCAACGTCCCGGTGCCGAGCAGGGTCGAGGAGTTCCTCGGCCGCTACATGAAGGCCGAACTGATCGCCTTCACGACCTGGACTGCGCTCCACCGGGACGAGGCCCGCCGGCTGTTCAATCAGCTGCGCGACCTCAGCGCCGACCGGCACGTACCGGGGAACAAGTCCTACCGGCGGCTGGTCGAGCTCAGCGAGGACGCGTACGGGGACGCCTCGACAGTCACGGTCGTGGGCAGGTCCGACGGGAAAGTGCGCCTGGACGACCTCTACGTCCGGCGCGCCGCCGAGCAACCGATCCTGGAGCGCACCGCCACGGGGCGGCCGGCCCAGGCCCAGCTCGTCGTCGGCGATCCGGGCTCGGGGAAGACCTCGCTGCTCTGGTCCCTGTACAGGACGCTCGCGAAACAGGACCTCACCGACCCGCTGTTCGTACGGGCCAGCTACCTCCTGGACTCGCTCGCGCAACCGGCCGGCCCGACCGCGGTGGACGCCGCCATGCTCACGGCGGCCGCCACCTGCTCGCGCAAGCGCGGGCGGCACCCCGTCGTCCTCGTGGACACCCTGGACCTGCTCATCGCCCATCCCAGGGGCACCGAGGCGGCCCGCGGGCTCCTCGACGCGATGGACACGCTCGGGGTGCCGGTGGTGCTGACCTGCCGTCCGGAGGAGGCCGTCGAGCTGCAGTTCCCCCCGACGCCCGATCCCGCCGAGGGCCCCGAAACCCCGGCCCCACCCGCCTCGACGACCGGGTTCCGGCGGACCCAGGTCATGCTCGGCCCGTACACCGACGCCGAACGCGCCGACGCCGTGAGCCGCCACGCGGCCGCCTTCTGCCCTGACTCCCAGTACGGTGGCGGCGCCGCCGCACAGCTCGCACAGGAGATCCTCAACGCCGTCTACCAGGGACTGCCGGTCAAGGAGGTCTGCAGCAACCCCCTCTACCTGAGGCTGCTGTTCGAGGTGTACGCCCCCCACGAGCCGCTCAAGCAGATCGACGCCGCCGGGCTGTTCGACTTCGTGCGCATCAAGCGGATCCTGCGTGACGAACGCCCCGGTGACCAGGTCCGCGGTGAGCGCGCGGACTGGAACCTCACGGCGACCGCACAGGCCCTGGCCCGCTACATGCTCGCCGCGAACACCATCGAGTACCGTGCCCGCGAGGCGGGCAACGCCCTCGAACGGCTGATGCCGCACGTGTCACGGGCCCGGATCGACGCCGAACTGGCCGAACTGCGCCGCCGCGGACTGCTGACCGACGCCCCGGCCGGCGGCCTGCGGTTCTTCCACCAGACCTTCTTCGAGTACATGGCCGCCGAATACCTGCGCGACGCCGACCGCAGCCACGACCTGGTCGACCGGATGCTCGCCCACCCCGGCGACCTCGTCCTGGCCGCCGTCGCCGGCCAGCTGATCCCCCGCGCCGACCGCGGCACCGACAGCGCGCTGCTCCTTCCGCTGCTCGCCGACAACGTCCTCGCCGAACGCGCCCTGGAGTGGTACGCCGACATGCACGATCCCGGCGCCGCTGACTGCGACGCCGCCCGGGCCGCCCTGCGGTCCGCGTCCGAGCAGAGCCTCAAACGGTTCGTCGAACGCCTGCCCGGCCACGTCCATCCCCACGCCGAGAGGTGGGTGAAGGACCTGGAGAACCTGTGGCCGCTCACCGAACACCGCCCGGCGCTGCGCCGCACCGTGTTCGCCGCGGTGGGCCGGCTGGCCAGCCAGCACCCGGGCGAGGCCGTCGACTTCTGCACCGCGCAGCGCCTCGCCTGGTGGACCGAGGCCGGCCCCCGGCGCATCAAGCCGCACAAGGTCGAATGGCTCGCCCTGTTCGCCGCGCTCTTCCCCCACGATCCCGGCCCCGCCCTCACCTGGCTCGCCCAGGGCTGCCGCGTCCTGGCGGGCGTCGGTGCCTACGCACTGTGCGCCGACGCGATCGACCAGATCGAGCACAGCGTGCGCCGCACGGAGCCGGAGTCCCGGCACAGGCCGCTGCGCCGCATGGCGCTGCCGGTCGCCGAGGCCCTGCTCGACGAACGCCCCGCCAAGGCCCCGCGCGACATCGACCTCTTCGAACGGGCCGTCGGGCAGCTGTGGTACCGCGCGCAGGAGGCGACCGAGGACGAGAGGGCCGCGCTCTTCGCCGAACTCCTCGCCGAGGCGGTGGAGAAGGGCGTCCGGGGTACCGCCCGCGCACGCCTGCACGGCGCGGGCCTCCTCGCGGCCGGACTGTCCCCGGTCCCGGCCCGGCAGGCCGTCGACCGGCTGATGACGCTGCGCAAGCCGGATGTACAGACCGCCGTCCGCACCCACATCGTCACCCCGGTCCTCCTCGGCGATCCGAGCTCCTTCCGTGAGGCGCTCGACGCCTCGTGCCGGGAGGCGCTCGCCACGCTTCCCTCCCCGGTCAAGGACCGCGACGGCAGTCTGATCACGGGGCCGTGGATCGCCGCAGCCGTGAGGGACGCCATCGGCGCGGGTCTCGGCGCCGACCGCCTGGCACGGCTGCTGCCGGACGACGACGACACGGAGAGGTGGTTGGCGCCCGGCGGGATGATCGCGTTGCTCGGCCCGGCGACCGCGATCGGCCATCGCCCGGCGCTCAGCGCGCTCAAGCAATGGGCCGGTTCCTCCGCCGCCGACCGCGAGAAGGCGGGCTGGGCGCTCGACCGGATCCACACCGCCCTGCTCACCCACCTCACCGACACCACCCTGGGCCAGTTGCTCGACGACGCCCTCGATAAGGCCGACCTGGCCCGGGCCACCAAGGTCGTCGACGCGGCGGGCGCGGCCGGCCTGGCCCCGCCCGCCCTCGCCGAGTTCCGTCTCGCGAAGGCCGCGGGCCTCGACACCTCCCCGCGGATCCAGCTGTGGCAGGCCCTGGTCACGCACTGGAACGGAAGCCCGCCCCAGCCCGACCACCTCGCCGACGCACTCGCCGAGCAGTCCGGCACCTACACCGTGCTGCTGCTGCTCACCGAAGCCTGCGCGGACCACCGCGACTGGGAGTGGAGGAGGCTCGCCCGGCTGAGGGAGCGGCTGGCCGCGGACACGGAGACCCGGCCTGAGCGCAAGCCCGGCTCCCCCTCGCCGCACCGCGCGCTCGCCACCCTCGTCGCCCGCCGAGACCCCCTCGCCGCCCGCGAGCAGGCGCGTACCGCGCTGAAGACCGTGCTCGACCTCGCGCTCCCCGCCGGTCCCGCGCTGCGCCACGTCGACGCCGACTCCTCCCGCCTGGTCGCGGAACTCCTCGGCCGGCTGGCCACCACCGACCCCGACGTAGCGGCCGAGGGTCTGACCACCGCCGCTCAGCGCCTCGGTGCCCAGCCGAACGGCCTGGCGGAGAGCTTTGCCGTCTTCACCAAGGCCACCATCGGTACCGTCCTCGGCCAGCTGGGCACGGTGCCGCGACGGCGCCTGGCGATTGCGCTCGCGCGAACCGAACCGGCCCTCGGCAGAGCCGCGATGGACGCCATCTCCATGCTGGCCACGCCGACCGCCGAGCCGCCCGCCTGGTACCAGGAGCTCGCTCGCGACACCTCGGTGGCGCAACAGGTCCGGTCCGTCGTCACCTCCAACCTCCACCGTTACGCGCGAACCCGCTGCGCGGGTCCCTGGCCCGAACTCCTTGGCACCAACACCACCATCCGATGACGGGCGCTTCCTCTCACCCGCTGGGCCGGAGCTACCACTGGGATCCGGGATCACGGGGTCGGCGCCGCGCACGGCTCAGGGCGCCCGCTCTGCGGCCTGACAGGTTGACGACCACGTCGACCGGGTCGAGGATCTCGCTCCAGGCCCGGACGTCCTGCTCGTCTTCGAGGGCGCGCAGCAGGTTGACGAGCGCGCGCACGCCGGCGTCGGCCGGTGAGATGTCCAGCGGCAGTCCGTCGTAGTCCGGTTCGGGATCGGGGACTGGTCGGGGCCGTACGTGCATGATGGTGCTGCCGTGGGACGGTCCCGTCAGCTCCAGGGGGGACCTGGCGGTGGGCTGCTGCCGAGGCGCTGTCCCGGAGCGGGCGCAGCGTGGCCAGGAAACATGGCGCGAGCATCCGGCTGCCTTCTGGCGTCGACTGCTTTTGCTCTGACTCTCGTATCGCCGGCGGCGGCAGAAAATCAGGCAGTGTCGACTGTCTGGGGGAACATCAAGAACGTGCACTCCGGCATGTTCCTGGAGATCCGTGGTGACTCCAGGGCAGATGGGGCCACGGCGAACCAGCGGCAGTGCAACGGGCCCGCAACGCAGCAGTGGGAGTTTCAACTGAAGTCGAATCCCGTGGTGTGGAACAAGAACTCGGGGAAGTGTCTGGAAATTCTCTCCTGGGGGACGTCCAATGGCGACCTTGCGGGGCAGTGGGAGTGTCACGGCGGTAATAACCAGTGGTGGAACACGCCGGCGATCCAACTCTTACGACTGCACTGCCGACCGCGTGCTCCACCTGCTGCGGAGGACGGCCGCCTCCGTCCAGGTGCAGCATCCGGTGAGCCGCCGAAGTCCGCTGTCTGCTGTCTGCTGTCTGCTGAACGGAACGAACGAGGCGCCGTCACCGCTTTGGTGGCTGCTACCTTCCGTCGCCGATTCAGGCCATTGAGGCCATTAAGGGCTCAGCGCTCAGGTAGTCGAGGCCGCAGGTGCAGTTCGACGGGCCGCCGTCCGGCAGCAGGCAGGGCGGGCTGAGTCGTCGGCTCTGCCCGTGGCGAATCTGCGGTGGGCAGAGAAACGGCATCCAGGGGTCTCCCGGGGTCAAGAGTGGAGTCGACGGCATCCCGCCCCGGCAAGGAGACCAGATGACTTCACTCACCACGCTCGAACCCCGCGCGGAGGAGGGCGACACGCCGCCCAGCCGCTTCGACGACCACCTCGCGGCGCAGTTGCTCGCCCAGCGGATCGTCCTCCTCGGCACGCAGGTCGACGACGTGTCGGCCAACCGGGTGTGCGCGCAGCTGCTCCTGCTGTCGGCGGAGGACCCGCGCACCGACATCAGCCTGTACATCAACAGCCCCGGCGGGTCGGTCACCGCGGGCCTCGCCATCTACGACACCATGCGGCTCATCCCGAACGACGTCTCGACGCTGGCCATGGGGTTCGCCGCCAGCATGGGCCAGTTCCTGCTCACCGTGGGCGCGCCCGGCAAGCGGTTCGCGCTGCCGAACGCGCGGATCATGATGCACCAGCCCTCGGCGGGCATCGGCGGCACCGCCGCGGACATCGAGATCCAGGCGGAGAACCTCCAGTTCACCAAGAAGGCCATCGAGCGGATCACCGCCGAGCACACCGGGCAGAGTGAGCAGACGATCGCCCGGGACGGCGACCGGGACCGCTGGTTCACGGCCGAGCAGGCCAGGGAGTACGGGATCGTGGACCGGGTGGTGGAGTCGCTCGCCGACATCCGCCCGGCCTCGTCGCGCCGACGGATGGGGCTGTGACATGGGGTCGTACACGGTTCCCTACGTCATCGAGCGGACCGCGCAGGGCGAACGGTCCTACGACGTCTTCAGCCGGCTGCTGAACGAGCGGATCATCTTCCTCGGCACCGAGATCGACGACGGGGTCGCCAACGTGGTCATCGCGCAACTCCTGCACCTGGAGTCGGAGAACCCGGAGCGCGAGATCTCGATCTACCTCAACTCGCCCGGTGGATCGTTCACTTCGCTGATGGCCATCTACGACACGATGACGTTCGTGCAGGCGCCGATCTCCACGTTCTGCGTCGGTCAGGCGGCGTCGACGGCCGCGGTGCTGCTGGCCGGCGGCGATCCCGGGCGACGCTTCGTGCTCCGGCACGCGCGGGTGCTGCTCGGCCAGCCGGCCAGCGGCGGGCGGCAGGGGACGGTCTCCGACCTCAGCCTCGCGGCCAAGGAGATGGTCCGGATCCGCTCGGAGGTGGAGGAGATCCTGTCCCGGCACACGCACCAGGAGGTGGCGACGCTGCGCGCGGACATGGACCGGGACAAGGTGCTCACCGCCGAGGACGCGGTCGCCTACGGGATCGCCGACGAGGTGCTGAGCCGGCGGCTCGCGTTCGTCTGACCCCGCTGACCCCGCGCGGACGTGACCGGTACGGCGGCGGTGAGCCCCGCCGTACCGGCCGTCGGTCCGATCCGGTTGCCGGTCCGATCCGGTTGCCGGTCCGATCCGGTTGCCGGTCAGGTCAGGTCCGATCAGGCGGCGAGGCAGAGGCCGTTGTACTGCGCCGTGGGCGAGGTGCGGCCCCGGCCTGCCCGGCTCGGGGCCAGCCCCTCCTGGGCGAGCGAGAGCAGGTCGGCGAGGCCGAGCCCGAGGGCCCGGGCGGCGGCCGCGAGCACCTCGGAGGAGGCCTCCTTGCGCCCGCGCTCCAGCTCCGACAGGTACGGCACCGAGATCCGGGCCGCCTCCGCGACGTCCTTCAGCGTCCGCTCCTGGGCGAGCCGCTCGCGCCGCAGCACATCGCCGACGAGGTCGCGCCACAGGGGTTCCCTCGGCGCAGGCGTCCGTGGGGCCCCCGCCGGCCGCAGCGGGGCGCGGTTCGCCCCACCGGAACCGGGCGACGAGGCCTGCGGGCGCAGGGGGATGACGCGGGCTTCGTTCGGCGCATGAGTACTCACCCCTTCAGCCTAAGGATCCGGGGCCCCGGGGGAAGGGAGCGACGTTCTGCCCTGGGAGAAGCCGCGGGCCGGCTTCAGTCGTCGCGAGCGGCACCGCGACCGGAGGCGGCCAGGTCGATCGTGCCGACTCGGGTGTCCCAGTCACGATTGCGGTATCTGTTGCGGGAGTTGATCCGGTCCGTGCTCGGGCGGCCGTACTCGCCGCCGCAGGCGCGGTCAAGGTTTGCGGACATCATCGACTCGGCGAACGTCTTCACCATCGCCCGCAACAAGTCCGGACTCTCCGAGGCGAGGTTCCCCTCCAGGAGCGCGGCGAAGGGCAGACTGTTGGGTGCGGTCTTTATTGATCCTCAATGGTAGGGGTTCTCGGTCGTTGAGCCCCACGTGAGTGAACTGGTGCGGGACGCAGGGCGCTTGTCACCTTCGGCACAGGAAGCGTTGCGGCTGCGGGCGGTGGCCGCGCTGGCGGAGGGCCGGACCGTGAGGACGTCGCAGTGGTGTTCAAGGTCTCGCTGAAGGCGGTGGACGGCTGGTGGGCGAAGTGGCTGAACGGCGGGCGTGAGGCGCTGATCTGGTGTCCGCGCGGGCGGCGGGTCGGGGAGCATCAGGTGCTGTCCGACAGCAAGCAGGCTGCGGTGCGCCCTGGCCGGCATCGTCTACGTGCTCCGGACCGGTGTCGCATGGCGCGATGTCCCCGCGCAGGCCGTGGGCTGCTCCGGAGTCACGGCCTGGCGCCGGCTGCGGGACTGGACCGAGGCCGGCGTCTGGCCCCGCCTGCACGCCACGCTGCTGACCGAACTGCGCCACCCGGACCTGTTGGACCTGGACGACTGCGCGGTGGACGGCTCGCACGTCCGGGCGCTCCGCCTGCTATGGAAGCGCGGCGTCAAGCCGATGATCGCCCGACGGGGCGTCGCTCACGCTTCCGGACTCGGCAAGGTGCGCTGGGTCGTAGAGCGCGCCTCCGCCTGGCTCCACCGGTTCAATCGCCTGCGCACCCGTTACGAGCGACGCGCCGATCTCCACCAGGGACTACTCGACCTTACCTGCAGCATCATCTGCCTCCAGCGCCTTCGAAAGTCATTCTGAAACGATCAGTTACACCCACGACACTGGGCCGTGCCCGGCCGGAACCGCCGAGGCACCGGCTGGCGACGATGCCGTTTCCGGCGTCAACGGCCTGGTCGTGGCGATCGGTCGAACGGGCAGCATCATCATGGGAATGCAATGCACCGGGCCGCCCTGACAGCACAGGCCGGGCCTGGAACGAACCGGATGCCTGGGGGTGGGACGCGATGACAGCGTGCGGCCCCTTTCGGGAAACGAACCGCCCGACCTGAACGTCGTCGCCATGCATGCGGTGGACGATCAGGGCGACGGTCGCCCGGAGCCAATTCGTCTCCGAGGCGGCGATTGCGTACGGCCTGTCCGCCGGTGACCAGCTATCCGGCAGGTGATGTTCCATGGATTCCTGGGCCGCCGCAGCCACCTGCTGCAGGCGTTTTCTCGGCGGCGGCGGAAATGAGATTTCGTTCTGTGTCGGCTGTGCCGTAGAGTCGGTGTCACCGACGCGGGGTGGAGCAGCTCGGTAGCTCGCTGGGCTCATAACCCAGAGGTCGCAGGTTCAAATCCTGTCCCCGCTACTACGCAACAAGGCCGGGCCCGTCGCACTGTGTGCGTCGGGCCCGGCCTTCGTTTTGGTTCGGTCAGCAGTCGGCGACGGTGTCGACCTCAATTCGTCAGCGGTGAGCGGGCCGTGTGATCATCCTGGCATTTTGCCCGTAATGTCCCCGTTAAATGGAACGCTGGGCACTCACATGCCGACGCGAACTCCTCGACGGGACGCTGATCTGGAACCAGCGCCATCTCCTGCATGCTGCGGGAGTTCGAGGACCACTACAACACCCACCGCCCACATCACGCACTCCACCAGGACACGTCACTGACACCACGGCCCGTCCCGATCGCCGATCCCGGGCGGATCGCCCGGCTGGACGTCCGCGGACGCGACCGTCTCGGCGGCACCCTCCACGCGTACCGACATGCCGCATGACCTGCACGGACTAACTCATCGGCAGCCACAGGGGCGGCGCGCGCCGGAAGACCCCCGGCAGGGGCCGCATCAGGCGCCGTCCGCCGCGCCAAGCCGCGCCGAGAGGTCGGTGATCAGTCCGCCGTGGCGATCAGCGGCTTTAGCAGGATGTCGGGCTGGGTGCGCTGGAAGGCGTTCAGGTGCCACTTGTCGGCGAACAAGGCCAGCAGAACGTTGTCCGAGCGGCGGGTGAGCACCTCGCCGTTGGTCAGGCGGGCTTTGGCCAGGGCTGCGGCGCCGTCGGCGTCGGTGATCCGGGCCAAGCGGTAGGAGAGCTGGTCGAGGGTGATCGGGGAAGAGAACTCGTGCTCCATCCGGTGCAGGATCACGTCGAACTGCATCGGGCCGACCGCAGCCATGACCGGCGACTGGTCGCCACGCCGGTCGGAGACCAGCACCTGGATCACGCCTTCCTCATCGAGTTGGGCGACGCCCTTGCGGAACTGCTTAGAACGGCTGATGTCCTTGGGCCGTGCCACCGCGAAGTACTCGGGGGCGAAGGCGGGCAGCGGGGGAAATTCGGCCTTCTTGCCGGTGTAGAGGGTGTCGCCGACCCGCAGCGCGCTCGCGTTGATCAGGCCGACCACGTCGCCGGGGTACGCGGTGTCGACCACGGTGCGCTCGGCCCCGAAGACGGTGTGTGCGTACTTGGTTGCGAAGGAGCGGCCGCTGGCCGCGCAGGTGACCTGCATGCCGCGCTCGAAGACACCGGAGCAGACTCGGACGAAGGCGATCCGGTCGCGATGGGCCGGGTCCATGTTCGCCTGGATCTTGAACACCAGACCGGAGAACTCCTCGCCGACCTCGCGGCTGCCGCCCTTGGCCAGCGGGCGGGGCCCGGGAGCCGGAGCGAGGTCGACCACGGCGTCCAGCAGGGGCTTCACACCGATGTTGGTCAGCGCGGCGCCGAAGAAGACCGGGCTGATCTTGCCGGCCTCGAAGGCCTCCTGGTCGTAGCCAGGGCCGGAGGAGAGCACCAGCTCCAGTTCCTCCAGCGCGGTCGTCCAGGCTTCACCCTCCTGCTCGGCGGCCTTCTCGGAGGTGAGCTGCTCCTCGAGGGCTGCGTGCGTGCCGGCCGGCACCTTGGTGTAGCGCAGCATCTGCTCGGTGTTCCCCGCTTCGACCAGGCCGCGCAGGTTGCCGGCGTTGCCGACCGGCCAGACGACCGGGACGGGGGTGATCCCGAGGTGCGTCTCGATGTCCTCGAGCAGGGTGAGTGCATCCCGGCCGCGCCGGTCCCACTTGTTGATGAAGGTGATCACGGGGACGCCGCGATGGCGGCAGACCGCGAAAAGCTTGCGGGTCTGCTCCTCCAGGCCCTTGGCCGCGTCGACCAGCATGATCGCGCAGTCGACGGCGGCCAGCACCCGGTAGGTATCCTCGGAGAAGTCGGCGTGGCCGGGGGTGTCGACCAGGTTCATCACGTGGTCGCGATAGCCGAACTGCAATGCGGCCGAGGTCACCGAGATACCGCGCTCGCGTTCCAACTCCATCCAGTCGCTGGTCACGCCGCGTCGGTCACCCTTGGCGTGCACCGCACCGGCAGAAGTGATCGCCCGCGCGTGCAGCGCCAGCGCCTCGGTGAGCGTGGACTTGCCCGCGTCCGGATGGCTGATCACGGCGAAGGTCCGTCGGCGGCCGGCCTCATGAAGGACCTGCGGGACGGGGACGGACTGTTCGGTGCTCACGGGTTTCCTCGGGTACGCGTCGGCAGCAGGCCGGGTGACGCCTCTCCGTACCTGGTGAGCCGGGGATCAGGTCCACAGGCCCAAGAAGCGATAATAGGCTGCCGGACGGCGTGACCCCGAAATTCCCGTTTGCCGGCTGCTGCCCCGGCTCCAGCCGGGATAGCAGCCGAACTGTCAGGAGTCGAAGCCGAGGCCGAGCCGGTCCAGGGTCCTCAGCCACAGGTTGCGCCGGCCCGCTCGGAGTGGATCGTCAACTCGCCTTCATCGAAGCCCTGTTTGGCGGCGGTGCCCTGGATGAAGCGCCGGGCGACCTCCTCGCTCTCGCAACCGGCCACCTGCGGGGCTCGGAGAGTCGTCGCCGCAGGTCAAGCCCACGTATCGGTATGCGCAGGCTGGCATCCCCCGGATTGGTCGGCCTCGCTCACGACAGGTGAGCAATCTGCGCGAAGCCGGCTCCGCAGGGCGCGATGATCCGGCTGCTCTCGAGCCCGTGGTCAGCGGTCGTATCGGGACGCTACGCCCTGCGACACCGAGCAGCGCCGGCGAGTCCACGACCACTTGTCGCCGCGACAAGGGATCGCCGCAGGTCAGGGCACCATTCAGCCCGTTTGTGAGTACGGAGTGAGTGCGGGGGTTCACCGGCTGCTGGCGCCTGCCGGGAGACCATGAGCGTGGCTGTTCGTACGACCCGCAGGAAGTGATCACCATGCGCTCCGCAGCCCACGCCGGGCACGTCTACCGCCGGTGCGGCTGCCGCGACCAGCAGGGAAATCAGCTCGGAGCCAGCTGCCCCGAGCTCGCCGCCGACCCCGATCACGGCACCTGGACCTTCCCCCTCGACCTCCCCTCCCCCGGCCCCGGACGCAACAACGTCCGCCGCGGCGGCTACCCCACCGCCGAAGCCGCCCGAACCGCCCTCCGCCGGATGATCGAGGGCGAGACCGCCGGCTTCACCGCCGACCCCAACCAGTCCGTCGCCGAGTACCTCACAGCCTGACTCAAGGACAAGAAGCTCGCACTCAAGCCCACCACCTTCGCCCGCTACCGCGACTACGTCACCAACGACCTGATCCCCGCCCTCGGCCAGGTCAGGCTCGACGACCTCGGACACTCCCACATCGCCGCCTTCACCCACGCCCAGCTCGACGCTGGCCGAGGCAAGGTGACCGTCCACCGCTGCCTCGCCACCCTGTCCAGCGCCCTCGGCGACGCCGTCCGGCAGCGCCGCCTCTCCTACAACCCGGCCCGACCCACCGTCATCCCCCGCCCCGCCGCGGCCGAACGCCATATCTGGACCGTGCAGGACGCGATCCGCTTCCTGCACCACTGCCGCGCCACCGACCCGGCCTTCGCCGACCTCGTCGAGGTCCTCATCGGCACCGGCATCCGCAAGGGCGAAGCCCTCGGACTGCACTGGGATGACGTCCACCTGCCCGAACGCGTCCTCTACATCCAGTACACGCTGTCCGCGGTCGACAACAACCGCGTCGTCCTCACCGACCCCAAGGCCCGTAGCAGCAAGACCTGGGCGCCGTCTCCCCACGGGTCGCCACCGCCCTGCGCCACCGCTCAGTCGACAAGGGCCCCTCGCCCTCATGCGCAGACCACGGCGGTTTCGTCTTCCACCGCCCCGACGGACGCCCCCTGCACCCTCAGTACGTCCTCAACCACTTCCACGACCTCTGCCGGCAATTCGACGTCCCCCGCACCGCCATCCACGACCTGCGCCACCTCGCCGCCACCATCTCCATCACAGCTGGCGTCCCCCTCACCGTCGTCTCCAAGACCCTGCGGCACGCCACCCTGTCCACCACCGCGAACATCTACGGCCACCTCACCACCCAGGCCGCCCGCGACGCCGTCGACACCATCGACCAAGCCCTCACCTCGGCCGACTCCATGAAGCTGCCACGCCCACACACACCCGCCGCTCACACCGGCCAACACCACAACCAAGCCGCTACGGTCAAGGGCCAGCCCCCAAAGGCGAGTTGACACGACCAAGCACTCACCTTGATCGACTCGGCGAGATCCCGCCCTCACAATGCACTCACAAGGCCCTGAAAACACATCAAGGCCGCTTCCACCTCTCGGTGGAAACGGCCTCCGACCTGCGAAAACGCCGGTCGGGACGACAGGATTTGAACCTGCGACCCCTTGACCCCCAAAGTCAAGGGGTTCAACTATTGTCGGCAGCCGAGGCCTCCATACCTCGGCTTTCTTGTTGCTCAACCATGCCGAACACACGGGGAGTTGACGCTCATCATGAAAGTCCACCGTCGACCGAGGTCGAACCCGATCGATGCCCAGTCGGATTCAAGTTCGTACATAGATGTCCGTAAGCGCCCACGGGCGCTCATGGGCGCTCACCAGGTACGGCCCCAAGCTGGTCCCCAAGTGGTCCCCAGACCCCCAGACCGACCTTGGTCACCGCGAGTAACAGCAAGCTGTCGACCCGCCAGCAGGAGCCTCCCGCTGACCGCCGCAACCCTCCACGGGTCGCCCCTGGCCAGGTGGAGTGCCTCGGGCGGATCACGGTCGCTTACCCACTGGCTACGGATCGTGATCCTCCGGGCGGTGTGTCGCCTGGCGCGTGTCGTCGCCGTCTGGTTCTGACGTGCTTCACGCACCGCACGATGCGCTCTGCCGCCACACCCGACACAGCAGCCACTCTTGCCTCAGAACCACCAGGCAGTCCGGGAGAAGGGGAAGCTCATGGGACAGCGTACGCAGCGGGGCAGGGTGTACCGGCGGTGTGGGTGCCGGGACGAGGGCGGGCGGCAGTTGGGTGCGTGGTGTGTGCGGTTACTGGAGGAGGCGGGCACGGGTCGTGGACGTACTGCGTTGACCTGGCGCCGGAGGCCGGCCGGCGGCGTACCCGGCGGCGAGGTGGGTTCGCTTCCGAGGCCGAGGCCGCGCAGGAGCTGGCGGCGGTGTTGGAGGGCGAGCTCAGCGGGGCATACGAGGAGCGCCGTACCACGGTGGCGGAGTATCTGCGGGAGTGGCTGGCGGCGAGGAAGGAGGAGCTCACCGCGAACACCTACGTCGGGTACAAGGCCTACGTGGAGCGGGACCTGGTCCCGGCGTTCGGGCGTTGCCGGCTGCTGGACCTGCGGCCGAGGCAGATCGAGGACTGGGTGGCCGAACAGCGCAAGGCCGGCCGGGGCCGGGTCACGCTGTACCGGGTGGTCTCGACGCTGCGCAACGCGCTGAACCACGCGGTGCGGTCGTGGCGGCTGAAGTTCAACCCGGCCGAGCACTGCGTGCCGACCAAGCCCCGCGCGGACGAGCGCATGTGCTGGACCCCGAAGGAGGCCGCGGCGTTTCTGCGGCACAACGCGGAGCAGTACGCCGACCAGCTGGCCGACCTGTTCGAGGTCCTGCTCGGCACCGGCATGCGCCGCGGTGAGGTCCTGGCGCTGCACTGGTCGGACGTCCACCTCATGGACCGCAAGCTGTTCGTCCGCTGGACCCTGTCCGCCGTGGACAACGGCGCCCTCCACTTCAACCAGCCGAAGACCGAGGCCAGCCGCGCCTGGATCAGCCTCTCCCCCAGAGTCACGGCAGCCCTCCATCACCAGGCCGACCTCCAGATGAACACCCACCTGGAGGGCCGGCTGGAGGGCCTCGTCTTCGCCAACTCGGACGGATCGCCCCTGCGACCGCAGTGGGTCCTCGACCAGCTCCGCAAACGCACCGCCGAACTCGGACTGCCCAAGATCGGCCTCCACGACCTGCGCCACACCGCGGCCAGCATCGTGATCGCCAAAGGCATCCCCATCGCCATCGTCTCCAAGACCCTGCGCCACGCCACCCTGGCCACCACCATCAACCTCTACGGCCACCTCTTCAAGGACTCCGCCGACGAAGCCGTCAAGGCACTCTCCACCGCACTCGACCAAGCCGACGCCCACCACGTCGTTGACGGCCACACCCGCGCACTGCGGTTCGCCGCGTAGACGATCACAGCCTTGCCCGTCATCGATCCCCCCAAGAAAGGCAGCGGGTATCAGCTGGTGGCCCCTGCCTCGTCCTTCCGAGCCACCCTCGAGCACTGGAGACAGCATGACGTCGACCGCCGCCGCATCTGGGACCGCGCGCGCCAACACGGAGGAACCCACCGTCCTTCTGCCGCAGGGCGACTGTCCCGGCGGTGACATCGAGCACGCAGCTCTCAAGGCCGGTATCCTCGCCGCCCCCGAGGACGGCGGTCCGTGCGTCTGGATCGATCTCGGCGACACCGGCATGAGCAGCAGCTACATGCGCGATGCCGACCGGGTTCGGAAGTTCGCGTCAGATCTCCGTATCTTCGCCACCGAGGTCGACAAAATCGCAGCCGAACTCGCCGAACTCCAGGCGTAGGCACGCAGGCCAGCATCGTCAGGGTGCTTTGGGGCAGCAGTAGGTCGAGGGCGGTTGCAGGGCTAGCCAGCTTGGGCGGACCGGGCTCGGAGCAGCAGCTCCTGGACGCGCTGACGCCACCGACGAGAGTCCTCGCTGAAGGAGCGGTCGTCAGCGGCGGGATCCCATTTCTCGAGCTTCAGGAGCTGCTCCACCAGCTGGCCGAGGCGGCCCGGATCGTACCCGCCCCAGCCGGGGTCCAACTGCTGCGCGATGTCGTGGAGCCGGTGGGCGGCACGGTAGTGAGCGAGCTGGTGTCCGTCAGGCGGCGGATCGCGTAGCCGCCGCATTTGCTGCACCAGTCGAACTTCGTGTCACCGAGCAGGTCGGCGATGGTGAGCAGGTCGTCGTCTGTAGCGACACCGCGTTCGCGGACATGGGAGCAGAACGGCGAGTGCCCCTTGCCCTGGTAGCGGGGGTCGGCGTTTACCGCGTAGACCTCGGCCTGCGCGAGGAGGCCCAGCGGGATGCCGCTACCGCTGCGCTTCCAGGTGCTGTCGTCGGGTGCTTCGAACGGTTCAAGGTCCAAGTCCTGGCTGTGGGCGAGGAGTCCGTGCCACACCGCGCTGGGAAGGCTGCGCGCACGCCCAGCTCGGTCGTACCCGGAGTCCAGACTGCGCAGGTCGGGCACGCCGCGGGCCACCGCGAGCAGCCTCAGGTTGAACTCCCGCGCCCAGGGTTTGTCGCCGAAGACCAGCCAGGCGGCGTGCTCGGCGCCGACGGCCAGGCCCAGCCGCTCACCGAACAGCGGGTCGTCGGCCTCGCGCATCCGTTCCCGCCACATGGCGGAGGGCTCCTGGGGAGGATGGCCGATCGCCTCGGACCAGGGCTCGATCAGTGCCGCGGGCAGGTCGGCGGAGCTGGCGACGAGGACGCCTTGCCAGCCACGGGCCGCACGCCGCTCGAGTTCCTTGAAGGGCAGGACCTCCGTTCCGGCGTCGGTGGAGAACACGGTGTACAGCTGGTCCTCGGCGCGGGGCGCGGTGCTGAGCAGCCGCAGGTGCTCCGCGGTGAGGGGGCGGCGCTGGTGCACCGGGCTGTCGTCGAACACCCCCGGCCCCAGTGCACTCGCTTCGTCGGCAACCGTCGGGGCGTCGGGAGGCTCGGGCTCGCACCGCACGAGCGCGGTGCGGGCCAGGAGTTGGTCGACGACCAGCTGGGGTGCGCGGAAAGTGAGCCTGCGCCGGCCCCAGTCGGCACTGGTCAGGAAGGTGAGCAGGACGCCGATCGTCCAGTTGTCGAGGCCGCCCCGCAGCGTCCGCTCTCGCTGCTGCGAGTAGGGGTCCTCATCCCGGGGTTCCTGCAGGTGTGCGGTCAGCGCCACCATCACACCCGGGTTCGAGATATGGGCGACCCGGCGTGCTTCCTCCTCCCAGGAAGCCAGCAGCCGGTCTGCCGCACGGCAGGCTTCGCCGTACCCCTTGCGCCGTGAATTGATTCCCCCGATGGCGTGATACGTGACCAGGTGGTCACCCGGCAGTCCCCATGCGTCCGCCGCTGTCCCCTGCCAGCGGGACCACATCGACCGCAGCCGGCCGGCGATCTCCTTGCGGCCGCCGATGGCGCTGAACGCCTACTCATCCGTGGGGAGTTCCGGCATCTCCAGGCTCGCGGCCGCCGCGGCTTCCACCAGTGCGGCCGCATCGACGAACAGTCCCGCTCGTTCGCGCAGCGTCTGGAGGTACTCCTCCTTCAGTGCCACCTTCGGCCGCGCCCAGTCGGTAAGCCAGGGGAACTTCGCGACAACACTCTCGGCGAGGTGAAGGCTGTCCACAGCGTCACGCCACCTGGACAGCACCAGATCCCGGAGGCGCTCCGCGTCGTCGCGGGCATCCCTGCCCTCGCCATAGGTCTCGTCCTCCTCGGGAACCGGATCGGCGCGCAGAACCTCCGCGGCGCCTTCTGCTTCCTTCTGCGTCACCTCATCGTCCGGATCCGCCTCCGTGTACTCCTGCAGCTGGGAGAGCAGCCCCTGGTGGCCGCCGAGCGCGCGCAGGAACAGGCCGGCACCGCTGTCCGGACGGTCCCAGTCCCCGTGATGTGCGCAGGCGGAGCACAGACGGGCGATCGTCGCGGCGTTCAGCGGCGCCTCGGAGGCCACCGCTCCGTCCGCGCGGAGTCGGGGGCATCGCAGGTGTGCGTGCAGCTTGGAGGCTCTGCCCTTCGCCGCGAAGACAGGGATGGCCGTCGAACGGGCCAAGCGGAACGTCAGCAGTCAGCACAGAGTCGCGCACGTAACTCCCCTATCAGTCTCGGCCGGTGAGCATATCCGGGAGCACGGACATCGGCCCCGCGAGCGCGTGTTCCGGGCGAACCGCACCACAACGGAGCGCGTCCGTGGTACCCCGGCACGCTCGCTCCGAATTGAAGCCAATCCAGCGTCGCGCGTCGTCCGGCTCCTGCTCCTCGTCGCCTCGAGATCGACGGGCTCGGTAGGCCGTAGAGCGGCGACCGCCTTCGATCTCCTGCTGCTCCTCAATCTCGTCGGGATCGTGAGCAGCCGCTGCGGGCCGACCGGGATGAGACTCATGGACGGATCTACGTTCTGCCCGATCCGGTCTTGCGGGACCACCTCTGTACGAGGCTGTGCCAACGGGTAGTCGCCATGCGCTGGTGTCAACAGGGGCACCAATAAGTTACTCGAACAAAAAAGCGATAAGAAATTCCGGATGAAACTCATACGAGCAGATTGACGGTGCGGCATGCTTGGACAATTCTGCAGATCTGCACGAGTTTCGAGCATGTCTGCGTCAATCAAGGGCGAGGGGTGCCTGCTTGCTTACCGGTATCTCGATTCGCAACTTCCGGGCGTTTCGCAGCTTCGAGCTCGAGTTCGATCCTACGATGAACATCCTCGTGGGTGACAACGACACCGGTAAGTCAACGATCCTGGAGGCCATCGGGCTTGCTCTGACCGGCCGGCTCCGAGGCCGGTCTTCTCGCAGGAGCTGTCGCCCTTCCTGTTCCACCAGGGGGCGGTGAAGGACTATCTTCACGCCCTCCGGAGCGGTGCCGTTGACGCCCGGCCACCGGAGATCATCATCGACCTCTTCCTCGCCGACACGGCCGAGTCCGCGACGCTCCGAGGCATGAACAACCTGCGCAAGGCCGACAGTTGCGGGGTCCGCATCCGGGCATACCTGAATCCCGACTTCGCCCCGGAGTACGAGGAGTTCATCAAGTACCCCAGCCAGGTGCAGCTGGTTCCCACCGAGTACTACCGGGTTGACTGGCTGGGGTTCTCGGGGAACGGCATTACCTTCCGCAGCGTGCCGGCCACTGCTTCCTTGATCGACGCGTCGAACATCCAGCTCCAGAGCGGCGTCGACTACTACCTCAACCGCATCATCAGCCAGAATCTGGAGGCCGGGCAACGGGTCGGGCTCACTCGGGCGTACCGCAACCTGCAGCAGGAGTTCGCCAACGACGACGCGATCCGCAAGATCAACGAGGAACTGCGGGGCGCTCCGCGGGAGGTCAGCGATCGGGAGCTGACCCTCGGCATCGACCTGTCGCACAGGGCCAGTTGGGAGAACAGCCTGGTCCCGCACCCGAATTGCCGTTCCAGTACGTGGGCAAGGGCGAGCAGAGCACGCTGAAGATCCTGCTCGCACTCAACAAGCAGGTCGCCGAGGCCCACGTCCTGCTCGTCGAGGAGCCGGAGAACCACCTGTCCTTCCCGAACCTCGGCAGGCTGGTGAAGAAGATCGGCGACAAGTGCGCCGGCAAGCAGGTCTTCATCACGACACACAGCTCGTTCGTCCTGAACAAGCTCGGCCTGGACAAACTGGTCCTGCTGACGGCCGACGGCGGGTTCCGGCTCGACCAACTGCCCCCCGACACGCGGGACTACTTCAGGAAGCTCTCCGGCTACGACACCCTGCGTGTGGTCCTCGCCCGCCGGTCGATCCTGGTGGAGGGGCCCTCCGACGAATTGGTGGTGCAGCGCGCCTACCTGGACCGGCACGGCCGCCTGCCGAGCGAGGGCGGCGTCGACGTCATCAACATCCGCGGTCTGTCGTTCACGCGGTTCCTGGACATCGCCGCGCTCCTGTCCCGGAACCAGGTGGCGGTGGTGACCGACAACGACGGCAAGGATGCAGCCGTCGTGCGAGGGAATTACGCCGCATACACGAGCAAACCGAACATCAAGGTCTGTGTCGGCGAGGACGAGGCTTTCAAGACGTTGGAACCACAGCTCCTCAAGGCCAACAACCTCGTCCTGCTGAACCGGGTGCTCGGGAAGGTCTTCAGCAGTTCGCAGGACCTGCTGGACTACATGAAGAACAACAAGACGACGGTGGCCCTGGCCGTCTTCGACGGCGACACCATCACCATGCCGGAGTACATCCGTGACGCCGTCGCCTGACAACCTCGCGGTGATCGCGGCCGCCGGATCGCGCAAGACCCAGCAGATCGTGGACAGCGTCCTGGCAGACCGAACGAAACGCGTCCTGGTGACGACGTTCACCACCGAGAACCTGGGCCAGATCACCGAGCGGCTCAACACTGCGGCAGGGACTCTGCCCGTCCACGTCACCGCGATGGGCTGGTTCACCTTCCTGCTCAACGAATGCGCCCGGCCCTACCAGGCAGCCGTCCTCGACGAAGTGGGACTAATTCGCGGACTGGACTTCGTGGCGGCACGCCCTCGGTACGTGCCGCGGGCCAAACCGCGGCAGTTCTACATGGACCGCCACCACGACATGTTCCGTGACGGCCTCTCGGACTTCGGCGTCCGAGCGAACACCGCCACCCGCGGCAAAGTCATCGCACGCCTCGCGGCCATGTTCGACCACATCTACATCGACGAGGTCCAAGACCTTGTCGGCCACGACCTCGAACTACTGGACCTGCTGTTCCGGTCCTCGATCGGCGTCACCCTGGTGGGCGACCCCCGCCAGTTCACCTACGCGACCAACAACTCGGCCAAGAACCAGGCGTACAAGGGCGGCGGCATAGTCGACTGGCTGAGGAAACGAGCCGACTACTGCACCCTGGAGTCACGCTCCGAGAGCTACCGCTGCAACCAGCAGATCTGCGACTTCGCCGACGGTCTGTTCCCCGAGCTCGAACCGACGGTCTCGAAGAACACCGAGACAACCGACCACGACGGGATCTTCGAGATCAAGCCCCACGAAGTGAACGAGTACGCCCACCGGTACTCACCGACGGTGCTGCGCTACGACAAGCGCGCCGACACACTCGGGCTGGCCGCGGTGAACATCGGGCTGTCGAAGGGCAGCACCTTCGAACGCGTCCTGCTCTTCCCCACCAAACCAATGATCAAATACTTGCGGACCCGCAACCCCGCCGACGCCGGCAGCCGCGAGAAGCTGTACGTGGCGGTCACCCGGGCGAAACACAGTGTCGCCTTCGTGGTGCCCTGACCTGTGGGGCCAGGCAACGGGCATTGTCGCGCCCTGGGACTCCGCACATGCCGCCCCTGCACCTTCGAGCGCGCCTCACCCGCTCCGACATGGAGGTGGCCGGCGAACTCGCCGCCGCCCGGCTACCCGCGCAACGTCGGCCCCGGTGTCTGGGACATCCACTCCCCGCGCGTCCCGGACACCGACGAGGTCGTCTCCTGCTGTGCACCGGGCTGGCCGCGATTCCGGCCGAGCGGGCCTCCAGGAAGATGATGTCGCGATCAGGACGGCGACCATCAGCCCGGTTCCGCCTTCATGATCCGAGAAGTTAACACGCCTACAAACAGTATCGGGCCTGGGAGCCGCACCAGCCGCCGCGCGGGCCTCTGCCACGACAGGCCCGCGCGGTTCCGAAAGCAGGGGTTCGGTTCAGGCAGGTCGGCTGCACCGCCAGCAGTCTCGTTCCGGGAGCACGCGCAGGGCGAGGACGGATCCGTCCGGGTGGATGGAGACGGGGCCGTCCCAGTCGTCGTCCCAGGTGGCGGTAGGCCACGAGGCGCGGCGGGCGTGGGCCTCGTCGCGGTACTGGGTGAGGCGGCGCCCTGCGAGGTGTTCGAAGAGGTCTTCCGCGACGCCCGAGAAGGCCTCGACCCGGGTGCGGTTGAGGCGCAGGACGTGGTCGGTGCCAACGAACGGGATGCCGAGGAGTTCGTGGTCCGCGTCCTGGACGCTGCCGATCGCGGCGTGCGAGATGCCCTCGTACCGTTTGCGGCCCTGTCGGCCGGTGAGGTACGGGACGGTGGCCGCCGCGTCGCCGGCGAAGGCTGTCAGGCCCGCCGCTCCGGTGCGGGCGAGGGCGTGCTGGAACCAGGCGAAGTGGTTGGCCTGGATGTGGAAGCCCGGAACGGATTCGGGGTTCTCGCCGTCCTGTGCGGGCGGCAGGATTCCGGGGAAGATGTTGTCCTGGTCGAGTTCCTTGTCCAGGTCTCGGGCTTCGCCGGCCGGGTGGGTGTGCCGCCGTTGCCGCGCGCGTGCAGCAGGTGGACGGTCATCGGCCCGTCGACGGGGAGTTCGGTGCTGAAGATCAGGGCCGGGGTGTCCATCCATCCGCCGATGTGTACGGCGTCGGCGTGGACCGCGGCCGAGGCGAGTTGGGTGTGGGAGGCGGAGGCGCCGCTGTGGTTGCCCTTGCAGGCGATCGGGAAGACCCGCGAAGGCCGGCCGGGCTTCCACACCTCCGCCAAGTACTGGGGACGGTAGCGGTAGCCGGCGGAGACCCCTTTGTCCCGGCCGGTCACGGCGAAGCCCGCCCGCAGGGCGGCGTCCGCGGGCACGATGGACACGCTGTGGTCCGGATAGCGCCTGGCCAGGACGTGCTTGGCCACGGCCAGCGCGAATCCGACGCCGAGTTCGTCCGATTGCAGCGCCTTGTAGTAGTCCGCCGTGTCACGGCCCTCGGCCGACAGGGCCATGAAGGTTCCAAGCGCTCCCTCTAGCGCCTGGCTGTACTTGAGGCAGCCCCAGTGCTCCGCGAGCCCCCGCCCGGCACCGCGTCGCGCGAGTGCGGTCGCGCGTCCGAGGGTGTGCAGCACGTCCCACGGTGTCAGCTGGACGCTGCCGATTTCCCTGGATGGCACGGGTCGCAGGCCCGGCTTGCGGCGCAGCGCGTCGAGTTGATTCTGCTCCCGATCCTCGTCGTCCTTCGCGGCGACGGTTTCGACCTCGCCCAGCAGTTTGTCGCTGGAGTGGACCGCGACGTTCGACGGCTGCGCGAGCTGCTCAAGCACCTCGCGCACGTTCTTCGGCTCGTTTCCCTCCATGGCATTCCCCCAACTCTCGAGTCCCGCAAAGCAGATGCCGTACCTTAAGCCGCTCGTTCGGGGCGCGTGCCAGGGGCGTACGCGCGCACTGCTGGTTCCTCGACGTCGGGTTCGTGCTGCCATTGATGTGCGTCGGCAGGTGCATCCGGGTTTTCCCGCCTCCCTTCGGGCGGCGGAGGGCGGATGGGGTCTCCGCCAGCAGTGCCCTACCGGATGAGCAGCGCCGTTCGGAGCGTGGTTTCGCGGAGGTGGGTGAGGAGTTGGGGGTCGTCGTCGAACACGATCTCGGCAGCGGGGTCGAGGGCCTGGTGCAGCATGGCCTGGACGACGTCGGCTATGGGTTGTTCATTGACGACCGCGGCCCAGTGGGCGGCGTCTTCGTGGTCGCCCTTGGCGGTGGCGTCGGCCCACTGGGCGACGCAGGCCTTGGTGACGTGGTAGGCGTTGACCCGGCCCTTGGCCAGCAGGCCACGGTTGAGGTCGAACAGGTCGATGGTGGCCTGGCCCCTGGGGGTGAGCGGGTGGTACTGGCCGACCGCCAGGACCAGGCGCAGGTGCGGTGTCGGGTCCTCGGCCGTGGGGTCGATGAGCAGCGGCTTGCCGTCGGGGCCGAGCGGGAAGACGGCCTTCTTTAGGTGGCTGTTGCACAGTGAGCAGGCGAGGACGTGGTTGGTCCAGTCGAAGGCGCGTATCGGGTGCCGGTCGATGGGATCGAAGTGGTCGATGTCCGTGCCCTGGTTGTCCCCGCAGTACATGCACCGCTCTCGTCCGGCCGCCATGTCCGCGAGAAGGTCCTTGAGCGGCCCGTGTACGTGGCGTCGGACGGTCGAATGCTTCCAGAGCCCTCGCGCCCGCGCCGCGGGTTTCTCGGCGAGCACGATGTCGCAGGTGCACTCGGCCATGCGGGAGCGCGGCGGCTCCGGCAGGGGAAGCCGCTGGATTCGGATCACGCGACGTGCCCGGTCAGGGAGTGCAGGCGGGCGGCGACCTCGTCGACCCGGGCGGCGGGCGAGCTGGTCAGGGTCCGCTTCAGCTGCCGGTAGCGCTCCCGCTCCTCCTCGCCGGCCTCGCCGGCCACGATCTTCATCTCCAGCGCGACCAGGAGTGCCCGGGCCTCGTCCGCGCGCTGCGAATACGGAGTGTCGAGGCCGAAGAGCTCGGACAGCACCGCGTCGTCGCCGCTGCCGAAAACCACCCGGTCGTACAGGTCAGTCCCTACAACCTCGGGGGCTTCGTCGACGTCGGGGCCGGGCAGGCGGATCAGCCCGGCGGGGTCGGCGGCCTGGCAGATGTAGGGGCTGTGGGTGGTGACCAGGAACTGCACGAGCGGGAAGTGCTGCTTGAGCCACCCGCCGATGCGCTTCTGCCAGGACACGTGCAGGTGCGCGTCAATCTCGTCGATGATCACGACACCGGGGACGATCACGACGGGGTGACCGTCGTCGTAGTCGATGTGAAGGTTTCCGTAGGTGTCGTGAAGCTGCTTGAGGATGTCGACCACCAGCGCGGCCACGGTCCGGTAGCCGTCACTCATCTCCCGCAGAGCGAAGGACCGGCCGCCGTGCGCGACCCACAGGCCGTCGGAGTCCACGTCCCCGATGGTGTAGTCGTCGGGCAGCAGGTCGTCGCCGAGGATCTCCAGAGCGGTGCGCTTCAGCTCGGCCGCCCCCGGCCGGTTCTCCAGGGATCGCAGGTGCTGCTCGATCAGCCAGCTGACGCCCTCGGCCAGCGAGGCGTCCTCGTGGAAGAGACTGGTCAGCCGGGCCACGGCACCCGACCCGGCCATTCGTCGCTGGACCTCCCCCGACCCACCGACGAGCCGACGAAACGGCCCGTAGCCCGCACAGAACCAGCCCACCGGGTTGTCCGCCCACGGCCCGCGCTGGGCAGCGGTCGGTGCCTTCCTGTAGGCCATTGGGCTCAGGGCCGGCTGGGCATGGCGACCGGACGCGGTCGCGGATTCCGGCGCGGTCCACTGCAGGCCCGCCCAGAACACCCCGGCCGGAGGCCGTCCCGTGGTGAACCTGTCCTCCGCCGTATCCGGCTGGAGGCAGACCTCCGCGACGGCCCGCTCGCGCTCGTCGCTGATCCACGAGTCGAAGCCGGTCACCAGCCCGCGTGCAGCGCTCGGGCCGCTGACAGCCAGGGCGACGGCGCGCAGCAGGGTGGACTTGCCGGAGCCGTTGCGGCCGGCCAGCACCGTCCATCCGGCGTAGGAGCCGTCGGGCCGGGTCAGGTCGAGGTCCACCTCACGGGCGCCGCGGAAGCCGCGGACGTTCCGCACCCGCACGTTCTTGAGGTACATGCCCCGTCCTCCAGCCCTTCTCCTCCATCGCACGTCCCGGTCGTGGGCCGCTGCGTCGACTCTATCCGTGCCCTGCGTCGACGGAGGGCCTCCCTCCTGCCCCTGGTGGTACGCCGCTATGGTCCGGTGGGACATTGACCGGCTTCGCAAGCGATCCTCTGGATCAAGCCCCCGAGGATCGGGATGCCCGACCTCCTGCCCAGCTGCGGATCCCGTTCGGACACTTCGACTCACCCCTACAGAGTCCGTCGACTGTGAGGAATGCCAGCGGATCCGCCGGTATCCGGACGACCAGCCGTTGGATCGCCGTTTAGGGAGCGTATTTGGTCGTGATCAATGGGTGGTCTTGGTGAGGTCCTTGATCCAGATCATCGAGGCGCGGAGGTGGAGGCCGGCGCGGTAGCTCTCGGGCTTCTTGTCGAACCGGGTGGCGATGCCCCGCCAGGCCTTCAGCCTGTTGATCAGGCACTCGACGGTGTTCCGCTCCTTGTAGAGCTCGGCGTCGTGATCGACGGGCCGGCCGCCCCTGCTGCCCTTCTTCTTCCGGTTGGCGGCCTGGTCCCGCTTCTCCGGGATGACGGCCTTGATGCCGCGTTTGCGCAGGTGAGCACGGTTGCCGCGGGACGAGTAGGCCTTGTCGCCGGCGACCGCGTCGGGCCGGGTGCGGGGGCGGCCGACAGGCCCGCGGACCCGGACCTTCGCCAGCACGGGGATGAACTGCGGACTGTCGGCGGCCTGCCCCTCGGTCAGGACGATCGCCAGCGGGCGACACGTGCGCTCACCGGCGATGTGAACCTTGCTGGTCTGCCCGCCTCTGGACCGTCCGAGCAGTGCCGCCTTCAGGCGGAGCTTGCGTCTGCGTCGGACCCGTCGCCGCTCGTCCCGTTCTGGGTCGTCTGCAGTGTCCTGCCCGTCTTGTTCCTTCGTGCCGCCCCGTTACCTTTTTCACGGC
This sequence comes from Kitasatospora sp. NPDC022785, assembly GCF_055561295.1. Classification (NCBI taxonomy): domain Bacteria; kingdom Bacillati; phylum Actinomycetota; class Actinomycetes; order Kitasatosporales; family Streptomycetaceae; genus Kitasatospora; species Kitasatospora sp. NPDC022785. The sequence continues at coordinate 74,558 of NZ_JBVHHB010000028.1, read as the reverse complement.
CCCGCAACGGGGCTCCCGGCCTCCGGGCCCGGCATGACTTGTTACCCCAGTCAATCATGATCGAAAAGGTGCTGTCACCGGGTACCGGAGGCATTGGCAGACCGCTGATTAGGGGCACGAGCGCCGATCCCGTTCATGGGTGAGGCAGGCTCTTCGTAACGTGGATGCCGGCACGCTGATGCCGTAGGTAAGGCCGGGGAGGGCACGACCACTGTGGAGAGTACGCGTGATCGACACGGGTGACATCGACGTCTACCTGGGCCTGGACGTGGGCAAGGGCGAGCATCATGCCACCGCCCTGACCCCAGCTGGCAAGCGGGTCTTCGACAAGCGGCTGCCCAACACCGAGCCGAAGCTGCGTGAGGTGTTCAGCAAGCTGAAGGCCAAGCACGGCACCGTGCTGGTGGTGGTCGACCAGCCCGCCTCGATCGGCGCACTGCCCCTGGCCGTCGCCCGCGACACGGGTTGCCGCGTCGCCTACCTGCCCGGCCTGACGATGCGAAGGATCGCCGACCTCTACCCCGGCGAGGCCAAGACCGACGCACGGGACGCGGCGATCATCGCGGACGCCGCGCGAACGATGCCGCACACGCTGCGCGACCTGGCACCCTCCGACGCGACCGTCGCCGAGCTGGAGATGATCGTCGGCTTCGATGACGACCTGGCCGCCGAGTCCACCAGGATCAAGAACCGGCTGCGCGGCCTACTCACCCAGATCCACCCCTCGCTGGAGCGGGTGCTTGGCCCCAGACTGGACCATCCTGCCGTCCTGATACTGCTCGAACGGCACGGATCCCCAGCCCAGTTGAGGAAAGCAGGACGGCGTCGACTGGTGACCCGGCTGCGACCCAAGGCCCCCCGACTGGCCGAACGCCTGGTCGAGGACATCTTCGACGCCCTCGACGAGCAGAGCGTCGTCGTGCCCGGCACCGAGGCGGCCTCGCTGATCATCCCCAGCCTCGCCGGCTCACTCAGCTCCGTGCTCGACCAGCGCAAGCTCCTCGCCGCCCGCATCGAGGAACTGCTGGAGGCCCACCCTCTTTCCCAGGTCCTGACCTCCATGCCCGGCATCGGGGTCAGGACCGGAGCCCGCATCCTCATCGACGTCGGCGACGCCAGCACCTTCCCCACCGCCGGACACCTGGCCGCCTACGCCGGTCTGGCACCGGTGACCAGGAGCTCCGGCTCCTCTATCTGCGGCGAGCACCCCTCCCGCCGAGGCAACAAGCAGCTCAAACGAGCCTTCTACCTCGCCGCGTTCGCGTCGTTGTCCCAGTCCGAGTCACGCGCCTACTACGACAAGAAGCGACAACAGGGAAAGCACCACGTCGCCGCCCTCGTCTGCCTCGCCCGCCGGCGCATCGACGTTCTCTTCGCCATGCTCCGAGACGGCACCTTCTACGAACCCCCGGCCGCCACCGCCGCTTGACGAAAACCATAGGGGCACCTTTTGCCGGGCCCTCTCCGCCTCCTCGGCGGCCTTCTCCAGGTCGGCAAGCGTGTCGGGGTCGAGGTGCATCCCGGCGGCGTCATGGTGGGCCCGGACGGTGGTGGAATCCACGCTGACCAGCGACAAGTCCACCTCACCCTGCTTCGCGGCCTCCGCGATAGCGCCCTCCAGCAGGGCCTCGAACACCCCGGCGTCCCTCCACTGCCGGAAACGGTTGTGGACCGTCGACCAGGCGCCGAACTCCCGAGGCATCTCCCTCCACTGGCTGCCCGTCCAAAACCGCCAGATCACACCCTCGAACTGCCGGCGCAGCCGCTCGGGGTACGGACCGTACTCACCGATCGGCAGGTACGGCCCGATGAACTCCCACTCGGTGTCAGTCAGTTGCACTCGCGTCACGCAACATGATCTAGCGGATCAGGCGCGACCACGAGGGCAAAACCCGCAGATTGATCACAACCAGATACGCGCCCTAGTCGACTTTGCCTGATGGTGGCGGGTCGGTTAGGGCAAGGTGGTAGCGGCACAAGATGCGTGGGCACGAGGAGGGCCAGTGGCGGGAGGGGCGGCGCGTCCGAAGCGGCAGCCGGACTACGGGGCGCAGGCACGGCGGGCCGAAGCCGAGCAGCGCAGGCTTCAGCAGCAGGCAGAGCGTGAACGCAAGGCCGCAGAGGCCCGCGCCAAGCAAGCTGAGCGGGAGCAGCGTGCCGCCTACGCGGTGGCGCGGGCCCAGGAGGCGGTGGACCTCACGAGCATGGCGGAGGACGATGCCGAGAAGCTGCGGACGCTTCTCGCCCGGTCGGTCCAACACGCGGCTCCGTTGTCGTTCAGCGCGCTTCGCCAGCAGTTCACGCCTGCTGCGTTCGTGGCCGGTAAGTTTGACCGTGCAGCGCCAGCACCACGGTGGGAGGAATTCGAGCCACCCGCTCGCCGTGGCCTGCTGGCCTCGCTGGGATTCGCCAGCCCGCGTTACGAGGCTGCGGTCGAGGAAGCCCGGCGGCGCTTCGACGAAGCGCTCGGCGAGCACGCCCGAAAAGAAAGGAAGCGGGTGGCCAAGCTCGCGGAGCGCCGGGCTGCGCACAACTCGAAGGTCCGAGAGGCTGCCGAGCGGGTCCACGCGTTCAACGCCGCGCTAGCAGAGCGGGAAGCGGCGTACAGGGCCGGCGACGTCGAGGCCGTGGAATGGTTCGTCGACCAGGTGCTGGCCGCATCTGTCTATCCTCTCGGCTTCCCAAAGCAGCACCAGGTGTCCTACCAGGCCGACACCGGTGATCTCCTTGTGCAGTTGGACCTGCCGCTGGAGGACGTGGTGCCGGCAGCCCGTTCCTTCAAGTACGTGAAGACGCGGGACGAGATCGTTCCTGTGCCGCGGTCCGAGAAGGAGCGAAAGGAGCTGTACGCGTCGGTGCTCGCCCAGAGCGCGCTTCGCACTCTGCACGACGTATTCGTCTCCGACCCGGACCGGGTCATCCGGTCCATCGCCCTCAACTGCCACGTCGACACCATTGACCGTGCCACGGGACGCGGTGTCCATCCGTGCCTGATCACCCTGCAGGCGAGCAGGGAGGAGTTCGAGGCCCTCGTTCTGACCCAGGTGGAACCCCGGTTGTGTCTCCAGCGGCTTCGGGCTCTCATCTCCCCGAACCCCTACGAGTTGGAACCGGTGCGCCCGCTGGTGACGTTTGACCTGTCGAAGTTCAGGCTGATGGACAGCATGGACGTGGTTGCCGGCCTTGACAGCCGACCGGTGCTGATCGACCTTTCGCCCCTCGAGTTCGAGCACTTGGTCCGTCAGCTCTTTGAAGCCATCGGCATGGAAGGGTGGAACACGCAGCCTTCCAAGGACGAGGGGGTGGACGCGGTCGTGATGAACACCGACCCGGTGATGAAGGGGCTGTGTGTCATCCAGGCCAAGCGCAGCCGCAACGTGGTGCCCTTCGAGACCGTCTCGGCCCTGGCCGGCGTCGTCGAGCACAAGCGGGCGGCGAAGGGCATCCTGGTCACCACCTCCTGGTTCGGCAGAGCCAGCCAGGCATTCGCCCAGGACCACGGCCGACTCGAGCTCCTCGACGGAGCCAACCTGGTCCACCTCTTCAAAGAGCACCTGAATCTCGACGTCATCCCCGGCCCAGTTCCCCCCAAACGTCGAACCTAGAGGCGCTGTTCGCTCCACTCCGGGCGAGCGCTCGGCGGGGCGGGAGTTTGAGGGTTGACTCGCGCGCGGCCGGGTGAGGATGTATTTGATGATACTCGGAGAGCGCCCGTCGTAGGTGCGGCGGTACGCAGCGTCGGCTCCGGTGCAGGCGCCGAAGGCCACTTCCTTGAGAGTGACCTCTCTGTCGACACCGCTAGCATGGATGCTGCCCTGATCGCGGCTCTCGCCGCAGAACCAGCGGTTGCATGGCCCCTGCATGCGTGGATGCGCAGGCAGGGGCCATCGCACATCACGCCGGCCGTGTGTTGCAACGACCGCTGGAAACCGCCCCTCGGGCCTGGCCCCACCACCCTGTGCGACGCAGGGATCATTCAGCGGCGAAAGCCGCGGTGCGGGTCGCGGGTCTTCACGTTCCCGAACGGGTTGAACCAGGCCGCCGCGCGCAGGTCGCCCATGCCGATCTGCTGGTTGGTTTCGCCGTCCGGGTCCTCGATCCCGTCGAAGCGGGCGTTGTAGAGCATGAGGACGTCGGTGTCCTGGAAGAACATGTCCGTGCAGGCGTCGAAGTCGTAGTCGTCGCGGTGGACCGGCAGCGCGGTGTGGTCGGGATCGTCCGTTTCACCGAGTTCGTCCTGCAGGTCGCGGGCGTCGTCGAGGGCGAAGTGGAGGGCGAGTTCTTCGGCGGTGCAGGTCGGCTGTGGCCACCGGCCGTGTTCGAGGTCGTCGGCGAGGTCGTCGGCGGCGCGGGCGAAGCGGCGGCGCCATTGGAGGTCCGCGGCGAACGTCAGCTTCGGCATCCGCGCGAACACGCCCCAGTTGCCCTCATGGTCGCCTTCCACCAGGCGGTTGTCGCCGAGTTCCGCGGCGTCGTCGTACGCCTCATCGGCGAGGACCGTGAGCGCGGTGTGGAGCAGGTCCGCGGTGCGGGGGGTCAGCTGCCACAGGCGGCCCTCGTCCTCGCACTGCGGGTCATCGCAGTGGAGCGGCTCCGCCGCGAACAGCGCGGCAAAGTCCACGCGTTCCTCGGACCGGTCGCTGTCGTCGGATTGGGCCTCGGCCCGGTGCAGCCAGCCCTTGCCGAAGTCCTCCACGATGGGCTCCGGGCTCCACTGGGCCACTTCGTGGCCCTCGGCCGACCGCAGCCGGTGCGCCTTGCCGAGGTCGAGGAGGCTGTCGGCTCCCTCGATCTCGGCTCCGGAGTCGGCGAGCCACATCACCGCGCCGACCACGTCGTGCGGGTCGTCCTCGTCGAGTTCCTCGGCCGGCAACGGGCTCCAGCCCTGGTCGGTGGCGGCGTCCAGCAGGGCCGTCCGGTCGTGGACGTGGAATTCCCGAAGCACGGCGAGGCGGACGACCGGGCCGGCGAGGTCGCGCAGCCGGGCGTCGTGGGGCGTCCGGACGGCCCGGCCGTCGGTCTCTTCTCCCTCAGTGTTGTCCAGGCGCGTTTCCTGGTCGTCGACAGGCCTCCTGCCACCGAGGCCGTCCGGGTGTTCAGGCCAGTTGAAGAGTGATCCCGCGGCGGCCGGCCAGGTTCCGGCGCGCGTGTGGGCCACCGCCTGCCGGAAGGAGGCCGCCGGCGCGTCAGGGAGTCGTGCGCAGAGGTCCTCGACACGTTTCTCCAGCGGCGCGCCGGAGCCCGAACGCAGAGTGCGGAGCAGTTCGGCCGTGCTCTGGGCGAGTTCGGGCTCGCGGCAGGTGAGGACGGCCTGGAGCGAGTCCGGTCCGTCCTGGTGGCCGACGAGAGCCAGGACGCGGCTCTTGCTGGCCGTGTGCTCGCAGAAGAAGTCGCGGGGCACGGCATCGAGTTGGTGCTCTGGCATGCGGAGGACTCCGTAGGAAGGGGGTGGGCACGTGGTGCCGCACAGGTGTGGAGTTCCGCTGGTGGACGCGCTGCTGACGCGTCTCCGGACTGTGGTGAAGGTATCGGCCCGCGGCTGGCTCCGCCGATGCTGTCGGCGGCCCGGACCCGGCTCTGCCGATCACCGTACCCGACGGCAGCACTCGTGTCCGCTGCGAAAGCCGGATCGGTCCTGACTATTGGACCGTAGACAGGCCTGTCGACTTGATTGTCCGAGGCATGGAGCAGGATGGGCCTGATCGTTCGTGTCTGGGGAGGGATGTGCGGCATGGCCACCAACGGCTCACGGCTGCCCGTGGAGTTCCTGGTCGCTGTTGCGGCCGACGCCGACGCCGGGTCGGCCGCGGCCCGGATGGCTGCCGAACAAGCCCGCGCGCTGGCAGACGACCGGCAGTACACGCGCCTGCTGGAAGCACTGCTCACGAAGCCGTTTCGGGACGAGGCGCCTGACTGGCTCCTGGAAGCGGCAGTGACGAACGGCCTGCGGAAGGCGGAGTCGGAGCCCGAATACATGGTCGGGACGGCGATCGAGCTGGTGGCTCTCGCGCTTGCCCATCCCGAGTGCGGGGATGCCCTTCGAGACGACGCACTCCAACGGTGCACGGCCGGCCAGCTCGGTTCTCTTGGCACCGCCCGTCGGCCACCGATTCTGTGCGGGGCCGTCGCAGCGGAGCTGCGCCGGCGGATGCCTGAGCGCCCGTTCATCACGCCGACCCTGCTGAAGGAACCGACACCCGCCCAGCTGGTGCTGCGGACGGAACGCCTCCACGACGACGTGTTCGACACTGCGGTCTCTCTACTGCCCGACGCACCTGACGACAGCGAGCGCGACAACGAGAGCTCCGACGCCTGGTGGGAGCGGTTCAAGCAGGCGTCCGCCGCCTGGGGGACCATGTGGTCGGCGGTCCTCAAGCGCCACCCCGACCGGCACCCCCAGCTCATCGTCCGCGCCGAAGGAACCGACGCCCACCGCGTCATCACGGACCAGCTGCTCGGCAGCCTGCCGTGGATGGTCGAGCCCGGCCTGCTCAAGCAGATCGCCCTGGAGGATCTGGACCGCTTCACTCAGGCCAGACTGGCGGCCCGGGTATGCCACGCCCTCCAGGACGGGTCCTCACCGGAGGAGGCACGGGAGCGCTTCGCCGCCGAACTCGCCACCCTCGGTGAGGAGGACCGCAAAGACATCGAGTACTACCTTGGAGACGGCGGCGGCCGCCGGGCCAGGTGGGGCGTGCTCGCCGCCGTCTTCTGGGCTTCCAACGCCGTTGAGGGGCGCTGGCACCTGGTCCTCAACCCTGCCGAGGCCAAGCCCTCATACGGCGATCCCTACACCTGGCTCACCCCCACGGAGGAACTCGCCGAACTGGGACAGCGCTTCGCCGATGTGGCCGCACAGGCGCTCCACACCTGGCAGCCGAAAGACTACCTCGGCACCAGCCGGGCAGCCGACCTCCGCTGGGTCCACGCCATGCTGCTTCACCTGCCTAAGGTGACACCTGCCGTCAAGAAGACGGTCCAGTCGATGATCCGGGAAGCCCGCCACGGCCAGGCCCGTACCAGGTCCTACGACTACAAGGCGCAGGAGGACCACCGGCAGTTCAACGAACTGATCGCCGAAATCAGCCGGATCGTCGCCGACCCGATCCCCCAGACACCCGCCACGCGATGCACGGCACTCGGCGATCCCGCACAGGTGACGCCCCGCGCCCTCTCCGCCGTAACGGCGGACGTCCTCGACGAGTACCTCGACCGGCATGCCGGCAACGACGAACTCATCGAGAAGGCACTTCTGTCGTTCGCGCACAGCGGCTACGGCTACAACCGTTCCTTCCCCGAAGTCCTCGCTCGCCACACAAACCCGCAGCAGGCGGTCCACACTCTGACTCACGAGCTTCGGAGCAGGCTGGGCGGTAATCCCGCCAACCGCGAAGCCTGGGCCCGGCACGTTCTCGCTCTGCCCGACTGCAGCAACGAAACCGTCCTCGCGATGCCGGCCTGGACCGCACTCAAAGCGAGGGGGAACCACTACGACAGCATCCACCCCACCGTGGTCGCCCTGGTCGTCGGCACGCTCGGCGACGACGACCATGCCTGGCAACGGCTCGCCGACAGCCCGATCAGTCCCTCCGGCCCCAACGCCTGGCTCCGCCTCGGCGACATCCTCACGGCCGCGGTGGAGGGAACAACGTGGCCGACGCCGCCCGCCATCCGGTGACAGCTCCGGGCGGCCCCGAAGCCAGCTGACCGTACGGCGGCACCGAGCCGGTCGGAGCACGCCGGTCAGCATTGGCTATCGCGGGCCTGGCCTGCGTGCCGCAGACCGGCGTTCTCAGCGCCTCACAGCCCCGCTGGATGACAACGGCTGGCCTTCCGGCCAGAACCGCAGGGACATGCGGCGTTCTTCGGGACCGAACGACCAGGCCCCTCGGGTTTGGCCTTGGGAGCTGTACGGCCAGTCGTCTGTTCGCTGCCGCGCGCCCGCCAGCGAGCAAGTGCCGAAGGCAAGTGGTTGCCTTGTTCCAGCAGCCATTGGGCCGCCGCTCGACCGGATTCATCGGGGAAGGTCTCCGCTGCCTTACCCAGCCCGTCGGCGGTGAGGAACGCCGCCGCTATGGTGGCGTACGACGAGCCCTGGAAGGTCTTCATCCCGCTCAGGCGGAAGACGTGGCGGGCGTATCCGGCGCCCGCCATGACGGCCGCGCCGGTGACCGTCGCGCCGGGATCATCGTCCCGTGGGCCGAAGTGGACCCGCTGCGACCCTTCACCCACCCGATGGGACCCGAAGCCCGGCCCGTGCGGGCATGGGCAACATCGGGGCGGAACAGCCGACCCGGGCGGACGGGGGCAACGCCGGGGCGGCACGGCCAGCCGTCGCGCTGACCCGCGCGCCTGGCCGACCAGAACGCGACGTACGCCCCCAAGCCCGCCACGATGCATCTGTGAACAAAGTCAATGGTCATGTACGCTGACCGATGCAGTTCGGAAGGGTGGCTTGATCACACACCCATGACTGAGGGGAAAGCCCTCCCCCCACCAGAAATGCCCTGGGAGTGAAGATGTCCACGTCGCGCGCCGTACCGGTGACCTTGGCCGAAATCGCCCGCCTTGCGGGTGTGGGACGAGCCGCGGTGAGCAACTGGCGGCGGCGGCATCCGTCCTTCCCCGAGCGGATCGCCGGCACCGACACCAACCCGCAGTTCTCCTTGACCGACATCGAGGACTGGCTGCGCGACAACAAGAAGTTGAAGAAGTCCGCCGAGAGGGAATGGCTCTGGCCCGGTTTCGAGGCACTCAGCGGGCGGGACGAGACCGGGGCCGCGATCGCCGAGGTAGGACGGCTCCTCTCCGGGCGGGTGAGCGACGCAGGCGAAGAGATCCGTGCCGACACACGGGAGCTGATCGAACGGGCCGTGGATCTCGGCCAGCGTGAGGGAGGCGCGGAAACGTTCGCGTTTCTGCTGCGCCGCTGGCTCGACGTCCATGTGCGCCAGATCGCCACGACCCCGGAACCGCTGGCATCCCTCATGGCGCAACTCGCCCTCAGGGCGGCCAACGGCCTGGCGGGCGACAGCCCAGGCGGCTCCGGTGGCACCACGGCCATGGACCCTGCTTGCGGCCCCGGGCATCTCCTCCTAGCCGCGGCCGACGCCGCGAGGGCATCCGGCGCCGAGGCACTCACCCTGCTCGGCAGTGACCGGGACGCCGTCCTCGCTTCGCTGGCGGACTCCCGCATGGCCCTCGCCGAGATCGACGGCCATAGGGAGAAGGAGTGGGCGCAGGTCTCCGTACGGGCTGCTGACTCCCTACGCGACGACCCGTTCTCCGGCACCCCCGCTGACATTGTCCTGTGCAACCCGCCCTTCAACGAACGGGACTGGGGATACGAGGAGTTGGCCACCGACGCCCGCTGGAGCCACGGCCTTCCCCCGCGCACCGAGCCCGAACTCGCCTGGGTCCAGCACTGCCTGGCCCAGCTGCGGCCTGGCGGCGCCGCGGTACTGCTGCTGCCGCCCGCCGTCGCGGCCAGGAAGGCCGGCCGCCGCATCCGCGGCTCGCTGCTACGCACCGGGCAACTGCGGGCCGTCGTCGCGTTGCCGCCGGGCTGCGCCGCACCGCACAGCGTCTCCCTGCACCTGTGGGTGCTGCGGATGCCCGCCCACGGGGAAGGCACACCGGTGGGCGATCGGCTGCTGGTCGCCGACGCGGCCTCGCGCTTCCCCCGGGACCCGGAGGAGAAGTGGACCCCCGACTGGGCGGCGATCAGCGCTTTCGTGCGCGAGGCCGTCGAAGAGGCAGACTCCCCACAGGCCCCTGCCTACGTACGACAGGTGCCCGTCATCGAACTCCTCAACGACGAGGTCGACCTCACCCCGGGACGCCACATTGCCCCGCCCCCGGCAGACACGGCACTCCGACTGGCCGAATCCTGGCGGGAGTTCACCGGGCTCACCGCGAACTTGAACAAGTCGGCCAGGCTGCTCGCGGCGCTCGACCTCGCCACGGCCGAGGCGGACACACCGACGGCAACCACAGTCGCCGAGCTCGCCCGGGCCGGGGCGCTCACCCTGCGCGGCGGCCAGCAGCCGCCGGAGGAATCGATCCACGCCGGCCCGCCATCCGACGGCGGCATCCCCCTCCTCACCGTCCCCGATCTTCTGGTGGACGGCGAACCCCGCAGCTGGCTCGCTCCCGGCACCGCGGCGGCCGGCGAGGCCGTCATCGCCGAACCCGGGGACATCGTGGTGGTGGGCGTCGCCCGTGCCTTCTCCGCCTGGGTCCACGAGGGGCCGCCGACCGCCCTCGGCCCCCAACTGCATGCCGTGCAAGTACAGCCCGAACAGCTCGACGCCTGGTTCCTCGCCGGTTCGCTGCGGGCTCCCGCCAATGCCCGGCAGGCCGGCACCCACACCACGAGCTCCTCCCGCATCGACGTCCGCCGTCTCCAGATCCGCCAGATCCCCCTCGGAGAACAGCGGCGCTACGGAGAGGCGTTCCGCGAACTCACCGCCTTCGAACGGCTCTTGCGTCGCGCAGCCGACCTCGGCACGAGCCTCGTCCGCGACCTCGGCGACGAGCTGGCGGCGGGACGGCTGGCCAACCAGGCGTAGCACATCGGCTCGCCCACACCAGTCGGCGTCACGCCTCCCTTCGCCTGGGCTCGGCCAGGCGGTCCGTGAGCTGAGCGTCGACCGCGCGGCGTACGGCCTCGACACGAGCTGCGAGTTCCGGGGGCAGGCCAGCGGCGGTGCGGCCCGCCGTGTCGACCGCCGCGATGACCGCCTCCAGTTCCCCGAAGGCGAGTCGACACTCAGCCATGCGCAGCCGAATCAGCGCGCGATCGGCCCGCTCGGCCGGGCCGTCCCCATGAATGAGACCGTCGTCGACGGCCTGGTAGAGGCGAGCCGCAGCGCCGAAATTGCCGGAGAGGCGGAATCCGTCCGCAGCCCCCTGCCACACGCGACGCACCAGAGGCCGCCGCTCACCCCACTCCTCGCGGACCCGTTCTGTCAGACCGTGCAGCCGGTCGATCGCGTCGCCCGGCTCGCCAGTCGCGATCTCCGATTCGGCCTGCGCGCAGAGCTGTTCCACGACGCGGGCGTCCAGCCACTCATCTGCTGGTGCGGACGCGACAGGCAGCGTGAGAGCGACCGGGCGCGGACGAGCAGCCCGGTCCTGCGGCCGACGCATGGGGGCGGTGGGGTCGGGGTGGGTGCGGGGCCGGGGCTCGGGATCGCCAACCCCCGGGGCGAACGGGTCGAGGACTTCCAGGACCTCGTCAACGGCCGGGCGCTGCTCGGGCTTCTTGGCGAGCATGCGCAGCACCAGATCGTCGATCGGCTCCGGGATGCCCGCGGCGTACGTGCTGGGTGGCAGCGGCTCCTCGTGGAGGTGTTTGTCGGTCAGGCCGGACTCCGCGCCGAGCGGGAACGGGGGCCGCCCGGTGAGGAGTTCGTAGAAGATGCAGCCGAAGCAGTAGACATCCGTTCGCGTGGTGGGCTCGCGTTCCAGGAGTTGCTCCGGTGCCAGATAGCCGCGGGTGCCAAGTGTCGAACCGTGTGCCGTGTAACGGGTGGCGTCAGCGTGCAACGGCTTGGCGATGCCAAAGTCGATGAGGACGGCCCACCCCTCTTCATCGATAATGATGTTCGCGGGCTTGAGGTCTCGGTGCACGACCGGGAGCGTGTGTGCGCAGGCCAATGCCCCTGCCACCTGAATCGCGACGGCGACCGCCGTGGCCAGAGGGAGCGGGCTGTGCTCGTCGAGGAAGGTTCGCACACTCACTCCGGTCACCAGGCGCATGGCGATGTAGGGGACACCCCGGTGCGATCCGCTCCCATACAGTTCGGTGATGCCCGGGTGGTCGAGCGTGCCTAGGAGGTTGGCCTCGCGCCGGAACCGGGCGTTCCTGACAACGAGTTCGGCCTCACGCTCATACGGGTCGAGGCAGTACAGAGCCTCGGCGTCGTGGCGCAGGAATTTCACTGCCACCTCCCGCCCCCCGGACACCTCTCGGGCCCGCCAGACCTGGGCCATTCCTCCCTTGCCCAGAGAGTCCTTCAACTCGTAGCGCCCGTCGACCAGATCGCCCACGCCGGGCTTGTACGTATCCGCGTCCACCACCGTGCCCCTTCGCACTGCGCATATGACGCACCAGCGTAGCGTGAAAGACTCTAGACGCGAGCCGTCCATGGACTCAGTTCACAATCTTGTGCCATGCTCGAGTGGTGCCCGGATGTCCCCGGACTCCCGTTGCTCTGGGCACCCCTCCTGCCCACACCGCCTGCCACGGGGGTCACCATGCAGAACCCACCCGGCGTCATCGGCCACGACTGGTTGATCAGGGCGAGCCCCCGGATGGCCCGACCCGACGACGCGGCCTGTCCCACCCACCGACGCACTGCGATGCGGCCCCTGCTCGTCGCCGATCCGGCCGTGCCGTTCCGGCGGCCACCCCGCGAGGGGTTCGGGTTCGGCCCGCTCTTCACCGCCCTCGACCTACTGGAACACGACGGGTGGTCCGTGGAGCGGGTGCGCGAGGAACTCCGGGGCACCCGCGGTCCCTTCCGGGGATGGGGCGCCCCAGTCCACCCCGCCCACCTGGCCTGGACCGCCCACGCCTTGGAGCGCTACGTGGCCGCCCGAATCCGCGAACAGGCAGCCGCCGTCGAGGCCGGGCTGCCTCCGACCAAGCCGGTGAAGCCGCCATGGACGTGGCGCACTTACCGCACGGACGCTCCCGATGCGCGTGGCGCCCGGCAGTACGAGCACACCCTCTGGGGCCGCATGTACGCCTCCTCCGACGGAAGGGTGCGCGACCTGTGGCTGCCTTCCATCGGCCGAGCCAAGACCGACCGTCCCGATGCGGAACTCGGCGCTGTGGCACAGGTGATGGCCTTCGGCGCACCCACGCCTCGCCGCAAACAACGCGCCCAGCCCCCGCCCACCGCGACCGAGAGCACCTGCCTGCCCGAATTGGTCCGTGTCTTCGACGTCGGGTGCGCCGACGGGTCCGTGGAGGAGCTGCTCTCCGAAGGCCCCGACGAGGCGAGACAGCGGTTCAGGACCGACGCTGCGCCTGCCTTCGTCACGGCTGCCACCGAACCCGGCGTGCGGCCCGGGGAGAGCTGTGTCGACTGCAAGGCCATCGCCGGCTGTACGGATCTGAAGCGCACCCCGCGGCTGTGGGGCGGGCGCCCTCCGGCTCTCGCACGCGAACGCCGCTCCGTCTCCGTCTGGGACCTGCGGCTGTACGCCGAGTGCCCCGCCCAGTACCACCTGGTGCGACGACTGCACCTCAATGACCTCTCGGCCGAGGACCGGGGGGCGCGGCGCGGCAGAGCCGTCGACGCCTGGCTCGACGCAGAGCACGCCGAACGCCCGGTGCGCGGCTGCCGGGACCGCGAGATCCCCGAGCCGACGGCGGTACGGGCCAGGGCCGGACTCGACGACACCTCCGCACACGAGGCTGCCGGGATGCTCGCGGAACATCGGCTGCTGTGTCCCCTCAACGGACTTGACGCCGACGAGCAGGTGTTCGTACAGCATCGGGTCACGGCCTACGTGCCAGAACTCGACATCGTCGTCCTCGCTGTACCCGACCTGGTGTACACCCACCGCGGCCGTTGGATCTGGCGCGAGACCAAGACGTCGGCCCGGCCGCTGTGGGAACGCGATTCCCTGCTCCGCACCTATCCCCAACTCGCCCTCGGTGTCCTGCTGTTCCACTCGGGCGCGCTCGGCGACGACCCACGCCGCACCTGGGTCGAACTGGAGCATCTGCGTGAGGTCCGTGGGGAGAGTCGACTCGAACCCATCGACCCCGGCCGCGCCGAGATCGTCGACGAAGCCCGGGCCGTCATCGCCGAACTCGCCCAGCCACTCCTGGACGACACCACCTACGAACCGAGGACCGGACGCCACTGCCACGGCTGTCAGGCCCGGACGTGGTGTCGGCCCGGCAGCGCCTTCGTCACCGACCATCCGCGCCCGCCGAGCCCCGACACGCAGACCTCGCCGCGAGGAGACGCCACGCCCCATGCCTGACCAACAGCTCGTACCGGACTGGCTGTCCAACCCCGATGTCGTCCTCCTGCGGGACGTGGCCACCGCCGTACTGCACCTGGCGGCCGTCGATCGCCTCGACTCCTTCACTCTGCCTTACCCGGCCGGCGCGCAGCGGGCCCTGGATGCCCTGGTACTCCAGTGCCTGCGCAACGGCGCCAAGCCCCCGTCCGGGGTGCCCGAGATGATGCGCTGGGCCCGCGCCCGCCCCTTGGGCAGCTGGCCCCTGGACCGACTGCCCACCGACCTGTTCGACACCGCGGACCGGCTGATCGACGAGGATTCCGGAGAGCCCACGCAGCTCTGCCACGAGCTCGGCGTGCGGGGATATGGGGACAGCACCGGACGGCAGTACGACCGCCTGGTGATCCATGAGGCGCTGCGCGCCTGCCGGGCCGTGTCGTCACCCGAGTCGTACACAGCCTTCCGGCGCCTCCTGGTGAATCGGCCCGTCCTCACCGAAGCGGACTGGGCCGAGGTGAGCACTGACCTCTTCCTCGATCCCGTGCGCTTCCTCATCGAGGAGATCTACGCCCCCGTCCCCCTCGGGTTCCGCCGGGCCGGCGCGTACCTGTGCTGTCACCGCTGCCTGACCCTGCTCCATCCGGTGTCCGACACCGAGTGGTGGTGCGAGCGCGACCAGTGTCGGCACCAAGGTCCCCCGCCGCACGGCCGGGAACTCGTCGCGTCGGAGGTGGGCGAGCTGCGTCAACTGCGGAAACCTCTGAGGCAGTTCGTCACCGGGCCCGGACGCGCCGAGGTCTCCCTGGAGAACGAGCTACGCGCCTTGGGCCTCACCATCGAGATGTGGCCCGGCTTCGACGCGTACGACCTTCGCATCACCTTCCCCGACGGTCACGTGTGGGCCGTCGACGTCAAGGACTGGGCACACCCCGCCTTCCTCGGACGCGCCGCTACGGCCGTCCGCCCCGAGCCCCCGTACGACGAAGCCTGTTGGGTGGTGCCCGCATTCCGGGTGGGTGCCCGCCGCGACTACCTGGCCATGTATGCCAGGGAGCGGGGCCCGGGGGCGTGCGGTCTGCGGCTGCTGACGGACGACCAGCTGAAACGGACCGCGCGGCTGCGGCTGTCCGGCGAACGCGGGCCGGACGCGTCCATCGCGCCCCTGCACACCGTGCCTCCGGCAAGGGAGCACGACGGGGCCCGCACGGCGTCGTCCCGGTCCGAAAGTCAAACGGCGGCAACCGACGGCGCCGGGAAGAAGGGAGCAGACCATGCGTGACCGCAGCAGCTGGTACCAGCCGGTCGTCGCCGCACTGAGGCCTTGGCCCGAAGAACACGCCGGGACCCGGCCCGCTCTGCTCTGCCAGGTCGAGCTCGCTCTGCGGCTGATGGAGACCGTGGCGCCCGGTCACGCTGCCGACGGGGCGTGGACGCTCCTCGGCGGCTACGGCCTCGCCTTCGCGCGGGCCTCGAAGCTCCCCATTGGCACCACCGAACAGGTCGCGCTGGCCGCGGCCCGGCACCTGCTCTGGCCGATGCGCCGCGGCCGGATGTGGCAGCAGAGCCTGGACGCCTACCTGGAACTGCCCGAACGGCTGCGCGCGTACCGCGTCCCAGCGGCCGGGGAGCCCGCCCATCGGGTCCCCCTCAAGGTGGCGGCCGACCGCTTCACCACCTACGACGACGCGCTCGCGAACCTCCCCGGCTTCGCCACGAAGGTGCTTCCCCCGGCGGAGGCGGGCGAACACCGCTTTATGGATCGCCGCCACCGGCGCACTTCCGTCACGGTCCCCGCCGATCTCGTGCGTGACCCCTTCCCCGGCCACCCCCTCACCGCCGAACGCCCGGCCACCGCAGGCCCCCTCGACGTGCCACTCGACGAACTGGCCTACATCGCACGGTGGATGGACGCGGAGGAGCAGCGGCGGGGGCTCAAGGCGGGGAACTGGGAGCAGCGTCTCGCCCAGCTCGACCTCGACACCCGTACCCCGGACGGGACAGCCTTCGAATCGGCGTCCGCGCTACCGCTCGATCGTCTCACCCACCTCGTCGGTATGGTCGGCGCCGGCAAGTCGACCTTGATGACCCTGCTCGCCATCTGGGCGTACCACAACGGCCTGCGCATCACTCTCATCGTCGGCGATGTGGCCGAACAGCTGACACTGACCGAGCTGTTCCGCACGCTCGGCCTGAGCGCAGCCCTGGTGCAGGGGGGCACGACGCGGCCCCAGCACACCCAGCGGCTGCACCGCAGACTCGCCGCACGGGGAGAACACTCCCTGCTGGCTCACACCGGACCCGTCTTCGCCCACCTCAGCACCGCCTGCCCGCTGGACGCCCTGCGCGCACTCGACACGTCCGAGCCGCTGCGCTACACCGACGCGCCGTGCGGTGCCCTTCACCCCGCTCGGCGCCAGGAGACCGCCGAGGAGCCCGCGGCCGAGCGGGCGGTACGCGAGCTCGAACGAGCCCGAGGCTCCGTCGACAGGGAGGGCGCCACGGACGACACCGAGGCCGACGAAGAGGGCCTGGGCACCCCGCACGCCTGCCCGCTGTGGAGCGTCTGCCCCCGACACTCCGCCGCGCGTGACCTCGTGGACGCGCTGATCTGGGTGGCCAACCCGGCCAGTCTCGTCCAGACCGCGGTTCCGCGTCAGCTCAACGCCGAGCGCCTGCGCTATCTGGAGCTGGCCTGCCTGCGCAGCGACATCGTCGTCGTCGACGAGGCCGACCGCGTACAGATGCAGCTCGACCAGATGTTCGCCCCGTCGGCCACCCTCGTCACCACTGGTGTCTCCGACTCCTGGCTCGACCAGTTGCAGACCCACGAGATCGCCGAACTCGCCCGGCAGGGACGGCTGCAGCTCTCTGACCAGGACGTGGAACGGTGGTCCGCCGCCCTGGACGTCGTTGGTTCCGCCGCGGACCGGCTGTACGCCATGCTCATCGACGATGGAGCGATGCGGGACTGGGCGCAGATCGACTACTTCAGTGCGTGGACGCTCCAGGAGAAGCTGCTGCACGCCTGGTACCCGCTGACGCGAGGCCAGGCCGCCGGGCGCCCGGACAGCACGAGCGAAGGGGACGTCGAGGACGAGAGCGCACTCTACGAGGATGAGGAAGGGCTCGGGGCCGATGGCGACTCCCCTGTCCCCGACGCTCCCTGGGCGCAGCGACGCACGGAGATCACCGGGTTCTTCGACACGTTCCGCGACGATCCGCTCGGCGGACGCGGCCCCTATGGAACCCCCGCCGACGAGCTCGCTGCCCTCGCCCACGACGTCCTGCACACCCTCGACGAGAAACAGACACGGCGCCGTGTCCGCGCGCTCCTCGACTCCTTCCTCGTCGGAGCGCCGGGCCCGGAACAGCGCCCCGTGCCCGCCGAGCGAGGCAAGAAGCCTGCCCCCGAGGACGTACCACTCACCGCGGAGTGGCGGGAACTCAACGCACGGCGGCTGGAGTTCACCCTCGTCCTCGCCGCCCTGCACCAACGCCTGGACCGGGTGACATTCCTGTGGCCTCAGGTGGAGGCAGCGCTACGGCTGGACTCCGCGGCCCACGAGCTGACCCGCCGCCCGCCCCTCGACTACGCGCCACTTCTGCCCGAAGCGCCCATGGGCAACGTCCTGGGCTTCCAGTACCTGGTGGACGAACGGGCCGCCGCCCGCGACAAGGACGGGCATCGCACCGGCACCCTGCGCTTCTTCCGTTGCGCGGGCGTGGGCCGGGAACTGCTCCTGGGACTTCCCCAGCTCGGCGCCGACCCAGGCCTCGGCAAGGCAGGCCCACACGTGCTGCTGATGTCGGGCACCAGTTGGGCCGGCACCTCTACCCGGGCCCATGTCCTCGCCCCCGTCCGTGCCGTACTGAAACCGCAGCGCAAGGCTCTCGCCGCCATCCGGGAGACCGTGTTCCGCACCGAGTTCCTCTACGACGCCGCAGGACAGCCGATCCGGCTCTCCGGCCAGGACCCCGACCAGCGCGAGGATGTCCTGCGCCTGATGATCGACCAGCTCGCCCGGTCCCGGAGCGACGGCAACTCCTCCCCTCTCCAGAGCGAACTCGCCCGAATCCCCGACCAGCGCCGCAAGCGTGCTCTGCTTCTGGTGGGCAGCTACACGGAAGCCAAGGTGGCCGCCACAGCCCTGAACGAGATCCCGCGCTGGCATGGCCGGGTACGCGTTCTGGTCGCCGACGACGCCGAACTGGAGGCCGCCGTCGACGGGGCGGCGCCGACGGGGAGCCAGGCGCCGGGCACGGGATCAGGTGCGGGAGCGGTCCGGCGTGGGGACCTCGCGTCCTTCGCCGACGACCCGGACGCCGAACTGCTCGTGGCGCCCCTCCTCGCCGTGGAACGAGGACACAACATCCTCACCGCCCCCCAACGGCCCGGCGAGGAGAAGGTGGCGGCGTTCGGAACGGTGTTCTTCCTGGTCCGTCCGCACCCCCGCCCTGACGACCTCTCCCTGGCGGTCTTCGCCATCAACGATTGGGCGACGCGGTTCGTACGCGGTCAGCTGAAGCTGCCGGGCGAAGGGACGTTCAGCGACATGGTCAACCAGGCGGGGGACCTCAACGCGGCAGGCAGTGCTTTCAGGACCACCGCGCGCGGCGTGTGGCGGCACGTACTGTCACGGCCCTACATCTACTCCTCGCTCTCCGATGACGAGAAGAAGTCCTTCGTCTGGGACCAGCTCGTCACCATCTGGCAGGTCATCGGGCGTCTCGTCCGCGGTGGCGTACCCGCCCGCGTCGTGTTCGTCGACGCGGCCTTCGCACCGCGACTTGCCGAGGCACAGGCACCCTTCACCGGCCAGAACCGGCGCCCACGCCGCGCAGGCGACCCCGGGCTGCTGGTCAGGCTACGGGACGTTCTGGCGCCGTACTTCGCGCACACCGACACGGACACTGGCACCGTCGGGTACGGCGCGCGCACCGATCCCGCCGACGCCGCACTCGTCAAGCTGCTCTACCGCCCGCTGTACGAAGCACTGTGCGCCATGGGGACATCACCCGGCCCGCGATCGGTCGACTGAAGCACGCCAACCACCGCCCTGGGCAGCACTGTTAGCGGGCAACCGCACCCGCCACGTACGGACATCGCAGGGAGAACCTACATGTACAAGAACATCCGCCGATCCGCGTACCACCTGGCCGAGGAGGGCACCCCCTGGACCGAGGACTTCCACGCACTCCCTTTCCCCGAACACTGGCACGCCGGACTCCTCGAACTGCACAACCACGGGCGGGACGAGGAGAAGCGGCAGCCGACGCTGCCCACCCGCCGACTCGACGGTGTGCTCCAGACCCTCGCCCCCGACGTGATCGTCCGCCCCCGGCCGCGGATCCCCGTGGATCCGGGGCCGCAGGCCGCCGAGGACTTCTGGATGTATGTACCGGCCTCGGCGCCCGACCCCCTCCCGGGCCGTTCCATGCAGCAACTCCTCGACGCCTGGCTGCGTACCCTCGGCCCCAAGGACTCCGCACAGGATCCCAGGTTCCGCTCGCTGTTGCTCGCGAGCAGCACCGAGCTGAAGCAGAACCTGCCTAAGTGGCAGCCCGCCAGAGGCGTCGAACTCCTCACCACCCCGACCACCCGGGGCGGCACTGCCGCCCCGGAACCGCGCCAGTTCCAACTCGCCACCGACGCCCTGGCACGCCGCATCCTGACCCTCGACCCCTTCCCGTTCGAGGGCGGGGAGCTGCGGTTCCGGGCACTACCCCGCGGACCTCGCGACCAAGGCGCGGAGCTCATGTCGCAGCCCCTGTGTCGGACCGTCAAACGCAAGGAATGGTGGTTCTCCGTCCTCCTGAACATCTCCCTGCACACCACGCCGTTCGACCCCAGGCCGCGTCTCCACCTGCACTGGGGTGTACGCCGCTGGGCGACCCACCCTCGGACCACCACCAAACACCTTAACCTGCCCTATCGGGAGGCCACTACGGTCTACCTGCGACCCACCATCCCCTGGCTGCCCGGCGCACCGGCCACCGAACGCTACGCACTGGCACGCCTGCGCCGCGACCGGGCCGCCGACACCTTCGTCTGGTCGGAGAACGACACCGCCGGCATCCTGCGCGGACTCAGCCTCGCCGGCAACTTCCCCGACCCCGAACAGCTCCTCACCGAACCGGTCTCCTGGATCGGCGAGGGCCGCGGCGTGCGCGCCGCCGTGGTGCACAGCACCAGAATGGGCAAGCACGAGATCGGCACCGGCTTCATGCCCAACCAGCGGGCCCAGCTCACCGAATGGGCCGAGCAGGCCCTCCCTGAAACACTGGCCCGGGTACCCGACCTCACGCGCGGACGCAGCAAGGGCATCGGCGCGCCGGAGAACCGGCGGCCCAAGCCCAGGACCGACGAGGCCAAGAAGGCCGAGCTGCTGCGCGAGACCCAGGCACGGCGCGTGGCACTCGCGGCGCAGGCCCGGATCGCCTCCCACGGCCCGGAGCAGGCCGGCCCGCCCGTGGTGGAGGCCCGGCTGCTGTGGCAGTCGCCCGAGGTACGCGGCGAGGCAGTGGAACAGTTCGCCAAGGCCTTGGGCCTCGACGGCGACGGCGGTGCCAGTGCCGCCCACGTCGCGGACCGGGACTTCGACGAGGCCACACCCGGAGCACCGGTCGTCCTGGAGTGGCGGACGGCGGAGGTCACACTCCGGCTGCGCTGCCTGCCCCTCGCCGACGGACTGGGCGATCGACTCGTGCCCGACCCGGCAGTCAAGGGCAAAGGCGCGGCGCTCGCGACTGCCGTCGCTGAACGGCGCCGTGCCCTGCGCGCCTGGCTCCGCGCGGACGGCGCGGACCCCTCCCGCCCCGAACTCGCCCTCGTAGAAGTCGCACACCGCAGCACATTCCGCCCGGCGTCGACGGACCCCAAGTTCGCCATCCGCCTCGGGTGCGCCGACGCAGGCCTGCTGACTCAGTTCGTCGTCACCCCGTCCACCGATCGGCAGATCGATAATGCGGAAAGCCTCGACCACCGCACGTACAGCTCGTGGCTCGACGGACTGCGCCAGCTCGGTGTCCGCGTCCTGCCCCAGCACACCCTCGGTGACGATCTTCCGGACTCGCTGCAATACGCGGCGGTGTGGATGGTGAAACGTCGCAAGGACGGCCCGACCCGCTTGCCCAAGCACATGCCTGTGGCCGTCCTCGTCACCCCGCTCCCGGCCGGGGAAGGCCTTGCAGCCGTACGCGGCTGGGATGACACCGCAGGGGAATGGGTGCCCTACCCTCAGTTCCTCCTCGGTCTGGTGAAACAGGCGGAGATCAGCCCCGAAGCGTTCACGGAACCTGAGACTTCAGACGATGACGCACGCCCCGATGCCCATCGGGTCACCGGCAAGCAGTGGCGCAGCAACCTCGCCCAACAGCGCAGGGAGACCGCGGCATTCCTCCAACGCGTGCTGCACTCCCTTCGAGGGCAACCAACCGCACTGATCACCCATGCTCAGAACAGCCGACTGCACTGGCCATGGCTCCAAGACGGCCAGACCGAACGTGACCTGATCAAGCCCGGCCACGCCCCAGCAGGCCGACTGGACGACGAACTCCGCCTCGTACGCGTGCGCGGGTGCGGCGGTCGCGAGAGCGCCCAGTGGTGGGGCCTGGCCGACCCGGGCAAGCCCCACGGGCAGCCGGCCGGCTTCTGGGCACAGAATCCCCAACAGCGGTACGGGGACGGGGCTTCGTCGCGCGAGCGGGTCTTCTACAGCACCACCGAACGCCCCGGAACCCATGCGATCTCCCCCGCACTCGACCGCCTCGCCACCCGGGTCAACGCGGCAGGCAACCTCACCTCGCAGGCGGGCACCAGCGCCTGGAACCCGACGCTGGTGGAGATCGCGGTACTGGGCTGCCACGAGGACGACGACTCCGCGGCCCCCGTACTGGAAAAGTCCGACGACCCCGAGGCGCTGGCCCTCGCCATGCACCAGCTCCGCCAGGCCCCGGATTACGCCGCCGCCCTGTCTCTCCCCCTCCCCCTCCACCTCGCGGGGCTGGCCCAGGCATACGTCCTCCCGACACTCGCCGACGGCGACCGGACTTTGAACGAGGAGTCGGACACACCCGCCGGAGACCAGATCGGGGAGGACCCAGACCTCGCCGACGCGGCCGGACTATCCACGACGCCGGACGACGAGGCCGAGAAGGCCCACGGCTGACGAGGGGGTCGACAACTACGCAGTGCCTGACGATAGAGGACACAGTATCCACGAGACCTGTGTTCTGACTGGGCGTTTCGCCGTGATGACGGGGTTCAGGTTCCGCACCCGGTCGGGATGGTTTCACTGGTGAGGCAGCGGGTCATGAGGCCGATCATCGCGACATGGATCACGGCTTCCGAGCGGGCGGGTAGGGCTTCGTAGTGGTTGATCCGAGTCCCGGTCCCGCGCAGTTCCGCGGTCACCCTGGGCGAGCCGTAGGCGCCGCCGGAATCGGCGTGGATCCGGCGGATCCGTTCGGCCAGGACCTCGTCCTGGTACCTGCGGACGGCTCTGGCATCAGTACCGCTGAGCCACTTGTAGTAGCTGGAGCGGTTGACGTCCAGGACCTGGCACAGCCGCTTCACCTCGTAGGCGTCCCTGTGGTCGTGGACGAACTGGAAGCGGCTCACCAGTTCGTCTCGCCGGCGAAATACTTGGCCGCCCTGCGCAGTATGTCCCGCTCGGTGGCCAGCTTCCGCTCGTTGGCCTCGAGCTCGGCCACACGGGCCTCCAACTGCCGGGTCCGCTCGGTCGGATCGGCGGCCACGGCCGACTGTCCTGCCAGAGCCGCCGCCTATCCGCCCGACCTGGGGACTGTGGGGACGACGCCGCGGCGTTCGCGGTCCCGCAGCACCCACTCACGCAGCGTTGCCCTGTTGATGCCCAGGTCAGCGGCAATGTCTTTGTACGTCGCTCCGAGCGTGGACTCGTACAGGGCCACGGCATCGGCCCTGAACTCGTCCGAGTAGTCCTTCATCGCTATCGGCGGTGTTCTCGCTTCCTCCGGATCAAGCAATCCAGTATCAGCGTGTCCCCCCATCAGGGCGAAGGCCGAGCCGCGGAAGCTTTCACTGTCGCACAGGCTGCTCGATCACAAGCACAACTGTGCAGTGCTGGGCGGCGATCGCCGATGCGCGTTTTCTGGCGCGAGAAGTGAAGGTAGACAACCTCACGTGGCGCTGCAACGGGCGAGCCATTTCAGACTGGGCAATATCAATATCGAATCGTTGATCGTCGGAGTCTGCCTCGCCCACTCCTCTACATTCCCTCACTGGCGATGGTGGCGTCATAGCCGCCACCGACTGCTTGTTCAATGGCCTGCCCAGATCGAGGCGTGGCTCCGGATGGGCTCGGGCCCGTACGGAACGCCGACGCCTAGCGGCGCTGTACCAACGCCGACAACGCAGCGTAACGAGAATCGGCCAGGGCGCGCCTTCGTAGGCGACATCAACCACCGAGGGTGACAGGGCGCCAGCGTTGACCTGCCAGAAACCACGCCGCACTGCACGAGGCACAGCCATCAAGTCCAGGTGCGGGTGCTCACCGGAAATCGCAGGTCAGGCCACGAATTCCGTGTTGGTGATCGCATGGTGGTCGCGGTCGGCCATCCAGACGTGAAATCTGTAGCCTCGCGGGCTGATTGAGAACGTCAGGACCACAGGAGGCAGGAGAAAGTGGTGCGCAGTTCGGGGCGGCGGCGGGGTCGGGTCTACCGTCGGTGCGGGTGCCGCGACGGCTCGGCGCTAGCTCGGCGCCGGATGCCCGCGCCTGGTCGAGGAGGGGCACGGCACGTGGACCTTCGCCGTCGACATCCCCTCGCTCAGCGGTCGCAGGCGCACGGTGCGGCGCGGCGGTTTCGAGGACGACTTCACCGCCGAGAGCGCGCTGCGCCGCTTCCTCGAAGGCCGTCAGCTGGGCTTCGACGCCGACCCGCACGAGACGGTGGCCGCCTATCTCTCCAAGTGGCTGAAGTCGATGGAGTTCCTGCTCAAGCCCACCACGTTCGCCCGCTACCGTACCTACGTGCTCTGCGAGTTGATCCCCGTGTTCGGCAAGATACGCCTGGAGGAGCTCGCCCACGACCACATCGCCGCCTACGCGCACGAGCAGCTCGAGTCCGGCCGCGGCCGCCAAGCCGTCTACCACTGCCTGGCCACTCTCTCCAGCGCCCTGGGCACCGCCGTCCGCACCCACCGGCCCCCCTACAACGCGGCCCAGCCCCTGCCCATGCGCCGGCCCCGCCCCGACGAACGCGTCCCCTGGAGCGCCGAGCAGGCCGTCACCTTCCTCACCCACTGCCGCGACGTCGAACCCGCCTTCGCCGACCTCTTCGAGGTCATCATCGGAACCGGCCTGCGCAAGGGCGAGGCACTCGGGCTTCAACGCCAGTGCGTGCGGATCGACGACCGCGTCATGTATATCCGCCACACCCTCTCCGCCATCGACAACCACGAACTCGTCCTGACCGCACCGAAGACGAAGAAGAGCCGCAACTGGGTGCCCCTGTCGGAGCGCGTCGCCGCCGCCCTCCAGCGCGCTATGGCCAGGAGTACCTCCACCGGCAACGACCATGTCTTCCAGGGCGCGGACGGCAAGCCCCTTCACCCGGCCGCGGTCCGCCAGCGCTTCCACGAGCTGCGCAAGCAGGCCGGCCTGCCCCACGTGACCATCCACGACCTGCGGCACCTTGCCGCGCCCCTCGCCCTGGAGGGCAACGTCTCCATGGCGGTCATCTCCAAGACGCTGTGGCACTCCACGCTCTCGACCACTGCGAACATCTACGGCCACCTGACCTGGGAAGTGGCGATGGCCGCGGTCCACACCATCGAAGCCAGGCTCTGCCTCGTCGAAGCCCGCGCGCGCGGCGTTGACGTCCTCGCCCTCAGCGGCCCGGCACCGAACCCGCTCTTCAGCCACGCCGCCTGACGGCGCTACAGCCACGTCCCACTGCCAGGGGTACACAGAACACCGGGCAGCCGGTCCACAGCTGACGTCCACTCAAGCAACCGCCCACAAACGGATGCCGCGGGTCTCACAGGCATGCCCCGCCCACAGAAAGAATCAACGTCACTCCGAGGCCGAACCGCGTCCGAACAGCCTGTCAGCTGCGCTCAACTCGCCAGCGAAGGACGAGCCAGCCACCCTGAGGGAGCTCCCGAGTGCAGGTAGTGCCTCCGAGCGCGACGTGAACGGGCGTTCACGACCACACTGCGACCACCAACCACGAAGGCCGTCCCCGCCATCCGGCGGAAACGGCCTCTGACCTGCAGTGATGCAAGTCGGGACGACAGGATTTGAACCTGCGACCCCTTGACCCCCAGTCAAGTGCGCTACCAAGCTGCGCCACGTCCCGTGGTCTCGGCGCCCTGGCGGAGCCTGGGGGGCTCTGCTGTGGGCTTCTCGACCTTGTCCCCGGTGTCCCGGCGACGTGGAAAACAATACAGCACGTCGGGGGGTGCTCGCTGCCAGGTTTGGTGGGGCGCGGGGTCAGGGGGTGGGCTGGCGGGCGTCGTAGCGGAGGAAGGCCGGGCGGCGGGCGGCGAGGAGGACGATGGCGGCGACGCAGGCGAGGCCGCCGCTGATGACGGAGGCCGCCGGGCTGGTGAGGGAGGCGACCGCGCCGGACTCGAAGTCGCCGAGGCGGGGGCCGCCGGCGACGACGACGACGAAGATGCCCTGGAGGCGGCCGCGCATCTCGTCGGGGGCGGCGACCTGCATCATCGTGTTGCGGAAGATCATGCTGACGGTGTCGGCGCAGCCGGCGACGGCGAGGAAGAGGAGGCCGAGCCAGAGGTTGCGGACCAGGCCGAAGGCGGCGATGGCGAGGCCCCAGGCGGCGACGGAGGCGAGGACGGCCACGCCCTGGCGGTTGACCCGGCTGACCCAGCCGGAGAAGAGGGCGCCGATCAGGGCACCGACGGCGGGGGCGGAGACCAGGAGGCCGACGGTGCGGGCGTCGCCGCCATAGAAGGTGACGGCGATGGCCGGGAAGAGGGCGCGCGGCATGCCGAAGATCATCGCGGCCAAGTCGGCGAGGAAGCTGGTGCGCAGGTTGGGCTGCTCGCGCAGGAAGCGCAGGCCGTCGAGGACGGAGGCGCGGCCCTTGCGTTCAGCGAGGGGGCGCATGGCGGGCAGGCGCCACATCGCGTAGAGGGTGGCGGCGAAGGCGACGGTGTCGACCAGGTAGGCGGCCTGGGCTCCGTAGCCGCCGATGAGGACGCCGCCGAGCATGGGGCCGACGGTGAGGCCGAGGTTCATGCTGACGGTGTTCAGGGCGTTGGCGGCGGGGAGCTGGTGGCTCGGGACGAGGCGCGGGATCATCGCCGAGCGGGCGGGCGAGCTGAGCGCGAAGAAGCCGGCCTGGACTGCCACGGCCGCGTAGAGGACGGCGACCAGGCCGAGTCCGGCGAGTGCCTGGGCGGCCAGGACGGCGGACACGGCCGCGAGCCCGGCGGACCCGATCAGTCCGAGGCGGCGGCGGTCCACAGTGTCGGCGATGGCGCCGCCGTAGAGGCCGAAGGCGATCAGCGGGAAGAGGGAGAAGAGCCCGACCAGGCCGGTGGCGAAGCTGGAGCCGGTCAGGTCGTAGACCTGGACGGAGACGGCGACGGCCGTCATCTGCTGGCCGATCGACGAGACGGCCTGGCCGAACCACACCCGCCGGTAGTCGGCGTTGTCGCGCAGCGGGCTGAGGTCGGCGAAGGCCCCGCGGGTGACCCGGCGGTACCACGGCGGGGCGGAGGCCTCCGGCTCGGACGCGGGAGCCTCGGCACTGCGGCACGAGGCAGAGGCGGACACAGGAGGCTCGGACACAGGAGGCTTGGACCCGGGGGGCTCGGACAGAGCAGGCTCGGCGCCGGACGGGACAGGCTCGGCGCCGGACGGGACAGGCCCGGCGCCGGACGAAGCGGGACCGGCCGCCGAATTGGCAGGATGATTGGTCGACACAGTCCCCCATACTCACCCTGCCCACCGCTCGGCCCGCCACCGGGGCGGCTCCGGGGCGGCTCCGGCAACAGCCCGCCACGACAGCGCTCACCGCAGCCCCGACTGAGGGCCCGACCGCGACCCGACCCCCGACCCCAGGCCCCGCCCCCAGCGCCCCTACCGGGTCAACACCTGCTTCTCCCCCGCCTCGACCGCGAAGTCCAGCCGGTTGCCCGGCGGCGGGAAGGGGCAGATGAAGTGATCCGAGAAGGCGCACGGCGGCAGGTAGGCGCGGTTGAGGTCGAACACCGTGTGACCGTCCGCCTCCGGGGCGGGCAGGGTGATGAAGCGGAAGCGATAGGTGTCCGTCCCGCTGGTGGCGTCGGCGATGACGCCGGTGAGGCGGTTGCCCGCGTGGCTGACGGTCAGGGTCCGGTGCTCGCCCGCGACGGTGAAGGCGATCCGGCCGGTGACGGCCAGCGGGCGGTCCTTGCCGTCCGCGTTGGGGACGACGACAACCTGATCGTCGCCGCCCTCGAACGGGGTGTAGACCGCCGGGACGGCCCACTCCGGCGAGTAGGGGTACGCGGAGATGCCGGCGAAGGAGGCCCGGCGCGGTGCGGCCGGGTCGAAGACCCGCAGGGCCAGCTCGCCCTCGCGCTCGATCGGGGCGAGGCGCAACTCGCCCAGCGAGGCGGTGTCGGCGGCCGGGTCGGTGTCCGGTCGGAGCAGCGCCTCACCGTCGACGGGAGCCGGCGCACCGGTGACGGTGATCCCGTCGGCCGCCGCCGCCCGGACCCGGGCGCCCTCGGCGTCGGCCCACCAGAGGCCGGGCAGGCCGGGGACCTCGGTGGGCTCGGGCTCCAGCCAGTGCGTACCGGTGAGAGCCAGCTGGCCGTGCGGCGTGCTCACCGCCGCCGCCCGGTTGTCGCTCCAGTGCTTCCATTCCTCCGCGGCTGTCGCCGTCATCGGCGTACCTCCCGCTCCGGTCCACGACCCGCAGGCCGTCCCTGTCCGACAACACCATCGACCTCGACGCGTCCGACGGCGCCCCGACGCCCCGACGCCCGACGCCTCGACGCCTCCGACGACGCCTCGACGCCTCCGACGACGCCTCGACGTGTCCGTCGACGCCTTCACGCGTCCGTCACCACCTCAACACCGATCACGGCAGCAGATCATCCCGGCCGGGGATCAGCCCTTGAGCGGCCGGAACAGGCCCTCCTGCACCACGGAGACCACCAGCTGCCCGCTGCGGTCGTAGATCTGCCCGCGTGCCAGGCCGCGGCCGGCGTGCGCGATCGGGGACTCCTGCTGGTAGAGCAGCCAGTCGTCGGTCCGGAACGGCCGGTGGAACCACATGGCGTGGTCGAGCGAGGCCATGTCGAAGTGGCGTCTGCCCCAGAGGGGCTCCACGGGGGCGCGGACGGCGTCCAGCAGCGTCATGTCGCTGGCGTAGGTGAGGGCGCAGACGTGGATCAGCGGGTCGTCGGGCAGGGCGCCGTTGGTCCGCAGCCAGACGCCACTGCGGGCCTCGACACCGGCCAGCTCCTCCTTGCTCCAGCGCAGCCGGTCGACATACCGGATGTCGAACGGCTGCCGGCGGCTGATGAACGGGGGCAGCTCGCCGAGGCGGGAGCCGACCTCCTCCAGCGCGCTGGGCAGGTCCTCGGGGGCGGCGACCTCGGGCATCGGGTACTGGTGCTCGATGCCGCCCTCCTCGGGGAGGTGGAAGTCGGCGGTGAGGGCGAAGATCGACCGGCCGCCCTGGATGGCCAGCACCCGGCGGGTGGTGAAGGAGCGGCCGTCCCGGATCCGGTCCACCTGGTAGACGATCGGCACGCCGGGCACGCCGGGGCGCAGGAAATAGGCGTGCAGCGAGTGGACGGGGCGCTCGCCGTCCACCGTGCGCCCCGCCGCAACCAGCGCCTGTCCGGCGACCTGGCCGCCGAACGTCCGCTGGAGCGCCTCCTCGGGGCTGCGCCCGCGGAAGATGTTCAGTTCGATCTGCTCAAGGTCCAGCAGTTCGACAAGCTCGTCGACGGGGGTACCCATGCGTGCACTTCCTCTCCGGACGGCCGGTCCGGACGGAGGTCTTCCGCCTGGCCGCCGACGCCCGTGTTCTCGAATTCTCCCGCCCCATCGAATTCTCCAGCGAGCCCGGGCATTCCCGACACCGGGGGCACCTTCCACCGTTCACTCGAACGAGGTCCCACTCTCTCGAACGCCGACGGCGGGCGGCGGGCGGCCGACGGCGGGCGGCGGACCGTTCCCGCAAGCGCTCAGAGACCGGACCGGCGGACGGTGATGTTGAGCCGCCCGGTCAGGCCGAGCGCCGGATCCGCCGTGCCGGGCAGGGTGCGCACCACGCCGTGGTAGGAGAACCGGGACGGGCCGCCGAAGACCAGCAGGTCGCCGCTCTGCAACTCCAGGTCGGTCCACGGACGGGTTCGGGTCTCGGTGTTGCCGAGCCGGAAGACGCAGGTGTCGCCGAGCGACAGCGACACCACGGGGGCGTCGGTCCGCTCGTCGCGGTCCTGGTGCAGACCCATCTTCGCGCCGTGCGGGTAGTGGTTGACGATGGCGATGTCCGGCTCGTAGCCGGCCGCACCCGCGATCTCGCCGGCCGCCCCGCCGTAGGCGTCCGCGACGGCCCGGCGGGCCAACCGGCCGAGCTCCGGCGGGAACGCCTTGACCGGCGTGCCGTCGGCAGCGGTCCGGCGGTAGCCGTACGGAAACCAATGCCACCCCAGGCTGACCATCTGCACGGACATCAGGCCGCCGGTCGGCATCCGGACGGTGTGCAGACCGGCCGGCGGGCGGGCCCACTCCCGGCAGGCGGCGACCAGGCGCAGCTGGGCGGCGGCGTCCAGCCAGCCGGGGACGAGCACGGCGCCGGGCGCGGGCTCGGACCGCTCACGTGACGTGCCGGCGCCGGAGCCCTCGCCGAACAGCTCGCCCTGGATCACCCCACCATCCTCGCGCACCCCTCCGACAAGCGGGACCCGCCACCGCTCACCGCTCCTCCGGCGCCTCGCCGATCATCCCGATCTCCCGGGCGCAGACCGGCCAGGCATCCCACCCCTGCATCCGGAGGATCTCCTCGGCGACGGTGGTCTGCTGGCGCCGGCTCGCAAGGTCGGGCCGGTCGGCGTACCGCAGACCGCCCGCCTCCTCCCAGGTCGGAGGCCAGATCTGCAGCCCGCCGAAATAGCCGTTGCCGGTGTTCGCCTGCCAGTCACCACCGCTCTCGCACTCGGCGAGGTCGTCCCAGACCAGGTCCGCGACGGTCGAGGCGGCCTGGGCCTGCCGACCGGACACCGCGCCTACGGTCAGTATCAGGACAGCGGCGAGCGCGGTGAAGACCCGCGCCGGACTGCCCATACGTACGAAGGATTCACGGCTGATCCCATGAACGCTGAGAAGGCACAGCAGCCGACCCTAGGCGCGCACCGCCCCGGCCCGTCCCGACACGCCGGACACGCCGACGGCCGCTCCCCCGCACAGCGGAGAAGCGGCCGGGCGGACAGTACGTCCGGAGTGGCGCGCCACCAACGAATCGGTCGGCCCCGGGGTCGACCGGACCAGTAGTGGGCCGGCCCAGGGTCCGTCGGATCCTGGGCGGAATGACGCGGGGTCACACGGACCCGCCTTCAGTCCGACCCGCGATCAGTCCGGCCCCGGTCCAGGCCGAGCCCGATCCAAGCCGACCCCGGTCCAGGCCGACCTCGATCGGCTGGATCAGACGGATCAGGCGGATCAGACGGATCAGACAGTCAGGGTCTGGCCCGGGAAGATCAGGTCGGGGTTGCCGCCGATGACCTTGGTGTTGTTGTTGTACAGGGTGTGCCAGTCGATGCCCTTGGCAGCCGCGATGGTGCTCAGGGTGTCACCGGACTTGACGGTGTAGTTGCCACCCGCGACCGGCTGGGCGTCGTTCGAGGTCGCGGCCTTGCCGGACTTCGCGGCGTTGTCGGACTTCCACGACTTGGCGGAGTCCGAGGACTTCGGCGCGGCGACGGCAGCCTTCGGGGCCTCGGCGGCCTTCGGGGCGGCGGTCTTCGGAGCCTCGGCGGCCTTGGGGGCCGGCGCGGCCTTCGGCGCGGCGGTGGCAGCCGGGGCGGCCGGCTTCGCGGCGGCGGAGGTGTCGACGGCGGCGGGGGCGCCACCCTTGGTCAGACCGGCCTTGACGGAGCACACGGGCCAGGCGCCCGGGCCCTGCGAGGCGAGGACCTTCTCGGCGATGGAGATCTGCTGCGCCTTGGTGGCCAGGTTGGCCTGCGAGGCGAAGGCGGTGCCGCCGAAGGCGGCCCAGGTGCTGGAGGTGAACTGCAGACCGCCGTAGAACCCGTTGCCGGTGTTGATGGCCCAGTTGCCGCCGCTCTCGCACTGGGCGACGGCGTCCCAGGTGGAGACGGAGGCGGCGGAGGCCGAGGTGGCCGTGACGAGGCCGGCCACCGGCAGGGCCGCGACAGCGGCGCCCGCCACGACAGCCATCCGAACGCGGTTGCGCTTGGTGACGGTGGAGGTGGTGGCAGCGGCGGACTCGTTACGGAAGGTCATGGGGTTCCTCTCGACAGCCCCGGGCGGGCATGCGGAACCAAGCCCTCGAAGGGGGTCGATTTCGCTCGCCGCGTCCGTCGGGCGGCCGGGCACGTGTCGGACGTGCCGCGCCGCCCTGGCCACCCGCCACGCACCGGGGACCTGTTCGAGCGGTCGCATCGGCGGGCACTGCCGGCGCCGGGTGAACCGGCGGGCTGTGCGTCGGGGGTGAACCCGGGTGGTGCTCGTTGCACCGCCAATGAAGCTACGAGTCGGCAGCCGGGGAACCAAACAACCGGCGGTCTGCCCAGCTCAGGCAGGCGTTACCCACGGTAACGACCATGCAATCGTGCCCTAAATGTCCGATTTAACCGTCATTTCCTAGATCAAACATCTCCGAGCCGTGACCCACCTCACCGCTTCATTCCGGCAGGCCTGTCATCGACATCGACAGATTGCGAGCACCAGAACACGCAGTGCGATCGATTCAGAGGCAATTCCCGTCAGCCTCGGCGCCCACCCGTGACCCCTGCCACAGGGGTCCGTTGGTAAAGGCGGCCGGAATCGGCCACTCGGACAGTCCCGAACAGTCCTGGACGGTCCCGAGGACGGCTCCGAGAACCGAGCCGACACACCGCCCTGACAGACCGACCCGTTTCGCCCACCCGCCCCGGCCCCACCCACCGCCCCGTTCGCACCACCCCGCCCCCACCTCCGCCCCCACCCCCGCCCGCGACAAACCCGACACCCGAGGAGTCCCAGTGCCGCGCATGCTCGACGTCAGCGACGAGGTCCGATCCGAGATCGGCGACGACGAGGCCGACCGCCTGCTCGGCGGCGCCCACGCACCCGACAGCTACGAGTGCACCTCCTGCCGCACCCCCGGCGACTCCCTCCAGGAGCCCACCAGCACCGTGCTGTTCGTCGGCGAGGAGACGGCGGTGCTCGCCTTCGCCCACGCCCGCTGCATCCCCTCCCAGGTGGTGCCGGTCGCCGAGGAGCAACTGGTCGGCGCGGTGCGCAGCATCAGCCAGGCCCAGGGCGACACCCCCGCAGCCACGCCGGCCCTCGCCCCGACCCCGGTCGTACCGGGCCCGGCAGCCCCGGCAGTCCCGGGCGCCGGCCAGCCCGCCCCCGCCCAGCCCAGCGCGCCCGGCCAGGCCGCCATCCTCGGCATCACCTGCGGCCTGGTCCTGCACGGGGACACCGGTCACGCCTCGCTCGTCGTCGAGCCCACCGGGCCGGTCGGCCGTCCGGGCAACACCTCCGGCACCGACGAGTTCCTGGACCTCCTCCAGGACGCCGGCTTCCAGCCCGTCACCGACCTCAACAAGACGCCGGACCAGCTGGCCGGCTGGTCGGTGCTGGTGGCGATGGGCAAGCTGCACGCGATCCTCCAGCCGGCGGCGGCCGGCGGCAGCACCGGCTGGTGGCAGGCGCACCAGCCGCTCCAGGTCACCGACGCCTGGCGGTTCGCCGCCAACCAGCTGACGGAGGTGACGATGTACGCGGTCCCGGCCGGCATGGTCGGCAGGCAGCCGCGCGAGGACCTGCTCCGTCAGGCGCTGGAGCGTGCCGTCGCCCTCGGCCAGGTCGTCGCCGCCTCCCTCCCGCTCGCAGGCACCTGAGCCGCGCCCGCACCGCGCCCGCCGCACCGCATCCGCGCCTGAACCGCTGCGAGCCCTCCCGACCCCGGCCCCCGACCCCGGCCCCCGACCCCCGCCGACGGCCGGCCGGCCGGCCGCACCGATCGACACCCCGATCGATGCGGCCGGCCTCCGGCCGGGCAGGCCCACCCGCATCCCCGGGCGGGTTCACTCGTTGGCCCCTGTGTGTACAGCTACGACGTCTCCGCCTCCCACCGCCGGTCCACCACCGTCCCCCGTGCGATCCCGGGCATGCGCCCGTCGTACGACGCGGAGCACCCCCATTCGGCGACGCCGATCTATGACGAGCTGTACTCCGAGTACCGGCGACTGTTCCGGGCACTGCCCGGTGACCGCTCCGGCGAGGAGAACCTGAGGTTCACCGGGTTCGCCGTCCGGGACAACGGCTATCCGATGCTCGCCGACCCTCGGCCGTACCCGCCGCAGCAGCAGGCGTTCCAGACGTACGCGGGCCAGGCCCTCGGCATCCCCCAGTTCATGCCGAACCAGCAGACCGGCCCGGGCCTCACCGCCCACAGCGGCCACAGCGGCCACAGCAGCCACCCCGCCGCCCACACCCCGCACGGCGGCGCCCAGCACACCCCGGCCAACGCCTCAAACGCCTCCGGCACCTCCAACGCCACCAGCGACGGAACCGGCCACGCCGACCCGGCCGGCCGGCACGACACCCACGGCCACCCGGGCGGACCGGCCGCGCAGCCCGGACACCCCACCCAGGGTGGCCAACCCGCCCAGCCTGCCGCCCAGTTCACCAACGGCCAGGGCTGGGTGGCGGCCGGCTACCTCGGGCCGGTCCCGCACCCGATGCCCGCAGCCACCCCGGCCCCGATGGGCACCGGCAGCGGGCCCGCCACCGTCGGCCGCCACCGCAACCTGCTCTCGCTCCCCCCGGGCCGCAGCAGCGACCACCACTGACCCGAGCCCCGAGCCCGCCGCGCCCACACCACAACGCCACAACGCCACCCAGAGCCCGCAACCCCCGACCCGCACCCCGACGCAGAGAGGGCCCCGCCACCGAAGTGGCAGGGCCTCTCTGCGTCATGTGCGCGCCCCGTCACGGCTTCCGCTGCTCCGGCGCACCCCACGACCTACGCGTCTTCCCGTTACTTCCTCTTGCGCTTCTCGCGCACCCGCACCGAGATCGAGATCGGCGTCCCGACGAAGCCGAACTCCTCACGCAGCCGGCGCTCGACGAAGCGGCGGTAGCCGGCCTCCAGGAAGCCCGAGGCGAACAGCACGAAGCGCGGCGGCCGGGTGCCCGCCTGGGTGCCGAACAGGATGCGCGGCTGCTTGCCACCGCGGATCGGGTGCGGGTGAGCCGCGACCAGCTCGCCGAGGAAGGCGTTCAGCCGGGCGGTCGGGATGCGGGTCTCCCAGCCCTCCAGCGCGGTCTCGATCGCCGGGACGAGCTTCTCCATGTGCCGGCCGGTGAGGGCCGAGACGTTGACCCGGGGGGCCCACTGCACCTGGACGAGGTCGCGCTCGATCTCGCGCTCCAGGTAGTAGCGGCGCTCCTCGTCCAGCTGGTCCCACTTGTTGTAGGCGACGACGACGGCGCGGCCGGCCTCGACGGCCATCGAGATGATCCGGGTGTCCTGCTCGGCGAGGGTCTCGCTGGCGTCGATCAGGACGACCGCGACCTCGGCCTTCTCCAGCGCGGAGGAGGTGCGCAGCGAGGCGTAGAAGTCGGCGCCGGCGGTCAGGTGGACCCGGCGGCGGATACCGGCGGTGTCCACGAACTTCCAGGTCTTGCCGCCGAGTTCGATCATCTCGTCGACCGGGTCACGGGTGGTGCCGGCCAGCTCGTTGACGACCACCCGCTCCTCGCCGGCGACCTTGTTCAGCAGGCTGGACTTGCCGACGTTCGGCCGGCCGATCAGCGCGACGCGGCGCGGGCCGCCGGGGGCGAGGTCGCCGAAGAGCTGCGGCGGGGCCACGGGCAGGGCGGCCATCACGGCGTCGAGCAGGTCGCCGGAGCCACGGCCGTGAAGGGCCGAGACGGGGTAGGGCTCGCCGAGGCCAAGGGACCAGAGGTAGGCGGCCTCGGCCTCGGTGGACGGGCCGTCGACCTTGTTGGCGCAGAGCACGGTCGGCTTGCCGGCCCGGCGGATGATCTTGATCAGGGCTTCGTCGGTGTCCGTCGCGCCGACCGTGGCGTCGACCACGAACAGCACCGCGTCGGCGGTCTCGATGCCCAGCTCGGCCTGGGCGGCGACCATGGCGTCGATGCCGAGGACGTCGATCTCCCAGCCGCCGGTGTCGACCACCTTGAAGCGGCGGCCGTTCCAGGTGGCCTCGTAGCTGACGCGGTCGCGGGTGACGCCCGGCTTGTCCTCGACGACGGCCTCACGGCGGCCGATGATGCGGTTCACCAGGGTGGACTTGCCGACATTCGGGCGGCCGACGACGGCCAGCACCGGCAGCGGCACGTGGCTGCCGTCGCCGAGGCCGTCCACGTCCTCGGGGTCGAAACCCTCCTCGGCGGCGAGCGCCATGAACTCGGCGTACTCGGCGGCGTCCAGCTCACCGTGTCCGGTGGCGGAGTGCTCTGCGGTCATGTTCGTGTTTTCCATTTCCCGGCCCGGCCCTTCCCAGGGGCGTGCCGTGCGTACCTGCCCCGGTCGGGGCAGCGCGAGTACTACGAACGAAGCGCCTCGGTGGCGCCCCGCTTTGGCGCGGCGGTCAGTTGATCATGCCGCGGTCCGGCCCACAGGCCGGACCGAGAGCCGGAGCCGTCGGTCGGTGCCCTTGGCCGGAGCTCACTGCCGGATCCCACGGCCCGACCTCACAGCCGGATCCCACGGTCAGACCGCCGAGAGCCCGGCCCGTTCCTCCACCAGCGCGGCGATCGTGCCGATCACCTGCTCCAGGGTGAGCTCACTGGTGTCCACCAGCACCGCGTCCGCGGCCTGGGTGAGCGGGGCGGTCTTCCGCGAGGAGTCGGCAGCGTCCCGGCGGGCCAGGTCGGCAGCCATCGCGGTGATGGTGGCCTCGTCGACCCCCTTGGCGCGCAGCTCGGCCGCCCGGCGCTCGGCGCGGGCCGCCTCGGAGGCGGTCAGGAAGACCTTGACGGTGGCCTCCGGGAACACCACGCTGCCCATGTCCCGGCCCTCGGCGACGATGCCGCGCTCGGCGACCTCGGCGCAGCCGCGCTGCAGCTCCACCAGCCGAGCCCGCACCGCCGGCACCGCGGCCACGGCGCTGACCTGCGCGGTGACCTCGGGGCCGCGGATCGGACCGGAGACGTCCTGCCCGTCGACGGTGATCGTCGGACCGTCCGCGTCGGTGCCGGAGACGATCACCGGCTTGCCGCACGCGACGGCCACCGCCTCGGCGTCGTGGACGTCGATGTCGTTGGCCAGCATCCACCAGGTCATCGCCCGGTACATCGCACCGGTGTCCAGGAAGCTCAGCCCGAGCCGGGCGGCGACCGCCCGGGAGACGGTCGACTTGCCGGAGCCGGAGGGTCCGTCGATGGCGACGACGACCGGGGCGTGCGCTCGGTCGGCAGTGTCCACGGGGCGAACCTCTCTCTGATCCTGGGGCCCGGCACCTGCGCGGCGTGAATCCGCGCAGCGCGAAAACCGGGGAATGTCTCCCTCAAGGTTAATGGACTGCCGCCGGACCCAGCCCCGCCCGTTCTCCGGGCCCGCCCGACGCCCCGGCAAGCCCCGAGCAAGCCCCTGGCCGAACCCGCCACACCCGCCGAACCGTCCGAACCGTCCGAACCGTCCGAACCCCATCGAACCGACCGCACCGACCGCACCGACCGCAACCGCTCGCCGCCATGGATCAGCCGCGACCCCGGCGGCACCGGTCACCCCGGCGCCGCGCACCGCCCGGGCCCGGCTCAGTCCCGGACGCTCCACCCGCTCGACCGCAGTGCCGCCGTCAACGGCTTCACCGCCGACGGGGCGACCGACAGCTGGACGAAGCCGACCTGCTGGCCGGTCGAGTGCTCGATGTCGACGTCCTCGATGTTGACGCCCGCCGCGCCGACCTCGCCGAAGAGGCGGCCCAGCTCGCCCGGCTGGTCGCCGAGCACGACGGCCACCGTCTCGTACCGGGTGGGCGGCGCGCCGTGCTTGCCGGGGATGCGGGCCTGGCCGGTGTTGCCGCGGCGCATCACGGCCTCGATCCCGGCCGCGCCGGCCTGACGCTCGCCCTCCCCGTTGGCCTGCATCGCGCGCAGCGCGGTGACGGTGTCGCCGAGGTCGGAGGCGACCTCTTCCAGGATGTCGGCGACCGCGCCGGCGTTGGCGGAGAGGATGTCGACCCACATGCCGGGGTTGGAGGCCGCGATCCGGGTGACGTCCCGGACGCCCTGGCCGGAGAGCCTTATGGCCGTCTCGTCGGCGTTCTCCAGCCGGGCGGCGACCAGTGAGGAGACCAGCTGCGGGGCGTGCGAGACCAGCGCGACGGCGCGGTCGTGCGCGGCGGCGTCCATCACGATCGGCATAGCGCCGCAGAGGGCGACCAGCTCCAGGACGGCGTTGAGCGTCTCGGTGTCGGTGTCGGTGGTGGGGGTGAGCACCCAGGGCCGACCCTCGAACAGGTCGGCGCGGGCGGCCAGCGGGCCCGAGCGCTCGCGCCCGGCCATCGGGTGGCTGCCGATGTAGTGGACGGTGTCGCAGCCCAGCGCGGCGACCTCGGCACGCGGCCCGGCCTTCACACTGGCGACGTCCGTGTACCAGCGGGCCAGGCCGCGCCGCTGGCAGTCGGCGAGCACCTTGCCGACCAGCGCGGGCGGCACGGCGATGATCGCCAGGTCCACCGGGCCGTCGGCGGGTTCGGTGGTGCCGGCGCCGAGCGAGGCCGCGGTGCGGGCCGCGTCCGGGTCGGCGTCCTCCAGATGGACGGTCAGTCCGCGGCCGGTCAGGGCGAGCGCGGCGGACGTGCCGATGAGTCCGGTACCGACGACGACGGCAGTGCGCATGACGGGTTGGCTCTCCTCACGGGGCTGGCCTGGACGTGCGCGCCCATCCTCTCGCATCCCCACCGCCCTTGCGGCCACGGCCCGGCAGTGCCCACCGGCCGTCCGCAACCGTTCCGATCGCGTCCCCGTCCCCTTTCACGCACAGGACCGCTCGCACAGGACCGCTCGCACAGGACCTCACCCAGCACGGACGCCGGCCCAGGGACAGGCCCGGGGACAGGCCCAGGGGCAGACACAGAGGCAGGCACACACGTAGGCACGGACGCAGACGCAGGCA
Organism: Kitasatospora sp. NPDC022785; assembly: GCF_055561295.1. NCBI lineage: Bacteria > Bacillati > Actinomycetota > Actinomycetes > Kitasatosporales > Streptomycetaceae > Kitasatospora > Kitasatospora sp. NPDC022785. The sequence continues at coordinate 36,230 of NZ_JBVHHB010000028.1, read as the reverse complement.
CGGACGGAGAACCGGGCCCGGACACGGGCCCGGACGCACGGGCGAAATCCGAGGACGCCCACGCCGAAGCGAGGCAGACTGACCGCTCAGGGGGCGGCAGCGCGCGAGTCGGCGCGAGCGGCGCGAACGAAGGGGTAGACCGGGTGAACGATCAGCACAGCACGGACGACAGGGAGCACTCCGACGGACCGGCGGTCCCGGCCCACCCGTCGGTGCTCGACTCCGTCGTGGTCTACGCCTCCGGCGCAGTCTGCCGCCGGCGGGCCCGGGTGACCCTGCCACCGGACGGGCGGCTCCGGCTGACCGGTCTGCCTCGGGTGATCGACGGGCGGTCGCTGCAGGCCCGGGTGATCGACGGCCCGCCCGGCGCCGCCGTCACCGAGGCCCGGCTCGAACCGGTCGCCGAACTCCGAAGCCCCACCGAACTGCCCGAACTGAAGCGGCAGTTGGAGGAGGCCAGGGAGCAGGAGCACGCGGTCCGCGAGCGGCACCGGCTGGTCCTCACCGCGATCGCCGAGACCGCCGCGCTGCGCGCCGTGCCGCCGCAGCGACGACGCGACGAGCCACTGCGCCGGACCCCGGCCGACGCCTGGCTGGAGCTGGCCGAGTTCGTCGACGACCGCCTCACCCGGCTCCACCTGCGGGCCGAGGAGCTGGCCCGGGAGCTCGAACTCGCCGAACACGAGACGGCGCTGCTCACCGACCGGCTGGAGCGCTCGTCCACCGCCGGGCCGGCCCAGCCCGTGGAGACCTCCGTGACCGTCCTGCTCACCCTCACCCCGCCCACCCCCGACGCAGGGGCCCCCACCCCAACCCCCACCGAACTCCACACCGAACTCGACATCGAACTCGAGTACGGCGTCCCCGCCGCCCGCTGGGTACCCGCCTACCGCCTGTCGTACCGGCAGGGCTCGGACACCGGGCAGCTGGTCCTGCGCGCCTCCGTCGCCCAGCGCACCGGCGAGGACTGGACCGGCGTCCGCCTCGCCCTCTCGACCGCCGACCTCGACCGCCGCACCGACCTTCCCCGGCTGCGCTCGCTCCGGATCGGCCGCAGCCAGCCCCCCGCTCCGCCCTCGGGCTGGCGCGAACCCCCGGCCGGCCTCTCGGACCTCTTCGCGGACTACGAGGCGGCCGGCCCCCGCCCCGCGCCCCGGCGCCCGCTCGCCGTCGCCGGAGGCGCCCCGCCGAGTCCCGCGATGCCCGTCGCCCAGGCAGCACCCCGCCCCGCGCGCCCGGGTGGCCGCCGGGCCGTCGAGGCGGCGGGTCCGCCGACCCCCGGCTTCGCCGGGTACGGCGCGCCGCCCCCGCCTCCGCAGCCCGGCGGCCCGATGCCGGCCCCGATGCCGGCCCCGCCGGCGGCCGCGTCGGCCCCGCCCCCCCTCGCCCGCCGGGCCCGCACCACGCGGGCCGCCGCCCCCGCCTGGACCACCGAGGCCCTGGCGGGCGCCGAAGCCCTGGCGGGCGCCGAAGCCGAGGCGGACACCGGGGCGCAGTCCCCGTTCGCTCCCCCGGCCCCCGACGCCGCGCTCCTCGACTACCCCGCCCTGGTCCTGGCCGGACCCGAGGCGTCCGCCGACCACCGCGGCACCCTCCGCCCGCCCTCCGCCGGCCGTCCCGGCGGCGCCCCGTCCCCGGCCGCCACCGCCGCCCGGGCCGTGACCACCCTGCCGCTCCCCCGTCACGCCGTGCCGCCGCGCGTCTCGGCCGGCTCCTTCGACCACCGCTTCGACGCCGCCGCCCCCGCCGACATCCCGTCCGACAGCACCTGGCACACCGTCACCGTCGGCGAGATCCCGCTCTCCGTCCACGCCGAGTACGTCACCGTCCCGGCGGTCGAGGAGACGGTGTACGGCACGCTGGTGCTCGCCAACCGGACCGCGCAGGCCGTCCTGGCCGGGCCGGTCGAGGTCACCGTCGACGGCGAGTTCCTGCTCACCGCGGCGCTGCCCACCCTCGCGCCGGGCGGCACGCAACGGCTCGGCACCGGCGTCACCGAGAGCATCGAGGTCGCGCGCCGCACCGAGCTGCGCGAGTCCACGGCGGGCATGCTGAACAACAGCACCGTGCTCGACCACCGCGTGCACGTGGAGCTGGCGAACCGGCTCGGCCAGGCCGTCACCGTCGAGGTCCGCGAGCGCGTACCGGTCAGCCGCGAGGCCGACATCCGGATCGAGGAGCGGGCCGACTGGCACGCACCCGCCGTGCCGTCCCCGGAGTGCCCGCCCAGCACCCGGCTCTGGCGGGTCGAACTGCCACCGGGCGGCCGGGCCGAGCTCGACGGCGGCTACCAGATCAGAATCCCGGCCGGAAAGGCCATCGTCGGCGGAAGCCGGAGGAACTGAACGATGAGCAGCGAGACCATCCCCCTCCCGGTCACCGCCGTCACCTGCCTGGAGGACCGCAGCCAGGTCGAGCGCACGGTCACCCTCGACCTCGCCGCCGGCGTCCAGCGGCTGCGCCTCGGCCCGATCACCGCCCTCGCCGTCGACCGCACCCTGCGCGCCGAGACCGGCGACCCCGCCACCCGCGTCCTGGACGCCCGCATCGTGCGCGCCTGGACCCCGCGCGCCCCGCTGCCACCCGGCCCGGACGACTCCGCACTGCGCCACCGCGTCCACGAGCTCGACGAGCAGGCCCGCCGCGAGGACCAGCTGCACGAACGCATCCAGGCCCGCCTCGCGCTGCTCGCCCAGCTCTCCGCCGACCTGCTGCGCGAGGTCGGCGAGGGCGCCGGCATCGGCGAGGTCGAGCGGGCCCGCTGGGCGCGCGAGCTGGACCGGGTGGACGCCGAGCGCGAGCGGTACGGCGAGGAGCTGCGGGCCGTCCGCTCCCGGCTGCGCGACCTGGAAGAGCAGCGCTCGCAGGCCCACAACGCGCTCGACCAGGCCGAGGAGGAGCCGGCCGAACTGGTCGCCCACCTGGACCTGACCGTCGAGGCGGGCGACGCCGGCCCGGTCCGGCTGACCGTCAGCCACCTGGTGCCGTGCGCGGTCTGGCGGCCCTCCTACCGCGCCACCCTCGCCGACGGCGCGCTGCGACTGGAGTCCGAGGCCGTGGTGTGGCAGCGCACCGGCGAGGACTGGACGGGCGCCCGCCTCACCCTCTCCACCGCCCGCTCGGCCCTGGCCACCGCCCCGCCCTCGCTCACCGAGGACGTGCTGACGCTGCGCGAGCGCAGCGCCGAGGAGCGCCGCACGGTCGAGGTCGAGCTGCGTGAGGAGGCGATCAGCACGCTCGGCCCGTCCGAGGCGGTGCCGGGGGTGGACGACGGGGGCGAGGTCCGGGTGCTGCGCGCCCCCGCACCGGCCACCGTGCCGTCGGACGGCCGGGCGCACCGGGTCCCGCTGGGCTCCTTCACGGCTCCGGCGAGCAGCGAGTACGCGTGCGCTCCGGAGCTGTCCCCGCTGGTCACCCAGGTGGTCCGGTTCCGCAACGCGGCCGGGCACGCGCTGCTCGCCGGGCCGGTCGAGCTGGTCCGCGGCAGCGGCTTCACCGGCCGCGGCGAGCTGTCCTTCACGGCCGTGGGCGCAGACGCCGAGCTGGCGTTCGGCAGCTCGGACGGATACCGGGTGGTCCGTGAGACCGAGGAGCGTCAAGCCACCGCCGGCCTCACCCAGCGCTCGGTGACCACCCGGACGGTGCGGCTGCACCTCTCGCGGTTCTCCGGCCCCGAGGAGCGGGACGAGCAGCTGGTCACGGTCCGCGAACGGGTCCCGGTCTCCGAGGTGTCGGCGGTCGAGGTGCGGCTGCGCAAGGAGGAGTGCTCCCCCGCCCCGGACGCCTTCGACGCCGAGGGCATCGTCCGCTGGGACCTGCCGCTCGGCCCGGGTGCACGCCGGACCGTCACGCTGGTCTACGAGGTCTCCGCGTCCGCGAAGGTGGCGGGCCTGTGACCGCTGCCACGACCCGCCGTCCTGACGGCCGCTCAGGAACTGGCCCGGCCACAAGCCCGGGTACAAACCCTGGTCCGACCGGAAGCTCGGGTACAACAGGAACATGATCCTGCACCTCGCCCCCCTGGACGACTGGCTGGCCGACCCCGGCCGGCCGTACGCCACCGCCTCGCTGCTCACCGACGGGTTCATCCACTGCTCGGCGGACGAGCAGACGGCGCTCGCAGTGGCCAACGCCTTCTTCGCCGACGCCCGCGAGCCACTGATGGTGCTGCTGATCGAGGAGGCGCTGGTGGAGCCGATGGTCAAGTGGGAGGCTTCGAACGGCGCACCGCCGCCCGGTGCCACGCCCGGCGTGCTGTTCCCGCACATCTACGGCCGGCTGAACCGGTCCGCCGTGGTCGGCCTGGAGAAGGTCGAGCGCGGACCGGACGGCCGCTGGGCGAGCCTCACCCCCTGGAGCTGACCGGCGCACTCCGTCCGAACCCGGCCCCGCCCTCAGTCGACTCCCTCCGGAACCGGCTCCACCCCGGAACCGGCCCCGTACCCGAACCCGACGCCCGGGACCCGACGCCCGGGACCCGGCCCCGGGGACCCGCCGCCCGGGACTCGCCCGTCCTCAGAGCCAGCCCCGCTCCCGGGCCGCCATGCCGGCCTGGAAGCGGGTGGTGGCGCCCAGCTCGCGCATCAGGCTCTGCAGCCGGCGCTGGGTGGTCCGGGCGCTCCAGCCGAGGGAGCGGGCGATCGACTCGTCGGTGAGGCCGGCCGCCAGCAGGCCCAGCAGCTTGCGGTGGTCGGCCTCCGGCTCCAGCGCCCCCTCGGCCGCGCCGAGCGCGGCCTGGAGCTGGACGGCGCGCTCCCACTCCGCCTCGAAGAGCGTGTCCAGCGCCTGGAGCAGTGCGGACGGGTGGATCACGTAGGCGGCGTCGAGCACGCTGTCGCCGACGCTGATCGGGATGATCGCCATCCGGTCGTCCGACATGATCATTTTCATCGGCAGCACCGGCCGGACCCGCGCCTCCTCCCCGTCCGCGACGCCGACCAGGATGTTCTTCTCCAACCGGCCCGGCCAGGCGACGGCCTCCCGGTCGTAGATGGTCCGGAACCGCAGCCCCTCCTTCATCCGCTGCCGCTGCAACGGGATGTTGGCCACCGGGTCCTGGATGTACGGGGGGCAGTCGAAGCCGCGCACCTGGTACTGGCTGGTCTCGGTGATGTGTTCCAGCCGCTGGGCGATCGCCTCGCCGCCGGTCAGGACCTCGACCGAATGCGCCGGGTCGGTGTAGCGCGAGGCCTCCCGGAAGGCGTCCATCAGGCGGTGCATCTCGGCCCGGGCGTGCCGCAGTTCGGACTCCCGGTGGCCGATCAGCGTACCGATCGCGACGTCGGGGGCGACCGGCAGGAACCGGTGCCGGTCCACGGGCGCCCGGGTCGCCATGCCGTGCTGCGCCAGCCGGTCCAGCGCGCGGATGCTCTGCTGGAGGGTCAGCCCGCAGCCGGCCGCGAGGTCCTCCGCCGTGGACTGCGGATTGGCCACCAGCGCCGCGTAGACCTGTCCGTCCGGCACGGCCAGTCCCAGTGCGCTGAGTGGTGCATCGGACACGACGCCGCTCCCCCGTCTCGCCCCTCGTCCGCGCCGAAGTGGCGCAGTCCCGCCACCCGGCGGGTCGTGGTCAGGTGGCAATCCTCGGCCACGGATCATGACGCTGACAAGGCGATGACCAGGCGATGCGTCCTGGCTCACAGCAGAACCCGCCGAACGGCGTGAGGGCCTCCCCGCCACTCGGCGGGGAGGCCCTCAGGACACGGCATGACGCCACAGGCACAGCAGCGCCGCGGCGGCGTCGCCCGAAGCGCCCGAATATGCAGACCGGTCTACCGATCTATGCCGACCGGGTCTACAGACACGAGGCAGGCGCCGGACGGCGGACGGCCCGCAGAATATGCCGACCGGTCCACCTAAATATGCCGACCGGTCTACAGACCGACCTCGTGCATCAGCTGGCCGACCTCGGGGTTGGTCAGACGGCGCAGCCAGCCGGACTTCTGGTCGCCCAGCGCGATCGGACCGAAGTGGGTGCGGACCAGCTTCTCGACCGGGAACCCGGCCTCGGCCAGCATCCGACGGACGATGTGCTTGCGACCCTCGTGCAGGGTCACCTCGACCAGGTAGTTCTTGCCGACGTTGGAGACCACCTTGAAGCTGTCGGCGCGGGCGAACCCGTCCTCCAGCTCGATGCCCTGCGCCAGCCGCTTGCCCAGGTCGCGCGGGATCGGACCCTGGATGGCGGCCAGGTAGGTCTTGGTCACGCCGTACCGCGGGTGGGTGAGACGGTGGGCCAGCTCGCCGTGGTTGGTGAGCAGGATGATGCCCTCGGTCTCGGTGTCCAGGCGGCCGACGTGGAACAGCCGGGTCTCCCGGTTGGTCACGTAGTCGCCGAGGCACTGGCGGCCGTCCGGGTCCTCCATGGTGGAGACCACACCGGCCGGCTTGTTCAGCGCGAAGAAGAGGAACGACTGGGTGGCGACGGTCAGGCCGTCCACCTTGATCTCGTCCTTCTCCGGGTCGACCCGCTTGCCCTGCTCGGTGACCCGCTTGCCGTTGACCTCGACGCGGCCCTGCTCGATCAGCTCCTCGCAGGCCCGACGGCTGCCGATACCGGCACGCGCCAGCACCTTCTGCAGGCGCTCGCCCTCGGGCTCGCCGAAGGTCTTGGGAAGCTTCACGGCCGGCTTGTCGTGCCGGGCCAGCACCGCGTCCTCGATCTTGGCCTGCAGCTCGCGCGAACGCTGCGGCTGACGGCGCGGGTCGCCCGGGGCGCCCTGGCCCTCACGGCGCGGACGCGGGGCCGGGCCGGGACGACGGCCGGTGTAGCCGCCACGGGCGGGGGTGGCGTTGGGGCCGCCGCCGTACTCGGGGCGGTCGTAGCGACGCTCCTCGGGCCGCAGCGGGCGGTCCGGGTAGCGGCGGTCGTCACGCCGGTCGTCCCGGCGGTCGTAGGAGCCGGAGCCGCCACGCGAACCCGAGCCACCGCCGTACGACCCGCCCCGCGCGGAGCCGGAACCGCCGCCGTACGAACCGGAGCCGCCACGCGAACCCGAGCCACCGCCGTAGGAGCCGGAGCCGCCACGCGAACCCGAACCGCTGCCGTACGAACCCGAGCCGCCACGCGAACCCGAACCGCTGCCGTACGAACCCGAGCCGCCACGCGAACCCGAACCGCCGCCATAGGAGCCGGAGCCCGACCCGCCACGCGAGGAGCCCGACCCGCCGCCGTACGAACCCGAGCCACCGCGCGAGGAGCCGGAGCCACCGCCGTACGAGCCCGAGCCACCGCGGCCGGAGCCGCTTCCGCCCCCGTAGGAGCCGCTGCCGCCCCGGCCCCCGCCCTGTCCGCCACGACCGCTGCCGCCGCCGCTGCTGTTCCTGCCGTTGCCACTGCTACGCATCAAAGTGTCCGTACGTCGTTTTCCGTCTGGGCTGTGCGGTCGTTTCGGCCGACCTCACCGCCCCCTACCGATCAGGCGCAGCCCGATCGGCCTCGCCACTGCCGCCCGCGGCCTGCACGGCAGCGGCGGCGACCGCCTCCGCGATCATCGTGCCCTCCAGGGACTCCGCTTCCACGTCGTCGACCTCGGGCAGGAAGGGAGCGAGCTCCGGCAGCTCATCCAGGCCGCGGAGCCCCATCCGTTCCAGGAAGTAGTTCGTCGTCCGATACAGGATCGCACCTGTTTCGGGCTCGGATCCGGCCTCTTCCACCAGTCCTCGCTGTACCAGGGTACGCATCACGCCGTCACAGTTCACACCACGGACGGCCGAGACCCGCGATCTGGACACCGGCTGACGGTAGGCGACGACCGCCAGCGTCTCCAGCGCGGCCTGGGAGAGCCGGGCCTGCTGGCCGTCCAGGACGAACCGCTCGACGGCCGGCGCGCACTCGGTCCGGCTGTAGAACCGCCACCCGCCGGCGACCAGCCGCAGGTCGAAGCCCCGGCCCTGGGCGGTGTACTCGGCGGAGAGCTCACGCAGCGCCTCGGCCACGTCCGCCCGGGGCCGCTCCAGCACGGACGCCAGGTGGGCCTCGCCGGCCGGCTCGTCGACGATCATCAGAATCGCCTCCAGCTCCGCCTTCAGCCCGAGGCCGGGCTCCTCCTCGGACAGAACCTCGCCGGCACCGGAAGTCGTCGGGGCCGACTTCTGGTGCACGACCAGCATCTCGACCCGAGCCTGCTCGCCGGCTACCGGCCCACCGGCCGCCGACCCCCCGGCCACCACCTCGTCGAGCCCACCCTCGTCGAGCACCCCGTCACCGGGTACCGCGTCACCGGGTACCGCGTCACCGGGCATCACCACACCGAGCCCCGGCGCCGGCTCCAGCCACTCCTCGACCCGCGGCCGCCCGGGCACCCCGAGCGGACGCCGCGCCGGCCGCCCTCCGGCATCCGTCCCGGACGTCATCGCTCCTCCTTCTGCGGCCCGACCCGCTCCAGCCCGACCCGCTCCAGACCATCCCCCCGCGGCCCACCCGGCTCCGGCCCGCCCCGCCCCGGCCCACCCGGCTCCGACCCACCCCGTCCCGGCCCGCCCGGCTGCTCGCCCGCCGGCCGGTCGAACTCGTCCGTCACCTCGACCGCGCCCCGGTCCGCCTCGGCCACCCACCGCACCAGCAGCTCCCCCAGCGCCTCCGGCTGCTCGAAGGCGAGCACCCGCTCCCGGTACAGCTCCAGCAGCGCGAGGAACCGCGCGACCACGACCAGGTTGTCCGGCGCGTCCTCGACCAGCCGCTGGAACGAGGCCTCGCCCAGCTCGGTGAGCAGCCCGACCACCAGCCCGGCCTGTTCACGGACACTGACCGGCGGGGTGTGGATGTGGTCGACGTAGACGACCGGCTCGGGCTTCGGCGCCATGGCCCTCGCCGCCAGCTGCGCGAACCGCTCCGCCCCGATGCTGATCACGACCTCGGGCAGCAGCTGCGCGTGCTCCGGCTCCAGCCCGGCGGTCCGCGGCCGCCGGAGCAGCTCGGCGGCCCAGCGCTCGCCGAACACGGCGGCCGCCCGCTTGTAGGCCCGGTACTGCAGCAGCCGGGCGAAGAGCAGGTCGCGCGCCTCCAGCAGGGCGAGGTCCTCCTCGTCCTCGACCTCGGCGGCGGGCAGCAGCCGCGCGGCCTTGAGGTCGAGCAGGGTCGCGGCGATGACCAGGAACTCGGTCGCGGCGTCCAGCTCCCAATCCGGGCCCATGGCCCGGATGTACGCCATGAACTCGTCGGTGACCGTGGCCAGCGCCACCTCGGTGACGTCCATCCGGTGCTTGGCGATCAGGCTCAGCAGCAGGTCGAAGGGGCCTTCGAAGTTGTCCAGCCGCACCCGGAAGCCGCCCCGCGACTCATCGGCGGGCCCGACGGTCCCGGCGGCGGCGACGGAGGGTTCGGGGCTGCTCGGCATGACGGTCCATCTTCACCCGGCCGCGCCGCCCGCCCCACGCCGGGGCCACCGACACGCCGCCCGCAACCTCGGCACACACCCGGGTCCGACCGCGGGGCGCAGCCGCAGGGCGCCACCGCCCGCCGCAGCAGAGAGCAGAGAGCAGAGAGCAGAGAGCGCACCGGACCTGGCGCGCAGGGCCCAGCGCCCGACAGACGCCCCCAGGGCAGCCCGACCCCTGCAGGCGGCTCAGCGCCCCCGCAAAGAGCCCTCAAGCGGCCGCACAGCACCCGCAGGCACAAAGCCACCCGCCACAGCACCAACAGCACCCGCGCCCACCCGCAAGCGCCGCTCAGGCACCCACTCGGCGCCCGCTCGGCACCCGTAGGCGCCGGCTCAGCGCTCGCGCATCAGCGCCCGCGCAGCCGCCGCACCAGGATGCTCGCCTCGCCCCGCTGCTCCAGGTCGGCCAGCACCACCGCGATGGCCTCCCGGACGATCCGGCCGCGGTCCACCGCGAGCCCGTGCTCCCCGCGCAACACCAGGCGGGTGTGTTCGAGGTCCATCAGTTCCTCGGCTGACACGTACACGGTGATCTTCTCGTCGTGCCGCTCCCGCCCGCTCGGGCGGCGCGGTGCCCGGCCACGCGGACGGGGGCGTCCCGCGCCGCCCGCCTGCTCCTCGGCGGCACCCGCGTGCTGGCGCGGCCCCGGCGCGGCGGCCCGGCCGCCCTGCACCGTCTTCCCGGCCTGCGCGGCACCCGCCGCACCCGCCTGCCCGGCACCGGCTCCCTGGCCGGCTCCCTGGGCACCGCCCGGCTGCGCCGGACCGGGTACCGACACTCCGGCCGGCGCCGTGCCCGGCATACCGCCCGAGACGCCCGGCGCGCCGACCGTCGACGGCCGGCGCTCCTCGGCGCCGCCCTCGGCGTCCTCGGCACCGTCCGCGCCGGCGCCGGTGCCGCCGGCACCGTTGACGGTCCGTGCGGTCTCCGGTCTGGGAGCCTCGGCGGCCGGACGCGGCGCGAGGGACGGCGACAGCGCCATCCCCCCGGTGGTCCGGAACAGCTCGTCGGCACCCGGGAGACTCACTCGGCGGGGCGGCACCGGTCGAGCACCTCCCTGGCGAGCTGACGGTAGGCGGCGGCACCGACCGAGTTGGTCGCGTACGTGGTGATCGGCTCGCCGGCGACGGTGGTCTCCGGGAAGCGCACGGTCCGCCCGATGACGGTATGGAAGACGTGGTCGCCGAACGCCTCGACGACCCGGGCCAGCACCTCGCGGCTGTGCACGGTGCGCGAGTCGTACATGGTGGCCAGGATGCCGTCCAGGCGCAGCTCGGGGTTGAGCCGCTCGCAGACCTTCTCGATGGTCTCGGTGAGCAGCGCGACGCCGCGCAGGGCGAAGAACTCGCACTCCAGCGGGACGATGACGCTGTGAGCGGCCGTCAGGGCATTGACCGTCAGCAGGCCCAGCGAGGGCTGGCAGTCGATGATGACGTAGTCGTAGTCGGGCAGCAGCGGCTTCAGGGCGCGCGCCAGCGCGGACTCCCGGGCCACCTCGCTGACCAGCTGCACCTCGGCGGCGGAGAGGTCGATGTTGGACGGCAGCAGGTCCATGCCCGGCACGGCCGTCTTCAGCAGCACCTCATCGGCCGTCAGGCCCCGCTCCATGAGCAGGTTGTAGACGGTGACGTCGAGCTCCATCGGGTTGACGCCGAGGCCCACCGAGAGCGCGCCCTGCGGGTCGAAGTCGACGAGCAGCACGCGGCGGCCGTACTCGGCCAGCGCCGCGCCCAGGTTGATGGTCGACGTGGTCTTGCCGACGCCGCCCTTCTGGTTGCACATCGCGATGATCTGCGCGGGGCCGTGCTCGGCCACCGGCGCGGGGATCGGGAAGTACGGCAGCGGACGGCCGGTCGGGCCGACCCGCTCGCGGCGCTGGCGCGCGGCGTCGGGGGCCAGCGTGGCGGCGTACTCCGGGTCCGGCTCGTACTCGGCGTCCGGGTCGTCGTAGGCGCCGTAGGCGAACTCGCCGTAGGCCAGGCCGTGGGCCGGCAGATCGGCGTCGTAGTCGGTCACCGTGGTCACCTGTGCTGTGTTCTGGCGTGCTTCGAAGGTACGGAGTGCGACCGAGCCGACCTCGGCCGAGCCCACGGTGGCCTGCCGGGCCCCGGACTCCTCACTCGGCTGGCCGGCGGTGTGCTCCGCCAGTCCTGGCTGACCACCCCCGGGAGCAAATGTCGACTCATTCACAAGTCGTCTTACCTCCTTGGGCATCCAGGACTCTATGTCGATTCGTCAGCGTGGCAGCATGCCGACGGTTTGCGACTCTAGGCCGTTCAAGGCGTTCGCAGCAACACAATCCACGGTAGTGGGCAGGATGTGTCGACTATCGGGCATCCCTCTGTCAAGGGATGCGCGGGCCCTTGACCCTAACGTTTCTGCGGTCGGGTGACGCGACCCACAGAAATTGACGACAGAGCGACCCACCCACGCAACCACCCGTTCACGGGCATGCCGAAGCCCCCGACCCCAGGATGGGGCCCCTCCTGTCCGCCGACGGGGAAGGAGGGAGGGTCGGGGGCCTGCGGGCCGCCCCGCGGGGAGCGGCCACGGTCGGTACGGGCCTGCGCCTGCGAGGGCGCGGACCCGTACCGACCCGGGAGGACGAGATCAGACGAGGATGCTCTCCAGGGAGACCGACTCCAGGCCGAAGGCCTCGGCGACGGCACCGAAGGTGATCTGGCCCTCGTGCACGTTCAGGCCCTTGGCCAGGGCCGGGTCGCGGCGCAGCGCGTCCTTCCAGCCACGGTTGGCCAGCTCGACGACGTACGGCAGCGTCGCGTTGGTCAGCGCGTAGGTGGAGGTGTTCGGGACGGCGCCCGGCATGTTGGCCACGCAGTAGAAGACCGAGTTGTGGACCTGGAAGGTCGGCTCGGCGTGCGTGGTCGGGTGCGAGTCCTCGAAGCAGCCGCCCTGGTCGATGGCGATGTCGACGAGCACGGAGCCCGGCTTCATGCGGGAGACCAGCTCGTTGGTGACGAGCTTCGGGGCCTTGGCGCCCGGGATCAGCACGGCGCCGATCACCAGGTCGGCGTCCAGGACGGCCTTCTCCAGCTCCAGGGAGTTGGAGGCGATGGCCTTGATCTTGGTGCCGAAGACCTTGTCGGCCTCGCGCAGCTTGTTGATGTCGCGGTCGAGCAGGGTCACCTCGTAACCCATGCCGATGGCGATGGTGGCCGCGTGCCAGCCGGAGACGCCACCGCCGATGACGACGGCCTTGGCCGGGTGGGTGCCGGGGACGCCGCCGGGCAGCACGCCGCGGCCGCCGGCCGGGCGCATCAGGTGGTACGAGCCGACCTGCGGGGCCAGCCGGCCCGCGACCTCGGACATCGGGGCGAGCAGCGGCAGGGCGCCGTTGGCGAGCTGCACGGTCTCGTACGCGATCGCGGTGGTGCCGGACGCGACCAGCGCGTCGGTGCCGGCGCGGTCGGCCGCCAGGTGCAGGTACGTGAAGAGGGTCTGGCCCTTGCGCAGACGGTGGTACTCCTCAGCGATGGGCTCCTTGACCTTCAGCAGCAGGTCGGCGGTGGCCCACACCTCGTCGGCGGTGGGGAGGATGGTGGCGCCGGCGGCCACGTACTCCTCGTTGGGGATCGAGGAGCCGACACCGGCGTTGTCCTCGATGTAGACCTCGTGTCCGTTGCGGACCAGCTCATGCACGCCGGCGGGCGTGATGGCCACGCGGTACTCGTGGTTCTTGACCTCGCGGGGGATGCCGACCTTCACGGCTAAACACGTCCTCTTGCCATGGGGGTCCCTACCGGAGAAGACCGGCGGGCGACGCGCACGTGGGGAGACCTCCGGAAGACACCGGGGCACGGATCGCTGCGCGACTGAGTTCGAGTGTAATGAAGCCCAGGCGGCGTGTCAGCCTTCCAAAGTGAATAAATCTGCCGGACACATTGGCAGGTTCGTAGGCTTCCCCAGTGATCTTCCTACCAATGGCGTCTCAACCGGGCATCTCTGACGATACTCCCGAACCGCGCACTACCACCCGGCGTCGAGGCGTTCCCGCAGGTCCGCCAGGGAGGCGCCGACCGCCTGCTGCCCGCGTTCGTCGCCCAGCCGGCGCAGCACCGACAGGGACGCCCGGTACTCCCGCTCGGCCTCCTCGAAGCGGCGCTGCGCGGTGTGCGCCTCCGCCACCCGGGCGAGCAGCCGGGCCTCGGCGGCCTGGTCGCCCATGGACTGCCGCAGGCCGAGCGCCCGGCCGTACCAGTCGGCAGCGCGCACCGCGTCACCGAGCGCCCGGTGACAGCCGGCCGCACTCTCCAGCGCGCGGGCACAGAGCGGCTCGTCGTCGGCGGAGCGGGCGTGGTCCAGGGCGGCCCGGTAGTGGCCGGCGGCCTGCTCCCAGCTGCCGGCGGCGGCCTGGAGGTCCCCCAGGTTGAGCAGCGCGGCGGCGGCACGGCGGGGCTTCCCGTGCCGCTCGGCCACCGTCAGCACCAGCTCGTGCAGCTGGTAGAGATCGGCCGGGGCGGCGGCGCCGGTCAGCGGCAGCGACCGGAGCAGGGCGGTGACCAGCCGGCCGGCCGAGCCGTCCAGGTCTCCCTGGCCGATCGCGTCGGCGACGGCGCCGAGCAGGACGTCGCGCTCGCCGAGCAGCCACTGCCGGGCCTGCGCGGCCGAGCGCAGTCTCAGCGGGCCGGGCAGCGGGTCCGGCGCGGGGCCGCCGGCCGGGTCGAGCAGGGCGCGGGCCGCCTCGGTGAGCCGGACCAGCCGCTCCAGCAGCCGCGCCCTGGCCAGCTCGACCGCGGCGGGCCGGTCCTCGCGCTCGCGCAGCCGCACCAGCCGGGGGTAGAGCCGGCCGGGTACCCGGTAACGGGGGGTGCCGTCGGCGGCGGGCGCCTCCTCGCCGAGCAGCTCCCGCTCGGCGAGCGCGGCCAGCATCGTGGCGGCCTCCGGCGCCGGGCAGCCGACCAGGGCGGAGGCGGTGCGCAGGTCCGCCGTCTGGGCGGGCGCGAGGGTGAGCGACCGCAGCATCCGGGCCTGGGCGGCCGGCAGCGTCCCGTAGAGGAGGGTGAACGCCCCGATCAGCGGGTCGTTGTCCGGGACGGGGACGGGTTCGGCGGGCTCGGGCCCGGGCTTCACCCAGGCCGCCGGGTCGGTCGGCGGCACGGCGGGCTTGTCGAGCGGCTTGTCGAGTGACTTGTCGAGCGGCCTGTCGACGGGCTTGTCGGCCGGCTTCCCGGCCTCGGCGTCCGCGGACCTCCCGCCCCCGGCGGCCGGCCGCTTCCCCCGTCCGGCCCGCTCCTCCGCCGACGGGCGCTTCCCGTTCTTCCCCGCCCGGACGTCCATGGCCGGGGAGTCCTTGACCGGGGCGTCCTGCCCGCCGGCCGCAAGGTCCTTCGCCGGGGCACCCATCCCGTCCGGCCTCCCCTCCTTCCCCGCCCCCTGCGCCGCCTTTCCCGCCGCCTTGGCCGCCGCAGTCCCCGCCGCCTGGCCTGCCACCGTCCCGTCCGCCTCCCGCACCGCCCGGGCCAGCTCCCGCGCCGCGTCCGTGACGGCCAGCTCGGGGTTTCCCCGCAGCCACCCGGCCATCAGCCGCAGCGCCGCGGGCCGGGAGGCGCAGGCCTCCGCGAGGTCGGCCCCGCCGACCGGGTCGCAGCTGATCCTGGTGCCGCCGACCAGGTCGCCGAGCAGTTCGCCCGAGGCCTGCCGGTCGAGCCCGCCGAGGATGACCGGGTCGATGTCCTCGATCCCGGTGAGCGGCCCGGCGGTGGTGGCCAGGACGAGGCAGCCCGGCTCGTCCGCGAGCAGCGGCCAGACCTGCCCGGCGTCCCGGACGTCGTCCAGCAGCATGAGGACCTTCCGCCCGGCCAGCGCCTCGCGCAGCGCGACGCAGGCGGGCTCGTCCCTCCCGTCCTCGACGGCGCCGGGCAGCGGCACGCCGGCACCGTCGGCACCGAGCTGCTCCAGCAGCCGCCGGGCGGCCCGGGCGGGCGGCACGCGGCCGCCGTCGGGGGCGGAGAGGCGGGCGAAGAGCACGCCGTCGGGGTAGTCGGCGGCGACGGTGACGGCGAACCGGGCCGCCAGTGTGGTCCGGCCGGAACCGGGGCGGCCGGCCAGCACCAGGACGGGGCTGCGGCCCTCGGCTGGCCGCGCGGCGGCGGCCCGCAGCGCGGCCAGCTCGGCGCGCCTGCCGACGAGCAGGGCAGGCCCGGCGGGCAGCCGGTCCAACCCGGGAACGCCCGGGGCGGGTGCGCCGGAGCCCGCTTCCATGGTCGCCGTCTTTCTCGCCACCCGTGCCACTCCCGACGTCACCCAGTGCTCAGCGGAGGCGGCCCGGCAGGGGCGCCCTGTCTGCGAAGCGTAGTTCGGCCGTCCGGCTCGGCCGAGGTGACATCCGGTCGTACGAACCGGTAAATCACCCCTGCGGATCAACCGCGGGGCGCGGCTCCCGGAATCAGGCCTCGAAGGGCCGGGCCGGCCAGGGCGAGTCCGCGGGCCGCAGCGCGTCCAGGCCGCCGGGGCCGGCGAGCGCCGCGTGCACGGCGAGGGTGCCGGTGATCAGGGTGGGGTTGTGCAGTTCGCCGGCGTGGATCAGGCGGACCAGCTCCGCGACGGGCACCCGGGCGGTCTCGATCTCGAGCTCCTCGCCGTGCGCCTCGTAGCGCTCGCCCTCGGCCTCGGCGAGGTCGGTGGCGAGGAAGAGCCGCAGCGCCTCGTCGGTGCCGCCGGGCGAAGTGTAGAAGTCGACCAGCACCCGCCAGGCCCCGGCCTTGCAGTGCGCCTCCTCGTACAGCTCGCGCTGGGCGGCGTGCAGCGGGTTCTCGCCGGGCACGTCGAGCAGGCCGGCCGGCAGCTCCCAGAGCCGCTGGCGGACGGGGTGGCGGTACTGGCGCAGGATGAGCACCCGCTGCTGGTCGTCCAGCGCGAGGACGGAGACCGAGCCGGGGTGGGTCTGATAGTCGCGGCGGGCCCAGCTGCCGTCGGGCATCCGGACCTCCTCGGTGCGCACGCCGGTGACCTTGCCCTGGAACGGCGTGTCGCTCTCCCGGACCTCCCACTCCTCCGCCACGTCGAAGATGCCCTGGTCGTCCATCAGTCTCCCCTTTTCGTCAGTACGACACAATCTAACGCCGAACGGCGGCCCCGCGGGAATCGCGGGGCCGCCGTTCGGTGAACGGTGACGGCCTACTCCGAGGCGTCCGCCGTCTTGATCTCGATGGCCGCCTTCACCAGGCCCGCGAAGAGCGGGTGCGGGCGGGTCGGGCGGGACTTCAGCTCCGGGTGGGCCTGGGTGGCCACCAGGTAGGGGTGCACCTCGCGCGGGTACTCGACGTACTCGACCAGGTCACCCTTCGGGGAGAGGCCGGAGAACTGCAGGCCGGTCTTCTCCAGGTCGGCGCGGTACGCGTTGTTGACCTCGTAGCGGTGGCGGTGGCGCTCCTCGACGTACTGCTCGCCGCCGTAGACCTCGCGGACGATCGAGCCCTCGGCGAGCTTGGCCGGGTAGAGGCCCAGGCGCATGGTGCCGCCCAGGTCGCCCTTGCCGTCGACGATCGCCAGCTGCTCGGCCATGGTGGAGACGACCGGGTACTTGGCGGCCGCGTCGAACTCGGTCGAGTTGGCCTCGGGCAGGCCGGCCAGGTTGCGGGCGGCCTCGATGACCACGCACTGCAGACCCAGGCAGAGGCCGAGCAGCGGGATCCTGTTCTCGCGGGCGTAGGTGATCGCGGCGACCTTGCCGTCCACCCCGCGGTCGCCGAAGCCACCGGGGATGCAGATCGCGTCCACGTCGCCGAGGTGCTCCTGTGCGCCCTCGGGCGTGGTGCAGTCGTCCGAGGTGACCCACTTGATCTCGACCCGGGCGTTGTTGGCGAAACCGCCGGCGCGCAGCGCCTCGGTCACCGACAGGTAGGCGTCCGGAAGGTCGATGTACTTGCCCACCAGCGCGACCTTGACGATGTGCTGCGGCTCGTGGACGCGGCGCAGCAGGTCGTCCCAGGTGGTCCAGTCGACGTCGCGGAACGGCAGGTCCAGGCGGCGGACGACGTAGGCGTCCAGGCCCTCGCCGTGCAGCACCTTGGGGATGTCGTAGATCGACTTGGCGTCGATGGCCGCGACCACGGCCTCCTCGTCCACGTCGCACATCAGCGAGATCTTGCGCTTGATGGCCTGCGGGACCTCGCGGTCGGCGCGCAGCACGATGGCGTCCGGCTGGATGCCGATGTTGCGCAGCGCGGCCACCGAGTGCTGGGTGGGCTTGGTCTTCAGCTCGCCCGAGGGGCCGATGTAGGGCAGCAGGGACACGTGCACGAAGAAGACGTTGTCCCGGCCGACCTCGTGGCGGACCTGGCGGACGGCCTCCAGGAAGGGCAGCGACTCGATGTCGCCGACGGTGCCGCCGACCTCGGTGATCACCACGTCCACGTCCTCGGTCGCCATCCGGCGGATCCGGGACTTGATCTCGTTGGTGATGTGCGGGATCACCTGGACGGTGTCGCCCAGGTACTCGCCGCGGCGCTCCTTGGCGATGACGGTCGAGTACACCTGGCCGGTGGTGACGTTCGCCGAGCCGTGCAGGTTGGTGTCGAGGAACCGCTCGTAGTGACCGATGTCGAGGTCGGTCTCGGCGCCGTCGTCGGTGACGAAGACCTCACCGTGCTGGAACGGGTTCATGGTGCCCGGGTCCACGTTGAGGTACGGGTCGAGCTTCTGCATCGTCACACGCAGGCCGCGGGCCTTGAGCAGGGCGCCCAGGCTGGAGGCGGTGAGGCCCTTGCCGAGCGACGAGGCGACACCCCCGGTGACGAAGAGGTGCTTGGTCGTCACGGCGCGGCCGTTCGATGCCTTGCCGGAATGGGGCTGTGCCAAGAGGGGGCTCCCGTGGGTCGCGTGTCGAAGGTGACGTGGGCGGGAGGCTCGCGGCTCGCCTGAACCGACCGGAGCGGGGTGCGGTGCACGTCGCTCGCGGGGTCGTCGGTTCGGCTGGTCCGGGGCGTTTGATCCCACCGGTCCACGGGATACCAGGGTAACAGTGACCCGGCCGGGACGCGTTCCGGGCACTCCCGGTGTCCTCGGACCGCACGCCCGGCGCACCACCGGGCGCACAACAGGCGCACCATACGGCGCATGGGTCACACCGGTTTCACGACCGGCCCGGGCGGGCCACCCGGCGGCACTCGTCCGGGCCATGACCAGCCCTCCCGACGGGCCACCCGGTGGTGATCCTTCCGGGCCATCCTGCCCGCCACCCCCGCGATGCACGGCATTTCCGCCGAATTGTGGCGCCACACGGGGCTGCGCCCGCGTGCTTCGCCCCTTTCGTCCGTCGTAAGCTGCACGGACGCATCGCCGACAGCACGAGCACGCGGAGGGCGTGGGAGGGTCAGGAAACCTCTCGGTCCCCGATGCGCGACCGGACCTCCCCGTATTCGAGCCCCTCCCCACCCACTCCGGGGTCTCGACCGAGCCTCGCGCGGACACTCCAGCAAGGCCCGCCGGCACCCATCGGCAGGCCGGACGTCCCGGGGGCGGCCCCGGCCCCGCAGACCCGCTGGCTCTCCCCGGATCGCCGATGCGTCGTGACCACATTGCGAACTGGAGATCCACGTGGCCGGCCGTATCGAGGACTACGCACTCATCGGGGACATGCAGACCGCCGCCCTGGTCAGCAGGGACGGGGCGGTCGACTGGCTGTGCCTGCCCCGCTTCGACTCGCCGGCGGTCTTCGCCGGCCTGCTCGGCACCGATGAACACGGCTTCTGGCGGATCGGCCCGGCCGAAGTGGTCGACACCGAGCTGCCCGCCCCGGCGGCCGCCCCGGCCCCGGCCGCACCGCGCGCGCGCTTCACCGACACCGGCGACCTCCGCGTCCCGCCGCCCACCGCGGCCGCGCCGGCCGTCCCCGCCGACCGGCGCCGCTACCGGGGCGACTCGCTGATCCTGGAGCAGGAGTGGGACTGCCGGGGCGGCAGCGTCCGGGTGATCGACTTCATGCCCCCGCGCCCGCTGGCCGGCCGGGACTCCGTCCCCCAGGTGATCCGGATCGTCGAGGGCCTGTCCGGCACGGTCCGGATGCGCTCGGCGGTGCGGATGCGGTTCAGCTACGGCCGGATCGTCCCCTGGGTGCACCGGGTCGAGCAGGCCGACGGCGGCCACCGCACCGTCGCCGTGGCCGGCCCCGACTCCGTCTGGCTGGACGGCGAGGCCGAGACGTACGGGCGCAACCTCACCACCTACGCCGACTTCACCGTCACGGCCGGCGAGCGGATCGCCTTCGCGCTCACCTGGCAGGCCTCCCACCTGGAGGCGCCGACCGCCCCGGACGCCGAGGAGATGCTCGACGCCACGGCCGGCTTCTGGCACGACTGGGCCGGCCAGTGCACCTACCAGGGCCCCTACCGCGAGGCCGTGATCCGCTCGCTGATCACCCTCAAGGGCCTCACCTACGCCCCCACCGGCGGCATCGTCGCCGCCCCCACCACCTCGCTGCCCGAGGACATCGGCGGCGAGCGCAACTGGGACTACCGCTACACCTGGCTGCGCGACGCCGCGATCACGCTCTCCTCGCTGCTGCGCACCGGCTACCGCGACGAGGCCAAGGCCTGGCGCGAGTGGCTGCTGCGCGCCGTCGCCGGGGACCCGGAGAACCTGCAGATCATGTACGGCATCGCCGGCGAGCGCGAGCTCACCGAGTCCTCGCTCGACTGGCTGCCCGGCTACGAGGGCTCCCAGCCCGTCCGGGTCGGCAACGGCGCGGCCGGCCAGCTCCAGCTGGACGTCTACGGCGAGGTGGTCGAGGCCCTGCACCTGGCCCACATGACCGGCCTGGTCCGCAACGACCACGCCCACCACCTCCAGCTGCGCCTGATCGAGTACCTGGAGGACCACTGGCAGGAGCCGGACGAGGGCATCTGGGAGGTCCGCGGCCCGCGCCGGCACTTCGTCCACTCCAAGGTGATGGCCTGGGTCGCCGTCGACCGCACCATCAAGCTGCTGGAGCAGACCCCCGAGGACGCGCCCTCCGACGGCCACCTGGAGCGCTGGCGCGAGCTGCGCGAGACCATCCACCGGGACGTCTGCGAGAAGGGCTACGACCCGGAGCGCAACACCTTCACGCAGTACTACGGCGGCAAGGAGCTGGACGCCTCGCTGCTGCTGATCCCGCAGGTGGGCTTCCTCCCGCCGGACGACAAGCGGGTGATCGGCACCATCGAGGCCATCCAGCGCGAGCTCTCCACCGAGGACGGCTTCGTACTGCGGTACCCGACGCACGACGAGAGCGGCAACAACGTCGACGGCCTCTCCGGCCACGAGGGCGCCTTCCTGGCCTGCTCGTTCTGGCTGGCCGACGACCTCGCCATGATCGGCCGGGTGCAGGAGGCACGCGAGCTCTTCGACAAGCTGCTGGCCCTGCGCAACGACATCGGGCTGCTCGCCGAGGAGTGGGACCCGCGGGAGAAGCGCCAGGTCGGCAACTTCCCGCAGGCCTTCAGCCACGTCCCGCTGATCGACACCGCGCTGCGGCTCACGGCTTGCGGCGGTGCCTACCTCTCCGCCCAGCCGGACGGCCTGGCCGCCGACCGGGCCGAGCAGGCCACCGTCTGAGCGGGCGGGTCCCGTCCGGTCGATCCCGGCGGACGGGACCTAGCCGGTGCGCTGGACCAGCTCGTCGTAGGTGCTGAGCACCTGGGCGACGGTGGCGGCCTCGTCCGGCCAGGTCTCGGCCTGCTGCCGGCCGGCCGCCACCAGCCGTTCGCGGCGGGCCGGGTCGGCCAGCAGCTCGCGCACGGCGCGGCCGATCGCGGCAGCGTCGCCGGGCGGGACGAGCACGGCCGCGTCCCCGACCAGTTCGGGGACGCCGCCGACGGCGGTGGCGACCACCGGCACGCCGGCCCGCATCGCCTCCTGGACCACCAGGGAACGGGCCTCCCAGCGGCTGGAGACGACCACCACGTCGGCGGCGGCCAGCAGGTCCGGTACGTCGGTGCGGTAGCCGAGCAGGCGGACGGGGAGCTTCTCGGCGGCCACCCGCTCGCGCAGCGGGGTGGCCTCCGGGCCGTCCCCGGCGAGCAGCAGCAGCGGCTCCGGGTCCAGCGCGGCCAGCTCCCGGCAGGCGTCCAGCAGCAGCCCGAAGGCCTTCTGCGGGACGAGCCGGCCGACCGCCAGCAGCAGCGGGCGGTCCGGGCCGTCGCCGAGCAGCGCCGCCCGGGCCTCGGCCCGCTCCAGCCGGCCCTCCGGCATCGGCGGGGCGGCGACCGGCCCGAGGCGGGCGTCGGTGGCGCCCAGCTCGCGGGCGCGGGCCACCAGGTCGGAGGAGGCGCCGAGCACCAGGTCGGCGGCGCGAGCCACCCGGCGCTCCATCAGCCGCTGGAGCCGCCGCTCCATGCCGGTGGCCAGCAGCGCGTGGTGCGAGGTGACCACCAGCGGGGTCTCCGGGCGCAGGCCCGGGAAGCGGCCGGCGGTGCGCAGCGCCAGGTCGGAGAGGAGCGCGGCGCGCAGGCCGTGGGCGTGCACCACGTCGGCGCCGGTGAAGGCCCGGCGCAGCTCGCCGATCGCGGCGGCGTCGCTGCGGGCTCCCGCGGTGGGGGTGATGTCGACCAGGTGGAATCTGGCGCCGGTGCGGGAGAAGCCGAAGAGCGCGTCCGTGCCTGCGGGCGCGCACACCGTCACGGCCACTCCGTGCGCGACCAGGCCCTGTGCCAGCGAGCGCACGTGCGCACCGATGCCGCCGGTACTGGCGGCCAGGACGAGCACCACGTGCAGCTGACCCGGTTCTGGGGCGGCCGCGGCGGCCCGGGCGGCGGAATGGTCCACGTCGTCTCGCATCCGACTCGATCAGGTTCGCGCGCCGCGGTGCGAGGATTTCCCGCCAGCGACGCTCGGGACTGGAAAGCCAGTGTCCAGCCGCCACCATGCCAGGTCGGCGGCCCTCTTGGACAGTCGGCGCCACCAGGGCGCGTCGCCGTCGGTCCGCAGGGGGCCGCCGGCGCCGGCTACCGGTGGCGCGGCGCCCTGGCGGCGGCCAGCAGCTCCTCCGCGTGGGCACGGCCGAGCTCGGAATCCTCGAGTCCGGCCAGCATCCGGGAGAGTTCGCGCACCCGCTCCTCGTCGTTCAGCACCTTGACACCGCTGCGGGTCACGGTGCCGTCGTTGGTCTTCTCGACCACCAGGTGCCGGTCGGCGAAGGCGGCGACCTGCGGGAGGTGGGTGACCACCACGACCTGGGCGGATTCGGCCAGTTTGGCGAGGCGGCGGCCGATCTCGACCGCGGCCTTGCCGCCGACGCCGGCGTCCACCTCGTCGAACAGGTAGGTGGGGACGGGGTCGGCGCCGGCGAAGACCACCTCGACGGCGAGCATCACCCGGGACAGCTCACCGCCGGACGCGCCCTTGGCGATCGGCCGGGGCTGGGCGCCGGGGTGCGGGGCGAGGAGTACCTCGACCTCGTCCACGCCGTGCTGTCCGTAGGCGACGGTGCGGCCCTCGATCTCGATCCCGGACAGGTCGTCGACCTGGCTGATCGAGAAGGTGACCCGGGCGTGCGGCATGGCGAGTTCGGCCAGCTCGGCGGAGACGGCCTCGGCGAAGCGGCCGGCGGCGGCGTGCCGGGCGGCCGAGACCTCGGCCGCCAGCTCGGCCAGCTCGGCGCGCAGCGCGGTCTCCCGGGCACCCAGCTCGTCGATCCGCTCGTCGTCGCCGTCGAGCTCGAGGAGCCGGGCGGAGCCGGTCTCGGCCCAGGCCAGCACCTCGGCCAGGGAGTTCTCCGGGCCGCCGTACTTGCGCAGCAGCTGGGCCAGGACGGCCCGGCGGTCCTCGACGGCGGCCAGCCGGACGGGGTCGGCGTCCAGGTCGTCGGCGTAGCCGGCCAGGTCGCCGGCCACGTCGGCGAGCAGGTAGCCGACCTCGTTCAGCCGGTCGGCGAGGGTGGCGAGCCGCTCGTCGTGGTGGCGGACGGCGTCCAGGGCGCGGCGGGACTGGGCGAGCAGGGTGCCGGCGTCCAGCGCCTCCGGGTCGGCCGGGTCGCCGGCCAGGGCGGCGTGGGCGAGGGTGGCGGCGGAGGAGAGCGCGTCGGCGTGGCCGAGCCGCTCGGCCTCGGCGCTCAGTTCGGCGTCCTCGCCGGCCACCGGCTCGGCGGCGGCGACCTCGTCCAGGCCGAAGCGGAGCAGGTCCGCCTCCTGGGCGCGCTCGCGGGCCCGGGTGGTCAGCTCCTCCAGGGTGGCGGAGACCTCGCGCAGCCGGCGGTAGACCTCGCGGTACCGGGCCAGCGGCTCGGCCACCGCCTCG
The DNA here is from genome assembly GCF_055561295.1 of Kitasatospora sp. NPDC022785. Classification (NCBI taxonomy): domain Bacteria; kingdom Bacillati; phylum Actinomycetota; class Actinomycetes; order Kitasatosporales; family Streptomycetaceae; genus Kitasatospora; species Kitasatospora sp. NPDC022785. The sequence goes on along the minus strand of NZ_JBVHHB010000028.1, from coordinate 12,614 downwards.
CCCGCGTAGCGGTCCAGGGCGCCGCGCTGGCGGGCCGGGCGGAGCAGCCGCTGCTGGTCGGTCTGGCCGTGGACGGCGATCAGGTCCTCGCCGAGTTCGGCCAGCAGCCCGACCGGCACGGCCCGGCCGCCGACGTACGCCCGGGAACGGCCCTCGGCGGAGACGGTCCGGCTGATCAGCAGCGCGCCGTCGTCCAGTTCGGCGCCGGCCTCGACCGCGCGGGCGGCCACCGGGGAGCCGGCGGGCAGCTCGAGGCGGCCCTCGACGACCGCGCGCCCGGCGCCGTTGCGCACCAGGCCCGGGTCGGCGCGGCCGCCGAGCAGCAGCCCGAGGCTGGTCACCACCATCGTTTTGCCGGCGCCGGTCTCACCGGTCACGGCGGTGAAGCCGGGGGCCAGTTCGACCACCGCGTCGTCGATGACCCCAAGATCCCGTATCCGCATCTCGTCCAACACGGTGACGACCTTACGAGGTTCCACCCCCGCCGCGCGACGAGCGGCAACTCTGCGCCCGCAAGTTCATCCCTTCCGGGAAGTTTGCGCACTGGTGGGGACGGTGCACCACCGCAGGAAGAACTGTGCGAGCGGGCCGATGGCCAGCGCGTACGCGACGGTGCCGACGCCGGCGGTACCGCCGAGCAGGACACCGGCGGCCAGCACGGCCAGTTCGATCCCGGTCCGGATCAACCGCAGCGAGCGGCCGGTACGCCGGTGCAGGCCGGTCATCAGGCCGTCGCGCGGGCCGGGGCCGAAGCGGGCGCCGATGTAGAGGCCGGTGGCCAGGCCGTTCAGCAGGATCGCGGCGGTCATCAGGGCGATCCGGGCCGGCAGCGGGCCGGGTGTGCCGACCACCCCCAGGGTGACGTCCATCGCCGCGCCGAGCACCAGCACGTTGGCGACGGTGCCGAGGCCGGGGCGCTGGCGCAGCGGGATCCAGAGCAGCAGGACGAGGGCGCCGCAGATGGTGACCCAGGTGCCCACCGAGAGGCCCGCGGTGCGCTGGAGGCCCTGGTGGAAGACGTCCCAGGGGTCGAGACCGAGCCCGGAGCGCAGCATCAGCCCCATGCTCGTCCCGTACAGCCAGAGGCCGACGGCGAGCTGCGGGAGCCGGCGGCCCAGCGCGTGGGTGTCGCCGAGCAGGCGGACGGCGAGGGAGGTCCCGGCGGTGACGGGAGCGGGGACGGGCGTGGGCGTGGTGGTGGTGGCCATCGGGTCTCCTGCGGGTGGTGCTGCACCCCGGGGCCTCGCCGCCGGCGGTGGCGGACTCCATGGCCGCCCTGCCATGATGGGCAGGCCAATGCAGCCCACTCCAGGGCCAATTCCAAGCAAGTGGACTGATCAGCATGGCCGACTGGCACACCACCGTCACCGCCGCCGCACTCGCCCGGCTGCTCTCCACCGCCCGGCTGCCCGAGCCGGCCTCCCGCCGGCCCGCCTACCGCACCCTGGCCGGGCAGATCCGGCTGCTGGTCTCCGAAGGCCGACTGCCGGTCGGCGCCCGGCTGCCCGCCGAACGCGAACTGGCCCTCGCCCTGCGGCTCAGCCGCACCACCGTGGCCACCGCGTACGAGGCCCTGCGCACCGACGGCTACCTGCGCAGCCGGCGCGGATCCGGCAGCTGGACCGCCCTGCCCGAGGGTGCGCCGCCGCCCGGCGACGCACTGCAGCCGGTGCCGCCGGACGAGCAGGGCCACACCCTGGACCTCGGCGTCGCCGCGCTGCCCGCCCCGCAGCCCTTCCTCGGCGCGGCCGCCGCCCGGGCCGTCGAGCAGCTGCCCGCGTACGCCGCCGGGCACGGCCACTTCCCCACCGGCGTCCCGGTGCTGCGCGAGGCGGTGGCCCGCCGCTTCACCGAGCGCGGACTACCCACCACCCCCGACCAGATCCTGATCACCATCGGCGCGATGGGCGGCCTGCACCTCGTCCAGCGGGCGCTGATCGGCCGCGGCGACCGGGTCGCCGTCGAGGCGCCCAGCTACGCACACACGCTGCAAGCACTGCGGCGGGGTGAGGCCCGCCTCGTCCCCGTCCCGTACGCCTGGCCCGGCGGTGCGGCCCGGCAGCCCGAGTGGGACCTCCCCGAGTGGCGGCGGGTGCTGCACGGCGCCGCGCCCAAGGTCGCCTACGTGATCCCGGACTTCCACAACCCGACCGGCGCCCTCGTCTCCGAGGAGCAGCGCCGCGAACTGCTGGCCGCCGCCCGCGCCGCCGGCACCGTGGTGCTGGTCGACGAGACCACCGCCGAACTCGGCTGGGGCGTCCCGGACGACGCCGCACTCCCCCGCCCGATGGCCGCGCTGGACCGCTCGGCCCAGGTGGTCACGGTCGGCTCGGCCGGCAAGCTGCTCTGGGGCGGCCTGCGGATCGGCTGGGTCCGGGCCGCCCCCGCCCTGGTCCGCCGGCTGGCCTCCGAGCGCGTCTACAGCGATGTCGGCGCCCCGGTGCTGGACCAGCTGATCGCCGCCGAGCTGCTGGGCGAGCCGCTGGCCGCCGTCCGCGCCCATCAGCTGGACCGGATGCGGGCCACCGCCGACGCCTTCGCCCGCGCACTGCCCGCCCACCTGCCCGAGTGGCGCTACGCCGCCCCGCCCGGCGGGCTCGTGCTCTGGGTCTCCACCGGCGGCGTCTCCGGCGCGGCGCTGGCCCTGGCGGGCGAGCACGGTGGCGTCCGGATCGCCGCGGGCAACCGCTTCGGCTCGGACGGCGCGTTCGAGCACCACATCCGGATCCCGCTCACCCTGCCGGCCCCGGCCGTGCCGGCCGCCGTCGAACGCCTCGCGGCGCTCGCCACCCGGGCGGCCGCCGGCGGCCGGTGGAGCGAGGCCGCCGACGACAGCCAGCCACTGGCGGTCTGACGAAGAGTCAGTTCACCGTGGCCTGCGGTGGATTCAGTGCGTCTCCGCCCGCCCGCGCCAACCCGTCACCGGCAGCGCGAACTTGGCCACCAGACGGTCGGTGAACGGCGCCCGGTGCAGCCGCGCCAGGCGCACCGGCGTCTGGCCCCGGCGGACCTCCACCCGTGCCCCGGCGGGCAGTTCGACCGAACGACGGCCGTCGCACCAGAGCACCCCGTGCGGGGTCTTCGGCTGCACCTCCACCGCCAGCACCGAGTCCGGCGAGGTCACCAGCGGCCGGGCGAACAGCGCGTGCGCGCTGATCGGCACCATCAGCAGCGCCTCCACCTCCGGCCAGACCACCGGCCCGCCGCCGGAGAACGCGTACGCCGTCGAGCCGGTCGGCGTCGCACAGACCACCCCGTCACAGCCGAAGTTGGAGACCGGGCGGCCGTCCACCTCGGTCACCACCTCCAGCATCCGCTCCCGGGACGCCTTCTCGATCGACGCCTCGTTCAACGCCCAGTCGTGGTGCACCACATCACCGTTGGTCCGGACGATCACGTCGAGGGTCATCCGCTCCTCGACCTCGTAGTCGGCGTCGACCACCCGCTCGACCACCACCGCGAGATCGTCCCGCTCGGCCTCGGCGAGGAAGCCCACCCGGCCGAGGTTGATGCCCAGCATCGGCAGCCCGTGCTCGCGCGCCAGCTCCGCACCGCGCAGCAGCGTCCCGTCCCCGCCCGCGACCAGGATCAGCTCACAACCGTCCGCCGCACCCGGCCCCCCGGCCACCCGCTCGACCCCGTCCGGCAGATCCAGGTCCACCGCCTCGGCCGCCAGCAGCCGGATTCTGATCCCCGCCTTCAGCAGGCCGTGCACCAGCCCCTCGACACTGCGCAGCGCCGCCTCCCGGCCGGTGTGCGCGATCAGGAAGACCGTACGTTCATCATTCATGCCCGCTGCCCTCTCCCTACGGCTGCCGGGTCGCCCTTGGCCCGGTTCGGCCGCGTCACCCAGCATGACGGACCGGACGTCCGCAGAGCACCCTATCGGGGGCCCTCCGCGACGGCCCGGTCCGCCTCCGCCGGGTCCAACTGCTCGGCGTCCCGGCGCAGCCAGAGGAAGTACTCGACGTTCCCGGACGGCCCCGGCAGCGGGCTCGCCGTGACGGCCCGCACACCCAGCCCGAGCTCCCAGGCCTGCCCGGCGACCTGGCGCACCATCTCGGCACGCAGCTGCGGGCTGCGCACCACCCCGCCGCTGCCGAGCCGCTCCTTGCCGATCTCGAACTGCGGCTTGACCATCAGCACCAGGTCGGCGTCCTCGGCGGCGCAGCCGGCCAGCGCGGGCAGGACCAGGCCGAGCGAGATGAACGAGAGGTCGCCGACCACCAGGTCGACCGGCGTGCCGCCGATCAGGTCCACGGTCAGCTCGCGCACGTTGGTGCGGTCCATCACCGTCACCCGGTCGTCGCTCTGCAGCGACCAGGCCAGCTGCCCGTAGCCGACGTCCACCGCCAGCACGTTTGCCGCCCCGGCGCGCAGCAGCACGTCGGTGAAGCCGCCCGTGGAAGCGCCCGCGTCCAGCGCCCGGCGGCCCTCGACCACCAGGCCCTGCGGCACGAAGGCGGCGAAGGCGCCGGCCAGCTTGTGGCCGCCGCGCGAGACGTAGTCCGGGTCGTTCTCGTCCTTGGCCACCACGACCGCCGCCGAGGTCTCCACCTGGGTGGCCGGCTTGGTCGCGGTGGTGCCGCCGATGGTCACCCGGCCGGCCGCGATCAGCTCGGACGCGTGCTCGCGCGACCGGGCCAGCTTGCGGCGGACCAGCTCCGCGTCGAGACGGCGTCGTGCCACTGCCACTGGTGTTTCAGCTCCTACAGGTGGTTCTGCGGGTCATCCCCGGCGGGTCATTCCCGGTCGAGCGCGGCCAGCGTGTCGGTCAGCCGCTGGTGAACATCTTCGTACACCGCGACGTGCGCGTCGGTCGGTACCCCGTCCAGCGCCTCCAGCCGGGCCAGCCCGGCGTCCACGGCCGGGTGGCCGGTCGGGGTGAGCTCGACGCCCAGCGGGAGCGGTTCACCCACGGCGCCGGGCGTGCCCGCGGCGGGGGCGAGAGCCGCGACGGCCGGGTCGAGGTCAGGCATCGGACTGCTCGGGCTTCTTCGCGCCGCCGGTCTTCCTGACGGCCGCGGTCTTCCTCACCGCCGCCTTCCTGGTGACGGCCTTCCTGGCCGCCGCGTCCTTGGTGGCCGCGTTCTCCGTGGCCGCGGCCTTGGTGGCCGGCTTCCGGACCGTGGTCTTGTCGGCGGCAGCCTTCTTCGTGGCCGCCTTCTTCGTGGCCGCCTTCTTCGCGGTCGCCTTCGTCGCGGTCGTCCTGTTCGCGGTCGCCTTCTTCGCCGCGGGCTTCGGGGCGGGCTTCGCCGCGGGCTTCGGGGCGGGCTTCGGGGCGGGCTTCGAGGGCGTCTTGGACGCAGCCTTGGACACGGCCTTGGACGTGGCCCTGGACGCGGGCTCGGGGGCGTCCGCAGGCTTCGCCGGGGCCTTCCTCGCGGGCCTCTCCGCCACCGGTTCCTGCACCGCCCGCCCCGCACGCACCGGCGGCACCGGGGGATCGACCTCGACCGGCGCGTCGACCTCAACCCGCTCGGCCACTATCGGCTCACCGACCGCCCGGGCCGCGGGCGCCGCCGGCTCGTCCTCACGCTCCCAGCCCTGCCCGAACAGCCCGTCGGCCCGGGGCGCCGGCCCGGGCTCCTCCGCCCCGGCCCCCGGCTTCGGCGCGGGCGCGACGCCCTCCTCCTCGACCTCGCGCAGCTTGCTCTCCAGGTAGGCGAGCACCACGCCGACCTTGGTCACCTGGTCACCGACCCGCTCGAAGGCCTTCTCCACCTCGCCACGCGCCACCCCGACGGCCAGGTCCACCCCGGCCCGCCCGGCGGTCAACGCCTCCTCGGCCAGCGTCTGCAGCGACTCGGCGGACGGCGGGAACTGCCCACCCAGCCGGCGCTCGAGCTCGGCGACGTCGAGCCCGCCCTTCTCCAGCAACCCGGCCGCCGTCCCGACGACCCGCTTGCCGACCTCCTCCACCAGCCCGGCGGCGACCTCCACCGCTCCCCGCACCGTCTTCGGCAGCATCCGGGTGCCTCCTTAGCGCCTGCGCGCATTGCTTCGTCGCCGTCGGTGCCCGGACCGTTCCGGGCACCCCACAGACGACGCTACCGCCAAAACCCTCCTGCGGTACCGTGACCCCGCAGTCACCGCAGTCGCCGCCGTACAGGGAGTGGACCAGCCGCCATGGCCAACGCCGAGGAGTGCCGCGCGGCACTGGAACAGCTCAGCCGGAACATGGCGAAGTCAACCGGAGACGTCCGCAAGGCCGCCGCCCTCGACCGCTCGCTCACCTGCCGGATCACCGACCTCGACCTGACCTTCACCGGCCGGCTGCGCGGCGGCCGCATCGAGGACATCACCGAGGCCCCCGGCGCCCCCACGGAGAAGGCCGAGATCCGGCTCACCATGAGCAGCGACGACCTGGTCGCCATGGTCGACGGCCGGCTCAACTTCGCGTCCGCCTGGGCCGGCGGCCGGGTCAAGCTGGAGGCGGGCTTCCGCGACCTGCTGCGGCTGCGCACCCTGCTCTGACCCGGCCCCCGGGCCCCAGCCGCGGCCTCAGGGGCCCGGCATCTGCCGGACGGCCCTCAGAAGCCCAGCTCGGCCAGCGCCTTCCGGCCGTCCGCCGGCCCGCCGTCGGCGTCCAGAGCCGTCCAGGCCGCCGCGCACAGCGCCCGCAGCCCGTCCCAGCGGTCCTCGCCGGTGGCCGCGAACCGCAGCTCGCCGTCCTGCACCGCCGCGACCCAGCCGCCGCAGCCGAAGCCGCCGCCCGGCTGCCCGGCCACCTCCGGGTGCGGGGCCAGCAGCCCGCGCAGGTCCGCCGACAGGTAGGTCGGCCGATGCTCCACCGGGGCCTCCAGCAGCTGCGCGGCCGTCGTCACCCCGGTGAAGACCAGCAGGCTGTCCACCCCGCCGTTGAACGCGCCCTCGATGTCGGTGTCCAGGCGGTCCCCGACCACCAGCGGCCGCCGCGCCCCCGTCCGCAGCACCGTCTCCCGGTGCATCGGCGGCAGCGGCTTGCCCGCCACCTCCGGCTCCACGCCCGTCGCCGCCCGCACCGCCGCGACCAGCGTGCCGTTGCCCGGCGCGATGCCGCGCGCCTGCGGCACCGTCAGGTCCAGGTTGGACGCCACCCACGGCAGCCCGCTCTGGATCGCGAACGACGCCTCGGCCAAGTGCTGCCACCCCACCGAGGGGTCGAAGCCCTGGACCACCGCGAGCGGCTCCTCGGCCAGCGTCCGGACGGCCACCAGGCCACGCTCGGCCAGCGCCTCCTCCAGGCCCGGACCACCCACGACCAGCACCTTCGACCCGGCCGGGACCTTCTCGGAGACGACTCGGGCGGCCGCCTGCGCCGAGTTGATCACGTCCGCGGGCTCGGCGGGCACGCCCAGCTCGGTCAGGTGCGCGGCCACCACCCGGGGCGGGCGGGAGGCGTTGTTGGTCACGTACGCCAGCCGCATCCCGGCCGTCCGCGCGGAGGCCAGCGACGCCACCGCGTGCTCGATCGCGTGCGGCCCGGCGTACACCACACCGTCGAGGTCCAGCAGCGCCGTGTCGTACGCCTCGGTCAGCGGGAGCCCGCTCCCGCCAGGGGCGGTCCGTCGCGCGGTGGTGGCCGTCTCGGTCATGCCTGCTCTACCTCATTCACTGCGTCGATCGCCGTCATCCGTGTCATCCGTGCCATGCGTGCCATGCGTGCCGCGCCGCCCGCCCGTGGCGTCCGGGCCGCCCGAGTCGTTCGGGTTGCCCGAGCCGCCCGAGCCACCCGAGTCGTCCGGGCCGGGCACGGCCTGCGAGCCGTCACCGGCCCGCGGGGGCTCCAGGTACCCCGGTGCCCCGGGCAGCAGCGGTCCGAACGCGCCAGCGCGCGCCGCCAGGGTCGCCCGGGTCTGCCGCAGCGCGGCCCGGTAGTGGTCGGCCTCCGGTCGCATCGCCACGGCCAACGCCAGGTGCTCGGCGGACGTCTCGAAGTCGCCCAGCCGCGCGGCCGCGACGCCCCACCCGAACTGAGCGTAGTCGTCCGACGGATCGGCCAGGGCGACGGCCCGGAAGTTCTCCAGCGCCGCCGCGTACGAACCCGCGTCGAACTGCGCTCTCGCCAACGTCTCCCGGATGCTGCGCGAGTGCGGCTCCGCCGCGGCCGCCCGTGCCAGCAGCTGCTCGGCGGCGGCCGGGTGCCCTTGCGCCAGCAGTTTCCCGCCCCGGCGGAACCACTCGTACACGTCCCCCACGGGCTCCCCCGCCTGTCCCTGCGCCGGGACCCCGCCCCCGTCGGATCCCTCATCGCCCGCGAATCCGCCCGGGGAGCCCTCCGCGCCCCCGCTGCCGCCGTCCACCCGCTCCTGCCCGCCGCTGCGCTCGCTCACGCCGTACCTCGCCCTCGGTCACGACACCCGCCCCACCGACCAGCACGGGTGTTCCGATCTCTGAACAACGCGTACCCGGTTACGATGCCCAGAATGAGCACCCCCAGTGCAGAAAGCGGAGCGGAGTCTCCGCAGGGCGGCCCCGGCGATCCCGGTCACGTCGCCACCGCAGGTCTGTCCCTGTCCCCCTTCCGTGGCCTCCGATACGTCCCCGACCGGGTCGGCACCCTGGCCGCGGTGACCTCGCCCCCGTACGACGTCGTCGACCCCGGCCGCCGGCTCGACCTGGAGACGGCCGACCCGCACAACGTGGTCCGGCTGATCCTGCCGCGCCCCGAACCGGACGACGCCGGCGACCGCCCCGACCGCGACACCCGCTACCGGCACGCCGCCCGGCTGCTGAGCGACTGGCAGCGCGAAGGCGTCCTGGCCGCCGACCCGGAGCCCGCGCTGTACGTCTACGAGCAGCGCGTGCCCGCCGGCGGCGATTCCCCGGAGCTGCTCCAGCGCGGCCTGATCGGTGCCCTCGCCGTCAGCGGAAGCGAGGCCGGCGTCGTCCTCCCGCACGAGGACGTGATGCCCCGGCCGGTCGCCGACCGGGTCGGCCTGATGCGCACCACCCGCGCCAATCTCGAACCGCTGCTGCTCACCTACCGGGGCAACGGCGGCGCGGCCGGCGTGGTCGAACGCGCCGTCCAGGGCGAGCCGCTGCTCACCACGACCACCACCGACGGCACCCACCACCGTCTCTGGGCCGTCACCGACCCCGCCGAGATCGCCGAGATCGGCCGCGACCTGGCCACCTGCCGGGCGCTGATCGCCGACGGCCACCACCGCTGGGAGATGTACCTGCGGCTCCAGCGCGAGCACCGGCACCTGCCGCGCAGCCCGTGGGACCGCGGCCTGGTGCTGCTGGTCGACACCGCCCGCTACCCGCTGAAGGTCCGGGCGATCCACCGGGTGCTGTACCGGCTGCCGGTCACCGAGGCGCTGGAGAAGCTCGGCGACCGCTGGCAGGTCAAGGAGGTGCCCGGCCCGCTGGACACGGCGCTGCAGTCCCTCGCCGAGCAGAAGCGGCACGGCGGCAGCAGTTTCCTGCTGACCGGCGGCGCGGGCGTGTTCTGGCTGGTCGGCGAACCCGACGAGGACCTGCTCGACGCCACCGTGCCGCAGGACCGGCCGGAGGAGTGGCGCCACCTGGACGCGACCGTCCTGCATGCCACCCTGCTCGACCACACCTGGCGCGTCCCCGACGGCCCGGACGACATCGGCTACCTGCACACCGCCGTGGCCGCCGAGCGTGAGGCCGCCCGCAGCGGCGGCACCGCGGTCCTGCTGCACCCGGTGCGCGAGAGCGTGGTCCGCCGGCTCGCCGAGCAGGGCGTCACCATGCCGCGCAAGTCCACCTCCTTCGGCCCGAAGCCGGCCACCGGGCTGGTCCTGCGCAGCCTCGAACTGGGCTGACCCGAAAGCCGGTCCGAGCCGGTCCGAGCCGGTCCTAAGCCGCTCAGAAAGCAGTGAGGCCCTGCCTCGCCCCGGGAGATCCCGGGGCGAGGCAGGGCCTCACTCAGTCAGTACCGCTCGACCTCAGGCCTCAGGCCTCAGGGCTTCAGGCCTTGGCGTCGGTGGACCGCTCCGGCGCCACGCCGTCGAAGTCCTCGTCGATCTCCAGGTCGTCCTCGTCGTAGAACTCCTCGACGTCTTCCTCGTCCTCGAAGATCTCCCGCTCGTCCGCCACACCGCCGCCACGCGGCTTCGCCGGGGCTTCGACCTGCTCGGTGTCCTCGTCCAGCTCCGGGTCGAGCGCGTCCACGAACTCCAGACCGTCGATCTCGGCCAGTCGCTCCGAGGCGTTGGTCGCACCCTCGCTGTCGGCCTCGGCCGCCTTGGCGAACCACTCACGGGCTTCGTCGGCACGGCCGGCCGCGATCAGCGCCTCGGCGTAGGCGTACCGAAGACGCGCGGTCCACGGCTGCACCGAGCTGGAGGCCAGCTCGGGGCTCTGCAGGGTGACGACGGCCGCGTCGAACTGCTCCATGTCACTGCGGGCACCGGCCGCGACCAGGCGCATCTCGACCTGGCCGGCCTTGTCCAGCTGCTTCACCTCGGGCTCGCCGGCCATCGCCAGCGCCCGCTCCGGACGGCCCAGACCGCGCTCGCAGTCGGCCATCACCGGCCACAGGTCCGCCCGGCCGGTCATCCGGCGGGCGGCGCGGAACTCGGTCAGCGCCTCGGAGTAGCGCTGCGTCATGTAGGACGCGAAGCCGGCCGCCTCACGGACGGCGGCCACGCGGGAGGCCAGCCGCAGCGCGACGCGCGAGAACTGGTAGGCCTCCTCCGGCTCGCTGTCCAGCAGACGGGCGACCATCACCAGGTTGCGGGCGACATCGTCGGCGAGCGTCTTGGGCAGGCTCTTGAGCTCCTGGCGGACGTCCGCGTCCAGCTCGAAGCCGGTGACGTCCTCCGGAATCGGCAGACGCTTGACGGGCTCGTAGTTGCCCCGGCGGTCGTCGTAGTCCCGGCCACCGCGGTCGTCGCGGTCGCGGTTGTAGCCGCCCGACGGGCGGTCGTCACGACGCGGACGGTCGTCACGGCGGAAGCCGCCGCGGTCGTCACGGTCGCGGTTGAAGCCGCCACCCGACGGACGGTCATCGCGACGGAAGCCACCGCGGTCGTCACGGTCGCGGTTGTAACCGCCACCGGAGGGACTGTCGTCACGGCGGAAGCCGCCACCGGAGGGGCGGTCGTCACGACGCGGACGGTCGTCACGGTCACGGTTGAAGCCACCGGGACGGTCGTCACGGCGGAAGCCGCCGCCACCCGACGGACGGTCGTCACGACGGAAACCACCACGGTCGTCACGGTCACGGTTGTAACCGCCACCGGAGGGACGGTCGTCACGGC
>NZ_JBVHHB010000028.1:0-1300 GCF_055561295.1 Kitasatospora sp. NPDC022785 | reverse complement strand
ACGGCGGAAGCCACCGCCGGAGGGGCGGTCGTCACGGCGGAAGCCGCCGCGGTCGTCACGGTCGCGGTTGAAGCCGCCACCCGACGGACGGTCGTCACGGCGGAAGCCACCGCCGGAGGGGCGGTCGTCACGGCGGAAGCCGCCGCGGTCGTCACGGTCGCGGTTGAAGCCGCCACCCGACGGACGGTCGTCACGACGCGGACGGTCATCGCGGTCGCGGTTGAAGCCACCGCCGGAGGGACGGTCGTCACGGCGGAAGCCGCCACCGGAGGGGCGGTCGTCACGACGCGGACGGTCGTCACGGTCACGGTTGAAGCCACCGGGACGGTCGTCCCGACGGAAACCGCCGCCACCCGACGGACGGTCGTCACGACGGAAACCACCACGGTCGTCACGGTCACGGTTGAAGCCGCCACCGGAGGGGCGGTCGTCACGACGCGGACGGTCATCGCGGTCACGGTTGAAGCCACCGGGACGGTCGTCCCGACGGAAACCGCCGCCACCCGACGGACGGTCGTCACGACGGAAACCACCACCGGAGGGGCGGTCGTCACGACGCGGACGGTCGTCACGGTCACGGTTGAAGCCACCGGGACGGTCGTCCCGACGGAAACCGCCGCCACCCGACGGACGGTCGTCACGACGGAAACCACCACGGTCGTCACGGTCACGGTTGAAGCCGCCACCCGACGGACGGTCGTCACGACGCGGACGGTCATCGCGGTCGCGGTTGAAACCGCCACCCGACGGACGGTCATCGCGACGGAAGCCGCCACCGGAGGGACGGTCGTCACGGCGGAAGCCGCCGCGGTCGTCGCGGTCGCGGTTGTAACCGCCACCGGAGGGGCGGTCGTCACGACGCGGACGGTCGTCCCGGTCGTCGCGGCGCGGACCACGGTCGTTGGACCAGCCCCCGCGAGACCGGGGCTCGTAGCCGCGGCCGTCGTCCGATCGACGCTCGGGACGGTCCTGGGGCTGGTTCGACATTGTGGCGACTCCTTCTGCTGCTCAGCTCCACCGCGGCCTGGGCGACACACCACTGCCCTCACGCGGTTCGATGCCGGCCTCCTGGCCGCGCACCTACTCCATTGTCCGACATCCCGGGACGCCCCGCGCCTGGGCGGAAGTCCCGATCTGTCGGGGTTGTACACGTTCGCAAAACACAAAAAGGCCGCGGCCCCAGCGAATCGCTGGGGCCGCGGCCTTGAATGATTGTTCGGCGGCGTCCTACTCTCCCACAGGGTCCCCCCTGCAGTACCATCGGCGCTGTGAGGCTTAGCTTCCGGGTTCGGAATGTAAC
>NZ_JBVHHB010000027.1:0-133108 GCF_055561295.1 Kitasatospora sp. NPDC022785 | reverse complement strand
CTGGGCCGGCTCGGTGAGCCGGAGGACGTCGCCGACGTCGTCGGGTTCCTGGCGGGCCCGCAGGGGCGTTGGGTGACCGGTCAGACGGTCGACGTGTCGGGCGGCACCTACCTCGGCCCCCTCGCGCCCTGACCCGAGGCCGGTAGGGCACGGACCACAGTGCGCGCCGGGCGGTGCCGGCAGAGGCCGGCGCGCACTGCCGGACGACCTCCACGCCCACGGGACCGACCCGGCACCGGAGCACACCCCGAGCAGCCGGGCCACCGCTCGACGCTCGGGTGGCCCGAGACGCCTGGAGCTCGCCCGGCCGATCGAGGACACGCCCGCCGGCTGACCGCGGCAACGCCCGGAGCGGGAAGCCGGACCGGCCGGCCTCCCGCTCCGGGCGGGGCTCAGAAGGGGACGACCTCGTGCGGCCGCCGCGGGTCCACGCCGGGCATCGCCGTCGCCACCGCCTTCTCGAACTCGGCCTCGGTGCAGGCCTGGAACAACGGGAGGAAGATCGGGCTGGAGCCCAGCGGCCACACGGCACCGGTGCGCTTGAGCACGATGATCGGGCCGTTGCCCCAGGTCATCGCGGACTCGTCGCCGTCGAGGTACGCGTCCGGCTGGGTGTCGACCGAGTACGCGAAGCCGCGGTCGGCGATCCGCCGCTCGGGGCGGTGCCACCCGTACCGCGTCTCCAGCCACGTGGCGAGGGTCTCGAAGGTCAGCATGTCCGAATGCTCGCACACCCGACGCGGCTCAGTGGCTGCCCCTCAGGTTGAGCACCACCACGCCGACGATGATCAGGGCCAGGCCCAGCCACTGCAGCCGGCCCAGGGACTCGCCGAAGGCGACGACACCTATGCCCGCCACGGCGGCCGTCCCCGCGCCCGACCACACCGCGTACGCGACCGAGACCGGGATGTGCTTCAGCGCCTTGCCCAGGAGCGCGAAGGAGAGCACGTAGCCGACGGCGACGCCGATGCTCGGCCAGAGGCGGCTGAATCCCTCGGTGAGTTTGAGGGCGCTGGTGGCGCAGACCTCACTGACGATGGCGAGGGCGAGCAGAAGATAGGCCATGGCCGGTCAAACCGCCGGCTCGGCGCCGAGCTTCCCGAGCAGGGCGAGGTCGGCGTGGACCAGACTGTCCAGCAGGGTGATCCGGGAGCCGTCGGGGATCGCCACGTCGCTGGACGGCACCGCGAGGACCGCGCAGCCCGCGGCGGTCGCCGAGGCGACGCCGGTCGGGGTGTCCTCGACGGCGACGCAGACCGCCGGGTCCAGGCCGAGCCGCTCGGCGGCCGCGAGGTAGGGGTCGGGCGCGGGCTTGGTGCGGGGCGTGTCCTCGGCGGCCAGGGTGACGGCGAACCAGTCGCGGCCGATGGTGGAGAGCACCAGGTCGACGACCCGGCGCGGGGACGCGGAGACCAGGGCGGTGGGCACCCGGGCGTCCCGGAGCTTGGCGAGCAGGGCGAGGGCGCCCGGCCGCGGGACGGTGGAGGCGGCGACCTTGCCGGCGAAGGACTCGCCGAGCCGGTCGGCGAGCTCGGCCTCGCTGAGTTCGGTGCCGCTGACCCGGTGCAGGTGGGCGGCGGTGTGCTCGACGGCCTGGCCGAGCACCTCGGGGGCGTCCTGGTCGGTGAGCGAGTGGTGGAGCTCGTCGGCGAGTTCGGCGGCGGCCTGCCACCAGAGGTGCTCGGTGTCGACCAGGGTGCCGTCCATGTCGAAGAGGACGGCGGCGGGAACGGGGACTGCAGGCATGGCGGTACCTTCGGTGGATCCTAGGAGACGGTGCTTCAGACGGTACGGCGGTCCACCAGGACCGGGCGCTCCGGGAGGGTGAGCGCGGCGCGCGAGCCGATCGGCAGGGCGGCGGCGGCCTCGGTCGGCAGGTCGGCCTTGACCTCGGTGCCGTCGTCGAGGCGGACGGTGAGGCGGGTGACGGCGCCGAGGAACGACGCGGAGACCACCAGGGCCGGGCCGTTCGCGGCAGGGGCCAGGATCACGTTCTCGGGGCGGACCAGCACCTCCAGCGAGCCGTCGGCCGGCGTCGCCCCGTCCACCGGGTGCCGGCGGCCGAGCACCTCGACGCCGTCCCCGGCCCGGACGCACGGGATGCGGCTCATGGTGCCGACGAACTCGGCGACGAAGGCGGTCGCCGGGCGGGCGTACAGCTCGGACGGGGTGGCGCACTGCTCCAGCCGGCCGGCGCGCAGCACCGCGACCCGGTCGGCCATCGAGAGCGCCTCTTCCTGGTCGTGGGTGACGAACAGCGTGGTGATCCCCAGCTCCTGCTGGAGGCGGCGGATCTCCTCGCGCAGCGAGAGGCGGACCTTGGCGTCCAGGGCGGAGAGCGGCTCGTCCAGCAGCAGCACGCGCGGCTGCAGGGCGAGCGCGCGGGCGAGTGCGATGCGCTGCTGCTGGCCGCCGGACATCTGGTGCGGGTAGCGGTCGGCGTGCTGCGGCAGGCCGACCAGCTCCAGCAGCTCCTGGGCGCGCCTGCGGCGTTCGGCCTTGCCGGTGCCGCGCATCCGCATCCCGAAGGCCACGTTGTCGGCTGCGGTGAGGTGCGGGAAGAGGCTGTACGACTGGAACACCATGCCCGCGTCGCGCTTGTGGGCGGGGATCGCGGTGATGTCCCGGCCGTCCACCAGCACCTGGCCGGAGTCGTGCTGCTCGAAGCCGGCCAGGATGCGCAGCGCGGTGGTCTTGCCGCAGCCGGACGGGCCGAGCAGGGCGAGGAGCTCACCCGGGTGGACGGTCAGGTCGAGGCCGTCCAGCGCGGTGGTGGCGCCGAACGATCGGCGCAGCGTGCGGAACTCGACGGTCGCGCTGCCGGGTGCGAGGGGGACGCCGGTGGGCGGGGCGGTAACCGTGGTCATGGTGGGTAACTCCGGGGGTTTCAGGAGGTGGTGGTCTTGTGCCGGCGCTCGCGGCCGACGGTGGCCAGCAGGAGCAGCAGCAGCCAGGTGATCAGCAGGCTCAGGATGGAGACCGCGACCGACATGTGGGCCTGGCTGTTGCCGACCGAGTAGATCCACACCGGGAAGGGCTGGTAGCCGAGGATCGAGGCGGCGGTGAACTCGCCGAGCACCAGCGCCAGGGTCAGGAAGGAGGCGTTCAGCAGCGCGCCGCGCAGGTTGGGCAGCACCACGGTGAACACCGCGCGCGGCCAGCTCGCGCCGCAGTTGCGGGCGGCCTCGACCAGGGTGCGCACGTCCACGGCGCGCAGGCCCGCGTCCAGTGCCCGGTAGGCGAGCGGGAGCGACATCAGCACGTAGGCGATGACCAGGACCAGCGGGAAGTCCGGGTCCTGGACGAACACGAAGGTCTGGAAGAACGGCGTGTCCATCAGGTAGTCCGGGCCCCAGCGGAGCACGCCGATCAGGCCGGCGGTCAGCGCGACCGGCGGGACGACCAGTGGCAGGGTGCAGAGCACGTCGATCACAGGGCGCAGCTTCGGCACGCCGAGCCGGACGGCGATCAGCGCCGGCACCAGCAGGAGCAGCAGCACCAGGACGGTGACGACGGCCAGTTCGAGGGTGAGCCAGAGGCTGTCCAGGAAGCCGGGGGCGCTCAGCAGGCCGGTGTAGGCCTCGAAGGAGAAGCCCTTCGGGTCGTCGACCGAGAAGTACCCGGCGGCGGCCAGCGGCACGACGAAGTAGACACCGGCGAGCAGCAGGACGGCGCCGCGCCACCAACGCACCGGGCGGCGCTGCGACTTGGCACGGGCGGAGGTCAGCTGAGCCATCGGGCACTCCGGCGCTGGAGGGGGAGGTACACGGCCATCACCAGGACGGCCACCACGATCATGTTGAGGCTGAGGGCGAGCGCGAGGTTGCCCTGGCCGACCAGCACGTTGCCGGAGAGCGCGTCCGCGATCGAGCGGCTGACCAGCGGCACGGTCGCGCCGACCATGGCGGCGGCGGTGGCGTACGCGGCGAAGGCGCTGCCGAAGAGCAGCACGAAGCCGCCGAGCAGCGAGGGCAGCAGGATCGGCAGTGCGACGTGGCGCCAGTACTGCACCGTGGTGGCCCGGTTGTTGTGGGCGGCCTCGCGCCACTGCACCCGCAGGCCGTCCAGGGCCGGGGTGATGGTGAGCACCATCAGCGGGATGAGGAAGTACAGGTAGACGATGGTCAGGCCGGTGAAGGAGTAGAGCGACCAGCCGTGGTCGGTCAGGTGGAGCAGCTTGGTGACCTCGCCCGCGTTGCCGAGGGTGGCGACGAACGCGAAGGCGAGAGGCAGGCCGCCGAAGTTGGCGAGCACGCCGGAGGCGGTCAGCACGGCCTGGCGCAGCCAGCCGTTCCGGGAGGTCACCACGGCCTGGGCGATCGGCAGGCCGATCAGGGTGGCGAGCAGCGCGGTGAGCGCGGACAGCTCCAGGCTGCTGACCATCGCCGTCCGGTAGGCGCCCTGGACGGAGGCGGTGATGTTGTCGAAGGTGAACTGGCCGCCACCGCCCTCCGCGTCGGTGGAGGTGGTGAAGGCGCCGATCACGATGGCGACGGCGGGCAGGCCGAAGCCGACGAGGAAGAACAGGAAGAGCGGCACGGTGGCGAGCCAGGCGCCGCCGCGGGGGCGCCGGCGGGCGCGCCGGCCGGGGGTGGTGGTCGTGGCGGTGGCGGACGCCCCCGCGCCGCCACCGAGGTCGGTGGCGGCGGGGGTGGTCGGCACCGGGGTGGGAGCCGTGGTCATGAGTGGATCAGCCCGTTCGGGTCGCTGCTGCCGGGTGTCAGCCCGCGATGGCCTTGGTCCAGTTCTCGGTCACGACCTTCTTGGCGGCCGTGATCTGGTCCTGGGTCGGGAAGGTGGTGAACGGCTTCTCGACGGTGGGCAGCTTGGCGGCGGCCGCGGCGTCCAGGGTGCCGTCCTTCTTCAGGGCGTCGAAGGTGGCCGGGGTGGCGTAGCCGCCGAGGAAGAGGTTCTGGCCCTCGGCGCTGAACAGGTACTCCTGCCACAGGCGGGCGGCGGCCGGGTGCGGCGCCCACTTGTTGATGCCCTGGTTGTAGAACTGGGCGTAGCTGCCGTCGCTGGGGACGGAGACCTTCCAGTCGACGCCCTTGTCCTTGAACTCGTCGGTGTAGCCCGCGTTCAGGTAGGACCAGTCGATCGAGATCGGGGTCTCGCCCTTCTCGATGGTGGCCGGGGTCGACTCGACCGGGTTGAAGTTGCCGGACTGCTTCAGCTTGCCGAAGAAGTCGATGCCGGGCTGGATGTTGTCCAGCGAACCGCCGTTGGCGAGCGCGGCCGCGTAGACGCCGCCGAAGGCCGAGCCGGACTTGGTCGGGTTGCCGTTCAGCGCGACCTGGCCCTTGTACTCGGGCTTGAGCAGGTCGGCGAAGGTCTTCGGGCAGTTGGCGATCTTCTTGGCGTCGCAGCCGATGGAGATGTAGCCGCCGTAGTCGTTGACGGCGGCGCCGTTCGCGTCCTTCATGGTGTCCGGCACCTTGTCGAAGGTGGCCACCTTGTAGGGGGCGAGCAGGCCGTCCTTGACCGCCTGGAGCGCGAAGGCGCTGCCCAGGTCGACCACGTCGGGGGCGCGGTCCTGGCCCTTGCGGGAGGTGATCGCGTTGATCTCGTCCTGGCTGGAGCCGTCCGGGTTCTCGTCCTCGATCTCGATGCCGTACTTGGCCTTGAAAGAGTCCATGATCTTGCCGTAGTTGGCCCAGTCCTTGGGCAGCGTGATGACGTGCAGCTTGCCCTCCTTCTTGGCCGCGGCGACGAGGGCGTCGATGCCGCCGAGGTCGGCGGCCGAGGCGGCGTCCTTGGCGTCCTTGGCGCCGGCCTTGGCGGCGTCGCCGGACTTCGCGGTGGACGAACCGGCGGAGCCGCAGGCGGTGAGGGAGAGCGCGGCGGCGGTCAGTACGGCCGCGAGGGCGGCGGCGCGGGCACGGTGCACGGTCACGGGTCAGTCTCCTGATCGGGGGCGTACTGCGAGAGATGTCGAGATCGGGGGATCGGGTCGCGCGAGGGGCTCTTCCGGTCGCTGGGCCGGCTGTTCGAAACCGTCCGAGTTGACTAGCCAACTTCGCTGACGGGGGTAAGTACGCCGGAGTCCGGTGACGGGAAGGTGAACGGATGGCCCAGAACCGGAGTCGGCTGTGGGAACGGTCGAATCAGGCCATCGGGGAGTGATCAACCGGATGCGATGCTTCGAAGGCGCAGCGGGATATGGTCGGGCTGTCCGCGCCGGTACGGCTGCGCAGGACACCGCCCCAGGAGGGACTTTGACTGACGTGGCACTGGAGCCCGAACGCCCCGAGGCCCCCGCTGCCTCCGCGCCCGCGCCGGCCGGCCAGGACCGCGCCGCCGGAGCGCTCTACCGCAAGGTGGCCGCCGACCTGCGCGAGGCGATCACCACCGGCACGTACGGCGAGGCCGGCCGGCTGCCCGCCGAGGGCGCGCTGGCGGAGCAGTACGGCGTCTCGCGCGGCACCGTCCGCCAGGCGCTGGCCGTGCTCCGCTCGGACGGGCTGGTCACCTCCCGGCGCGGCACCCGGCGGGTGGTGCTCGGCACCGCCCGGGTGCAGAGCTTCTCCGAGCTGCTCAGCTTCACGCACTGGGCGTACTCGATGGGCGAGGAGCCCGGCGGCATCCTGGACTCGCTGGTCTGCCGCCCGGCCGACGCCGCCGAGCGCGAGCAACTGCGGCTGGAGCCGGGCTCCGAGGTGTACGTGACCGTCCGGCTGCGCACCCTCTCCGGCACACCGGTGATGGTGGAGCGGACGATCTACCCGCCGCGGGTCGGCGAGATCGTCGCCCAGCTGCCGGCCGACGTGGTCTCGCACACCGAAGTCCTGCGCGAGCACGGCATCCTGTTCACCGACGCCGACCACACCATCGACGTCGTCGCCGCCAACGCGGAGGACGCCAGGCTGCTCGGCTGCCGCCGCGGGGGCCCGCTGCTGCGCGAGCGGCGCCGGACCACCGATCCGACCGGCACCCCGGTGGAGTGGTCCCAGGACCGCTACCTGCCGGGCACGGTGGCGTTCAGCGTGCACAACTCGCTCGCCACGTCGGCGCTTTCGCGGCACGCTCGGGAGAGCGACTGACCTGCGGCCCGGGAGCGGGCGGAGCGGGAGGCCGGCCGGTCCGACGTCCCGCTCCACCCGTGGCCGGTGCCGGCCGGGCCGCCCGCGGCGCGCCTCAGCGCATCAGGGACGCCAGCAGCGGCCGGAAGTGCCCGAAGCCCGGGGTCGCGGTGTCCGCCTCCTTGGCCTGCTCGTCCCAGCGGCGCACCGCGACGGCGTCCTCGGCGCCCGGCAGGGCGGCGAACGCGGCGGCCTGCGCCTCGTCCATCGGGCCGCCCTGCACCCGGAGGGTGTACTCGGAGGCCTCGGAGAGCCGCTCCCGGTAGCCCGGCTCGACCGCGCACAGGTAGCGCTTGGCGGCCACGTGCAGCCGGACCGGCTCGGTGACCTCCGGCCCGAACCACCGGGCCAGCCAGTCCGCCCCCGTGTCGCTGTGCCGGTTGTCCTGCCCCTGCATCAGGTCGCGCCCGTGCAGCGCCCCCTGGAAGTGCCCCACGTCGTGCAGCAGCGCGGCCGCGACCAGGTGCGGCGCGGCCCCGGCCGCCTGCGCGAGCGCGCCGGCCTGGAGCATGTGCTCGGCCATGGTGACCGCCTCGCCCAGGTACTCCCCGGCGCCCTCGCCGGCGAACAGCTCGCCGATGGCGTCCAGCGCGGCGGCGCGCCGGTGCAGCACGGCGAGGGCGGACGCCAGGGAGTCGAGGTCGGCGTAGCAGCCCTGGAGGTGGCGCGAGCCGTCCTGCTCGAAGGCCGTCCGGGCGTGCAGCAGGCGGACGTTGTCGAAGATCAGGCAGTCGCCCCGGTCCAGCCGGAACTCCAGGCGGAGCTGCGGCCGCAGGGTGATCGCGGCGAACCGGCGGTACGCGGCGTAGAACGCCTCCAGCTCGGCAGGGTCGCCGCGCAGGGTGCCGATCGAGCGGTTGTTGAACCGCACCTCGCGGATCCGGCCCAGCGCGTCCACCTCGATCAGCGGCCGGTCGGCGCGCAGTTCGGTGGAGCGGTCACGGAAGACGAACGGGACGGGGGTGCGGGTGAGGACGGCGAAGTCCTCCGGCGCCTCCTCGCGCAGGATCGCCGCGGCCTTGAACCCGTCCACCAGGCCGGAGTCCCCGCCGGTCGCGGAGTTCTCCAGGCAGTGCAGCAGCTGGAGGGTGGGCACCGGGTCCCGGTAGGGGTTGTCGCTGTGCGGGGCGATCGCGACGCTGGTGAAGGCGAGGTTGTTGGGGTCGGGCTCGACCCGGACGTCGAACAGCTCGCCGTAGTTGGTGACCCGTACGTACCCGAAGGTCCCGGCCACCGCGAGCACCTGCCGCTCGACGGCCGGCACCCCGCGCAGCACCGCGAAGCCGCTGCGCCGGACGGCGCCCAGCACCGCCGCCCGCTCGGCCGGGTCGGCGAGGTAGGCCGCCCAGTCGGCCTCGGGGAGGCCGCCGGCGAAGTCCGCCGCCACCCAGAGCCGCTTGTCCGCCTCCGTCCGGCCGTCCCCCTCCTGCTCCGCGCCGAGCCACTCCAGCGGGTACCGCGACCGGTGCCCGTCCGACCAGAGCACCTCCAGGTGCCCGTCGAGCTCGGTCTGCGCGGCGACGGCGAGGTCGCCGGGCAGGTCGGTGATCTGGAACAGCTTCTGCCCGTTGCGCTGGTCCCGGCAGTCGGCGCAGGGGCAGTTGTCGCGCAGCCAGTACGGCGGCAGGTCGGACATGGGTCTCCTCCTCGACGGCGTTCACGTGAAGTTGTATAGCCAACTTCACGACCAGGAGCCTGCCGGGCCCCGGTGAGAACGGGGTGTCGGGACGGTGAACCCCTCGGGAACACGAGCCCCGAGGCGTGGCCCCCGCGTGCGGCATGGCCGTTCGGGTGACGGGAGCGGGCGGCAGCGCGTTGCGGTGTGGAGGATCTGCCGGTGCTGCGGCACTGTCGGGGTGGATTTCCCCCACGTGAGAGGCGGCCGACCATGGCTCACCCCAGTACCGAGGCCCCGGTTGCTTCGGGGCACACCGGACTGAAGCGCGAAGTCGGCATGATCGGGCTGCTCTGGGCCTCGGTCGGGGCGATCATCGGCTCCGGCTGGCTGTTCGGAGCGGAGAAGGCGGCGGTGGCGGCGGGGCCGGCGGCACTCATCTCGTGGGGGATCGGGGCGGTGGCGATCGTCCTCCTGGCCCTGGTCCACGCCGAGCTGGGCGGGTTGTTCCCGGTGGCGGGCGGTACGGCGCGGTATCCGCACTACGCGTTCGGCGGCTTCGCGGGGATGTCGTTCGGCTGGTTCACCTGGCTGCAGGCCGCGACGATCGCGCCGATCGAGGTCCAGGCGATGATCAACTACGCCCAGCACTGGTCCTGGGCGGACGGTCTGCTGAACCCGAACCAGACGCTGACCACCGAAGGGTTCTTCGTCGCGGCAGCCCTGCTCGGCGTCTTCGTGGCGATCAACTTCCTCGGTGTACGGCTCCTCGCGCACACCAACAGCGTGGCCACCGTGTGGAAGGTGGCGGTCCCGATCCTGGTGATCTTCGTCCTCGGGATCACGGAGTTCCACGGCTCCAACTTCACCGTCCACGGGTTCGCGCCGGACGGTTCCAAGGGTGTGCTCGCGGCGATCAGCACCAGCGGGGTGATCTTCGCGCTGCTCGGCTTCGAGCAGGCCATCCAGTGGGCGGGCGAGAGCCGCAACCCCCGCCGGGACATCCCGCGGGCCGTCCTCGGGTCGGTGGTGATCGGCACGGTCATCTACGTCATGCTCCAGGTGGTGTTCATCGGGGCGCTGCCGCCGGAGACCTTCGCCGGCGGCTGGACGACGCTCGACTACCCCGGCATCAGCGGTCCGTTCGCTGGCCTCGCGACGCTGATCGGCCTCGGCTGGCTGGCCACCATCCTCTTCATCGACGCGATCATCTCGCCGGCCGGCACCGGGCTGGTCTACATCACCTCCAGCTCGCGGGTCACGTACGGCCTGAGCCGCAACGGCTACGCGCCGCAGACCCTGCAGTTCACCGACAAGCGTTCCGTGCCGTGGCTGGGCCTGATCGTCGCGTGGGTCGCCGGTGTGCTCTGCTTCCTGCCCTTCCCGAGCTGGCAGCGGCTGGTCGGCTTCATCACGTCCGCCGTCGTGCTGATGTACGCGGGCGCGCCGCTGGCCTTCGGGGTGCTGCGCAAGCGGCTGCCGACGCTGGAGCGTTCGTACCACCTGCCCGGCGGCACGATCATTTCGCCGCTCGCCTTCGCGGTGGCGAGCCTGGTCATCTACTGGGCGGGCTGGGACACCCTGTGGCGGTTGGGCCTG
The DNA here is from genome assembly GCF_055561295.1 of Kitasatospora sp. NPDC022785. Taxonomy (NCBI): domain Bacteria; kingdom Bacillati; phylum Actinomycetota; class Actinomycetes; order Kitasatosporales; family Streptomycetaceae; genus Kitasatospora; species Kitasatospora sp. NPDC022785. Next base: position 122,815 of record NZ_JBVHHB010000027.1, on the reverse strand, counting down.
GCGATCCTGATCGGCTACGTGCTGCTCGGCGGCTACTCCGCGTACGCGGTGTCGAAGGGCGTGCCGAACGCGCCCCGGATGGACTTCAAGGCGGGGCAGTGGCTGCCGGTCTACCTGGTCGGCATGGGCGTGACCTCCTGGCAGGGCTCCTTCGGCGAGGGCTCCCTGGGCAATCTGCCGCTCTGGTGGGACATCCTCGTCGTGGTGGTGTTCTCCCTGGTGATCTACTACTGGGCCCTGGCGGTCGCCCTGCCGGTGGAGGAGATCGAACGGAACATCCGCGGCGTCGAGGTGGTGGACGCCGGCGGGCACTGAGCGGAGATCCGGAGCGGCCCCCGTGTGAACGGGGGCCGCTCGGCGTTCCTGGGGCCGTAGCCGGCTAGCTGGCGGTCGCGGTCCAGGCGGCTTCGGCCGCAGCCAGGGCCGGCGAGGCGTTCGCGCCGGTCGCCGTGGCGAGGGCGGACAGGCAGCCCCGGACGGTCTCCAGGGAGGCCGCCGGCCCGTAGTGGTTCACACGGAGCATCGAGGCGGCCAGGGCGCCGCCGCCCGGCTGGACGGGGAGCGCGGGGTCGAGGCGGAGCAGCTCGGCGGTGAGCTCGGCCGCGTGCAGGCCGTCCGGGGTGCGCAGGGTGGTGGCGACCGGGGCGGCGTGGGCGTCCTCGGGGACGAACGGGCTGAGCGTGCCGAGCGCGCGCACGCCGGCGCGGGTGGCGGCGGAGGCGGCGCGGTGGCGGGCGATCACGGCGGGCAGGCCGTCCGCGCTGATCCGGTCCAGGCAGGCGCCGAGCGCCAGCATCTCCAACTGGGCCGGGGCGTGCGGGAGTACGGTGCGCCCGGCGTCCGTCCAACGCTCCTTCCAGTCCAGCAGGGAGAGGTAGGAGCGGCGCGGGGCGGCCGGGTTGGCGGCGATCCGCTCCCAGGCGCGCGCGGAGACCGAGACGGCCGAGACCCCGGCCGGGCCGCCCATCGCCTTCTGGCCGCCGATCACGCACAGGTCGACGCCCCACGCGTCGGTGAGCAGCGGCTCGGCGGCCACGGAGGCGACGGCGTCGAGCATCAGCAGCGCGCCGTGCTCGCGGACCACGGCGGCGATCTCGGCGACCGGATTGGTGTTGCCGGTGGCGGCCTCGGCGTGGACGAGGGAGACGAAGTCGATCGCCGGGTAGGCGTCCAGTGCCTCGGCGACCTGTCCGGCGGTGACCGCGCTGTCGAACGGGACGGCGAGATCGACGACCGTCGCCCCGCAGTCGCGCAGCCAGTTGCCGAAGGTCTGCCCGTACGGGCCGGTGACGATGTTCAGCGCGGTGGAGCCCGGGTGCGCGGCGCCCCGGATCGCCGCCTCCAGCGGCAGCAGCGCCTCACCCTGGGTCACGATCACGTCGGCGGTGGTGTGCAGCAGCGCGGCCACCTGGTCCTCGATGGCCGCGAAGTCGGCGGCGCCGAGCGGGGGCAGGTCGAGGAAGGGGTGCCTCTCGATGGTGATCTCGCTTCGCGCGTTCACAGCCGGCCTTTCTGGAGCGGGGTCGTTCGGGCGGGAATGAGTCTGCCGCATCTTCGCTGCTTACACGGAGCACTCCCGTCGGTAGAGTGCGGGCCATGAGCGATGCTGCGGTGCTGCACGTCAGGGGCCGGGTGCTGGTCGGTCCGGAGGACGTCCGGGACGAACTCTGGGTGGTGGACGGCAAAGTGGCGTTCACGCGTCCGTCCGGCGCCGCCGACGTCCGGACGGTGACCGGCTGGGTGCTGCCCGGTCTGGTGGACGCGCACTGCCACGTCGGCCTGGACGCGCACGGCGCCGTCGACGCCGCCACCAGCGAGAAGCAGGCGGTCACCGACCGTGACGCCGGCACCCTGCTGATCCGCGACGCCGGCTCGGCCGCCGACACCCGCTGGATCGACGACCGCGAGGACCTGCCCCGGATCATCCGGGCCGGCCGTCACATCGCCCGCACCCGCCGCTACATCCGCAACTACGCGCACGAGATCGAGCCCGGCGACCTCGCCGCCTACGTCCGGGCCGAGGCCCGGCGCGGCGACGGCTGGGTGAAGCTGGTCGGCGACTGGATCGACCGCGAGCGCGGCGACCTCGCCGCCTGCTGGCCGGGCGACGCGCTGGCCGAGGCGATCGCGGCGGCGCACGAGGAGGGCGCGCGGGTGACGGCGCACTGCTTCGCCGCGGAGTCCCTGCCGGACCTGCTGGCGGCCGGAATCGACTGCGTCGAGCACGCCACCGGGCTGACCGAGGAGCTGATCCCGGTCTTCGCCGAGCGCGGCGTCGCGATCGTCCCGACCCTGGTCAACATCGCCACCTTCCCGGCCCTGGCGGCGGGCGGCGAGAGCAAGTTCCCGGCCTGGTCCGCGCACATGCGCCGGCTGCACGAGCGCCGCTACGCCACCGTGGGCGCCGCGCACGACGCGGGCATCCCGGTCTTCGTCGGCACGGACGCGGGCGGCTCGCTCGCCCACGGCCTGGTCGCGGACGAGGTGGCCGAGCTGGTGAAGGCCGGGCTGACCCCGGCCGAGGCGCTGTCGGCGGCCAGTTGGGGCGCGCGGCGGTGGCTGGGCCGGCCGGGCCTGGAGGAGGGCGCTCCGGCCGACTTCGTGGTCTACGACGAGGACCCTCGTGCCGATGTCCGGGTGCTCGCGGACCCGCGGCTCGTGGTGCTGCGCGGACGGCCGGTGGGCTGATCGTGCGGCGGCCGGGGTGGTCGCCCGGCCGGTCGTCCGGCCGGTCGTGGGGCGATCGTCCCCTCCGGCGTTCGAAGATCATCCGGGTGAACGCGCTGTCGGTGTAGGCCGATAGGGTGGCGACCATGGCACCGCGTCCACTGAACGAGATCGTCGAACCCGGCTGGGCCGCCGCGCTGGAGCCGGTCGCCGGGCGGGTCGCCGCCATGGGCGACTTCCTCCGCGCCGAGCTGGCCGCCGGCCGCACGTACCTGCCCTCGGGGCCGAACGTGCTGCGCGCCTTCCAGCAGCCGCTCGCCGACGTGCGGGTGCTGATCGTCGGGCAGGACCCCTACCCGACGCCCGGCCACGCGGTGGGGCTCAGCTTCTCGGTAGGGCCCGAGGTGCGGCCGATCCCGGCCAGCCTGGTCAACATCTTCCAGGAGTACGGGAACGACCTCGGCCTGCCGCAGCCGTCCAGCGGGGACCTCACCCCGTGGACCCAGCAGGGCGTCCTGCTGTTGAACCGCGCGCTGACCACCGCGCCGCGCAAGCCCGCCGCCCACCGTGGCAAGGGGTGGGAGGAGGTCACCGAGCAGGCGATCCGGGGGCTGGTGGCGCGCGGCGGTCCGCTGGTGGCGATCCTCTGGGGGCGCGACGCCCGGAACCTGCGTCCGCTGCTGGGGGAGGTGCCCGCGATCGAGTCCGCGCACCCGAGCCCGTACTCGGCGAACGGCGGCTTCTTCGGCTCGCGGCCGTTCAGCCGGGCCAACGAACTGCTGGTGCGGCAGGGGGCGCAGCCGGTGGACTGGCGGCTGCCGTAACGAGCCGCAGGGCAGGCAGCTTCGGGCGGCAACCTCACTCGAACGAGTGAAATGACGTTCTGTGTGACTCATGTGACGGATTGTTCGAGAAGACTGGCGGCTCGTCGTTCGGAGCGCCAGCCCCTTGCCCCGCCCTGCGGGTGATGTCGGAGGCGCGCTCCACCGAGACCACCAGCCGTGGGGTACCGCCATGCCTTCTTCCGTCCGTTCCTCCCGCTCCCTCGCCGCCGCGGTCGTCGTGGTGTCGGCGCTGATAGCCGTGCCGTCGGCGCACGCCAACGGGCCGGCACCCGCGCCCTCGTCGGCCCCAGCCGGCAAGGCGCGCGCCGTGACCGCCGAACTCGACCTGGACGTCAGCCTGTTGAACAAGGCGGTGGACGTCCCGGTCGACATCGCGCTCAACAAGGTCGAGACCCCGGCGCAGCGCGACGGTTCCGTGCTCACCGCCAAGGTCGACGGCGTCGACCAGCAGGGCCCGGTCACCCTGGTCAAGGCGGACGTCGGCAAGGCGGTGACCAGGTCCGATGCCAAGGGCACCTACGCCTCCGTCAAGCTGGTCAACGCCGACGTGCACGCCCCCGGCCTGCCGGCCACCACCCTGCTCGGCCTGGAGGCGCTCAGCTCCGAGGCCACCTGCCCGGTCGACGGGCAGCCGACCGCCGACGTGGTCGCACCCGCCAGGCTGACCGTCCTCGGCAAGCCGGTCACCCTCAGCCTGTACGGGCCGACCAAGGTGGACGTGCCGTTGGTCGGCAGCGTCTCGGTGGAGTTCTCGAAGCGGAGCACCACCTCGACCACGGCCGCCGCCTCGGCCCTGGAGGTGCAGATCGAGGTGAACCCGCTCAACCTCAACGTCGCCAAGGTCACCGGGAAGATCACCGTCGCCTCGGTGAGCTGTGAGAAGCCGGCCGCACCGGCCACGACCCCCACCCCTTCCACCGCCGCTCCCTCCGCCCCGCTCCCGACCGGCACCCCGGCCGTCCAGCCCGTCGCGGACGCCACCACGGCCGCCGCCGCCCCCCGCGCGGCCACCGCGAGCCCGTCCGGCACCGGCGCCGGCCTCGCCGCCACCGGCGGCAGCGACAGCACGGGCCCGCTGGCCGTCGGCGCCGCCGCCCTGGTCGCGGCCGGCGGCTGCGCCCTCTGGGCCACCCGCCGCCGGGCCGCGCATGCCCGCCGGCACTGACACCCGGACCGTGCCCCGGTACTCACCCGCACCGTCGGCCGGTACCGGTACCGGCCGACGGCCGGTACTGACACCCGCCCTGCCCGCGGGCCGGTGCGGGGTGCCACGCACGGCACTCCCGCACCGTGACCGTGCCGACGCGGACGGTTGGTTCACCTGGGTGTTACATGAGAGGAACAACCGGGAAACGGCGGCTTGCGACGCTACGCGGGCACCCACCACCCAGTTTGCGAGGTTCACCGTCGTGGCAATCAAGGCCGAGTACATCTGGATCGACGGCACGAAGCCGACCGCCAAGCTCCGCTCCAAGACTCGGATCCTGGCCAACGCGGACAAGATCCCCACCTGGGGCTTCGACGGTTCCTCCACCAACCAGGCCGAGGGTCACGCCTCGGACCGGGTTCTCGAGCCGGTTGCCACGTTCCCGGACCCGATCCGCGGCGGCGACAACATCCTCGTCCTGTGCGAGGTCAACGAGATCGACGGCACCCCGCACGAGTCCAACACCCGTGCGCTGCTCCGCCCGATCGCCGAGCAGTTCGCCGCTCAGGAGTCGATCTTCGGCATCGAGCAGGAGTACACCTTCTTCAAGGGCTCCCGCCCGCTCGGCTTCCCCGAGGGCGGCTTCCCGGCCCCGCAGGGCGGCTACTACTGCGGTGTCGGCGCCGAGGAGGTCTTCGGCCGCGAGATCGTCGAGCTGCACATGGACCGCTGCATCGACGCCGGCCTCGCGCTCTGCGGCATCAACGCCGAGGTCATGCCCGGCCAGTGGGAGTTCCAGATCGGCCCGGTCGACGCGCTGACCGTCTCCGACCACATGTGGGTCGCCCGCTACCTGCTCTACCGCACCGCCGAGGAGTTCGGCATCGACGCCACCCTCGACGCCAAGCCCGCCCGCGGCGACTGGAACGGTGCCGGCGCGCACACCAACTTCTCCACCAAGGCGATGCGCGAGAACTACGACGCGATCATCACCGCCTGCGAGTCGCTCGGCGCCTCGCAGGAGAAGGTCCTGGAGCACGTCACCCAGTACGGCGCCGACATCGAGTCCCGCCTGACCGGCAAGCACGAGACCGCCCCGTGGAACGTCTACAGCTACGGCGTCTCCAACCGCGGCGCCTCGGTCCGTATCCCGTGGCAGGTCGAGGTCGACCAGAAGGGCTACATCGAGGACCGTCGCCCGAACGCCAACGTCGACCCCTACGTGGTGACCCGCCTCCTGGTCAACACCTGCTGCTCCGCCCTGGAGAAGGCCGGCCTCGTCTGAGCCGCCTCCCACTGAGCACCCCGCCGGGCCTTCCCTCCACGTGAGGGGAGGCCCGGCGGCCGTTTCCGCTCCGGCCGGCGCCCGGTGGACGAACCCGGCCGGCGCCCGCTCTGCCGGCCGGTACGCCGACTGTGGATCGTGATCCTGCTGGGGGGGACATGGCCAGCCGGCATGCGGCCGGGCACTGGCAAGCGGTCCGGGACTGCCCTCGGACCGGACCGCTCACCGCGTGTTACTCCTCGCTAGGCCGCTCGGCCCGCCGGGAGGAAGTTGATGCGTTCACGGATGACGGGGAAGCCCGCCCGGCGAAGTTCGCGGCCATCGGGAAGTCGGCCCGGTCGGTCGCTCCGGTGACGAACTCCGCGCCCTGCTCGACGAGGAGGTGGGTGCACTCCACGAGGAGGTCGTAGGCGTAGCCGCGACCGCGCTGTTCCGGGACGACTCCGATGAAGCCGATGATCGGGCCGGAGGGGCTGTGGGCCGGGATGTGGATGCCGGCCAGGTCGCCCTCCGGCGTGTGCGCGACCTGCCACCACTCCCGTGGGGAGGGGCACCAGTGGAAGAAGTCGACCGCGCCGTCCCGGGCTGCTGTGAGGCAAGAGATCGCGGCTACTCGGCGTAGGGCTGGTCGGTTCCTTGGGCGCTGTAGCCGAGACTCCAGACGTAGCCGTCCGGGTCGGCGAAGGTGCCGCCGTACCCGCCCCACGGCAGAGCACCGGCGGGCTTGAGGATGGTGGCGCCGGCCTTCCGGGCCTCCGCGATGATCTCGTCGACCCGCGTCTCACTGCGGACGACGTAGGTCAGAACCAGTCCGCTGAAGCCGCTGCCTTCCTGGTCCGTCCCCACCTGGTCGGCCAGGCCTTCGCGGCCGTAGAAGCCGACGGGCGAGGCGCCGTCCGATTCGAAGAACACCGAGATGCCGTAGTCGTTGCTGATCTTCCAGCCGAGACCCTCGGTGTAGAACCGCTTGGCCCGGTCCATGTCCCGGACACCGAGGAGGATCGAGCTGACGTGCGCTTTCATGTCCTACTCCTTGCACTGTGGATGTATGCGTGCCGGACATCCGGGCCAGGGCCCGGATGTCACGTCGGCACCTGTTCGCCGGTCGATCGGCATGACAGGAGGGTCAAGCGGGGTGGGAGTGGGGCCGGGAGTCAGGACGGCGTGGGGGCGAGCGACGCGGCGGTCTCCCAGGCGAACTCGTCCGGGTCGGTGAAGGTGTCGGCGGTGCTGCCGAGGACGATGCGGTGCGAGCCGGAACCGTCGGCGGGGACGCCGAGGTCCTTGGCCAGGGCACGGCGCTTGTACAGCGCCAGCTTGACGGGGCTGGACTGACCGGGGGCGAACTCGGTGTACTTGCCGCCGAAGCTCTTGGCCACGGTCAGACCGCGGCCGACGTAGAACTGCTTGGTGGCCTTCACGTCCTCGACGCCGAGCAGCAGGACCAGCTCGTCGATCTGGCGGGTGGCGGGGCCGGTGTCCTTCTTCTCCGAGGTGGCGATCTTCCAGATCGTCCCGTCCGGGGCCTGGACGACGCCGCCGTAGCCCCACAGCGACTTCGCGGCGGGCTTCAGCACCGTGGCGCCCGCGTCCACGGCGGCGGCGACGAAGCCGTCGACGGTGGCCGGGCCGGACACCGTGAGCGCCAGGGTGAAGCCGCGGAATCCGGCGGAGTGCGCCTCGGACGCCCGCAGGCGTATGTACGCGTTCACACCGAAGGCGCTGTAGAAGCGGTGGGCGGCCTCGGGGTCGGCCACCTCGAGGGTGACGGACGCGAGGGAGGTGGGGGCTGCGATGGAAGCGGTGGTTGCCATGACCATCACGCTAGGGGCTGCGCTGCGGCCGGGGCTTCTCGATTCCTGACCGGTCTCGCGACGTGCTTCGCGACGCCCGCCGGCACCCCCGCCACCTTGATCGCCGAGCCTGGCTCGTGGGCCGGCCCGACGCGGCGCGGGCTGCACCCTGCGCGTCACCGCGGCGCCCGCGGTGCGCCGCCGACTCCTCGACCGTTGCCAGGTCCTCGGCGGAACCGGGGCGATTTCCGGCGCAGCGCGAAGCCCGCCGGGTGTGCGCGAACCGCCGGGCGCACCCTAGGCCCCGGGGTACGGGCTCCGCATCGTCAGGAAGCGGATCTCCAGATCGCCGGTCAGGTAGTCCATCCGGCGCTCCCAGAAGTCGCGCAGGTGCGGCAGTGCCAGGTGGGCGTCGAGGTCGGCCTGGCTGCGCCACGCCTCGTAGAACACGAAGACACCGGGCTCGTCGCGGTCCTCGTGGAAGTGGTACTCCAGGCAGCCCGGCTCCTGCCGGGTGGGCTCGACGAAGGAGAGCAGCAACTGCTTGAGCTCCTCGGCGCGTTCGGGCTTGGGCCGGGCGATGCCGACGAGGGTGACGAGCTGGTCCATCCGGGTTCTCCCCCTTGCTTCAGGTACGACGTCAGTCGTACCTGCCGGACGGTAGCAGTCGCCAGAGGTACGATTCAAGTCGTACCTGAGGAGGTCGCCGCCATGCCCGACGAAGAAGGCCACCCGGCCGTCGAGGAGATCGAGCTCGGCAGGGTGCTGTCCGCGCTCGCCGACCCGCTGCGCCGCCGGGTGGTGCGCGAGCTGGCCGCCGCGCCGGACGGCACGGCGCGGACGTGCAGCTCCTTCGGGCTGCCCGTCTCCAAGGCGACGGTCACCCACCACTTCCGCACGCTGCGCGAGGCCGGGCTGATCCGCCAGGTCGACGGGGGGAACAGCCGGATGGCCAGCCTTCGCCGTACCGACATCGAGGCCAAGTTCCCCGGCCTGCTCGCCATCCTGGCTGTCGAGGTGCAGGCGAAGGCGGATGAGGGAGCCGAGGCAGCCAAGGGGGCCAAGGGAGTCGAGGGGGGAGAGGGGGCCTAGCCGGGAAGGGTCGGCGGGGTGGGGGAACTGCCCCTCGGGGCGCGGTTGATCCGCATTCGAACCTCCGGTGAGGCGAGATGTTGATCAAGCAAGGTGACGTTCGGCAAGAAGCTCGACGACCTCAACTTCACCATCAACGCCCTCGGTTCCGACGGCGTGACGACGTGGTCCCGTGACCGCACCAAAATGCGGGGCCGTGAAAACGGTAACGGGATTCGTCAACTGGTGGTACGTCAAGTCCTAGGGGATCCTGAACTCCTGGGACTTGTTGCCGGGGGTGCAGGTGACCATGGTGACCTGGTTGCCCGCGCCGTTGTCGGTCAGGCAGCTGGACCCCATGTACTCCGCGAGACGGTAGGCGCCCGGCGTACTCGCGGCGGTGATCTTCCAGCTGCTCAGGTAGCTGAAGCCGCTGGAGAGCGACACCCGCCCGTCCGTCTCCTGGACCAGGGCGGCGCCGCTCAGGTTGCACGGGTAGAGGTGGTACCAGCCGCCGGGGTCGGGGTCCGAGCGCACCCAGCCGTATGCGGTGTTCCCGCCCATGATCACGGCCTGGCCGCCCGACGGGGTGTCCTTGGAGAGGCCGAGCTTGCGGCCGGACGCCACGTTGACGATGGACCCCCACGTGGTGCCACCGCAGCCCGGCGGAGTGCTGGGCGTCTGCGGGGCCGGGTTGGCGGGCGGGGGCTGGTCCGCGGGTGCGGAGGTGGCGGCCGGCGGGGCGGGGGTGTTGGCCGGGGGATGCGTCGCGCCGCCGCCGGTGCCCGCCCCGCCTCCGCTGCCGCCGGCGGTGCCGCGCGGCGGGGTGCCCTGGCCGCCGGCCGAGGCGCCGGCGGTGGGCGCCGTCGCCCCCGCCTGGTTGCCGCCGGCCGGGGCGGGCTGTGTCGCGGGTGCGGGGGTGGTGGCGCCCGGCGTCGCCGTCCCGGTGGGCGCAGGGGTGGCCGGCGGCGTGGTGGCGGGCGGCGTCGCCGGCGGGGCGGCGGGGCCGTCCGCGCTCGTGGACGCGACCACGGAGGGCTGGGCGCCGGGCGTCTTCGCCTCGGACCGGAACGGCGTGTGGTCGATCAGCAGGGCGGTCGTGGTGCCGGCCGTGATGATCACCGGTATGACGATCGGGACGAGGAACCCGCGCCGTCTGCGGCGGGTGCCCGGCTCGGTGGCGTCACGGGACTCGACCTTGCCGACCTCACCTGCCGCCTTCGCGGGCTCCTTGGGGGACTCGGGTGTCCCGGGCGTCTTGGGCGTCCTGGGTGCCGGAGCGGCCGCGGGAGCGGCCGACGCGTTCGGCTCGGCCCCGATCGCGGCCCGCGCCGCGGCCGCCATCGCGGCGGCGTCGGCGAAGCGGTCCTCCGGCTTCTTGGCCAGCGCGGTGGCGACGAACGCGCGCACCTCCGGCGGGAGGTCCGCCGGCAGCTCCGGCGCGGGATCCCGGATGTGCTTGAGTGCGACCTCCAGCACCGTCTCGCCGGTGAACGGCGGCTCCCCGGTGAGCAGTTCGTAGCCGACCACGCCGATCGAGTAGAGGTCCGAGGCCGGCGTGACGGCCTTCCCCTCGGCCTGTTCGGGGGCCATGTAGAGCGCCGTCCCGATCACCGCGTGGGAGGCCGTGATCCTGGTGCTCGCCACGGCCCGCGCGATGCCGAAGTCGGTCACCGTCAGCCGGTCGTCGGGCCGGGCCATGAGGTTGGACGGCTTCACGTCGCGGTGCACGATGTCCTGCCGGTGCGCGGCGTGCAGCGCGTCCAGCGCGGTGGCGAGCAGCCCGAGCGCCCGCGCCGGAGCCATCGGGCCGCCTTCGGCGAGCACCTTGTCGAGCGGCCGCCCGTCCACCAGCTCCATGACGATGTAGGCGACCCGGTCCTCGGAGTCGTCGCCGCTCTCGCCGTAGTCGTGGACGTCCACGATGCCGGGGTGCTTGAGTGCGGCCAGCAACTGGGCCTCGCGCCGGAACCGCTTGACGAACGTGCCGTCCTCGACCAGCCCCGGATGCAGGATCTTCACCGCGACCTGCCGTGCCAACACCTCGTCGTCGGCCCGCCAGACGGCGCCCATGCCCCCGCCACCGATGCGCTCGGTCAGCGTGTAGCGCCCTCCGAGCACGGTTCCCCGGCTGCTCAATGCCCCGCCCCCATGTCATGCCCCGGCCCAAAAGGTCACTGCGCGCACAGTCTGCCAGAGGCGTCAGACCCCCCGGCCGTGTGCGTGCCCATGCTACGGATCGCTCCCGACGGATCGTCAGCGGGTGTGTGCGCCAAGGGCGGACGGAGGGCGGACGGAGGACGGGCGGAGGACGGCGGCCGCGAGGGCCGCCTTCCGGCCGGGGCGGCCGGTGCGGCGCGTCGCACCGGCGTCGGCGGGCCCGGCCGGCGCCTGCCCGGTGGGCCGTCCCGCCGGGCATCGGGGCTGAGTAGGGTGGGTGCGACAGCACCTCGTGAACCAGACCAAGGAGCAGACGTGAGCGAGTCGGCGCCCCTCGCCGTGCAGCAGGAGATCGCCCGGGAGCTGGAGGTCGCCGAGACCTTCGAGGCCGAGCGGGAGATCGAACGCCGGGTGGCCTTCCTCACCGAGCGACTGACCTCCACCGGTCTGCGCTCCCTCGTGCTGGGCATCAGCGGCGGCGTCGACTCCACCACCGCCGGCCGGCTGTGCCAGCTCGCGGTCGAGCGGGCCCGGGCCGCCGGGCACGAGGCGAGGTTCCACGCGATGCGGCTGCCCTACGGGGTCCAGGCCGACGAGCACGACGCGCAGCTCGCGCTCTCCTTCATCCGGGCGGACGACGTGCTCACCGTCGACATCAAGCCCGCGAGCGACGCCGCGCTCGATGCCGCGGTGGCCGCCGGACTGGCCTTCCGTGACCCCGCCCACCAGGACTTCGTGCACGGCAACATCAAGGCCCGCCAGCGCATGATCGCCCAGTACGCGGTGGCCGGCGCGTACGACGGCCTGGTCGTCGGGACCGACCACGCGGCGGAGGCGGTCTCCGGCTTCTTCACCAAGTTCGGTGACGGCGCCGCCGACCTCGTCCCGCTGACCGGCCTGACGAAGCGCCGGGTGCGCGCCGTCGCGGACGCGCTGGGCGCGCCCGCCGAACTGGTGTGGAAGGTGCCGACGGCCGACCTGGAGACCCTCGACCCGGGCAAGGCCGACGAGGACGCGCTCGGCGTCACCTACGACGACATCGACGACTTCCTGGAGGGCAAGCCGGTGGGCGAGCAGGCCTTCGAGACGATCGTCCGCCGCTACCGCCTCACCGACCACAAGCGCCGGCTGCCCATCGCACCGTAGGCGGCCCGGGTCGGGACGGCGGCCCGCGAACCCGGTCCGGCGCCGGCCCCGAAAGACCGGCCCCGAACTCGGTCCGGGTGGGGGACACTTCGCGGTACTGAGGCGCTGCGGTGGGCGGAGGTGGTGGCATGAGGATCGGGACGGTGGACCGGCTCCGGCGGTACCCGGTGAAGTCGATGCTGGGGGAGGAGTTGGGCGAGGCGGCCGTGTCCGAGCGCGGGCTGCACGGGGACCGGGTGCTGGGGCTGCTCGACGCCGAGAGCGGGAGGGTGGCGAGCGCCAAGAACCCGCGGCTCTGGGCGGGGATGCTCGGGTTCACGGCCGTGCTGGACGCCGGCGGCGTCGTGATCACCGGGCCGGACGGCCGGGTGGTGCGCGAGACCGAACTCTCCGGGCTGCTGGGCCGCAAGGTGAGCCTGGTGGGCGAGCGCCCCGCCGGTGCGACCGTCGAACGGGCCGTGCCCGAAGAGGTGCTGGCCCGCGGGACCTCGGCGGAGGTCGCCGTCACGGAGAACGAGATCGGCCGGGCCGCCCCCGCCGGGACGTTCTTCGACTTCGCCCCGCTGCACCTGCTCACCACCTCCACCCTGGACGCCGTGGCGGCCGGGGCGGAGCGCTACCGCCCCAACCTGGTGATCCGCACCGAGGGCGAGGGCTACGTGGAGAACGAGTGGGTGGGCCGTGAGCTGCGGATCGGCCCGGACCTCCGGCTGCGCGTCCTGGTCCCCACTCCCCGCTGCGCCGTCCCGACCCTCCCGCACGGCGAACTGCCGCGCAGTACGGCGGCGCTGAAGGTCCTCGCCGCCCAGAACCGGCTGGTGCCGCTGGAGGGGATGGCCGCGCTGCCCTGCGCAGGCGTGTACGCGCAGGTGGTGGAGCCCGGGAGGGTGCAGGTGGGGGACGCGGTCGGTCTCTGCTGACGCCTGCGGCGGCGTCCGGCGCCGGCCCGGAGCGGTCTCCACTCCACGCGGTCGGGACACGGTGGCCGACGGCCGGCCGTCGGCTATCAGACGCCGGGGACGGCATCCTTAGCGCTGGTGTGCCAGTTGGTGACGACCGGCTTGTCGACCTTGATGGAACCGACGGGAATGCTCACCGGGTTCGGGTCCGTGCGGCCGATGGCGACGATGACGTCCTTGAACTCGACGGCCTGGTTGTCCTTGGTGCTCTTGGGGTTGATCCCGGCGTAGGCGACCGTGGAACCGCTGAGCGTGATCGGCGTGCCGACGGCCTGCTCGGCGTTGGCGGCCTCGATGCCGCCCGAACCGAAGGCGATGACCGGGTGCTCGCCCGACAGGACACAGGTGATACCCGGCTTGGCCTTGGCGGTGATCTGGAGGTAGCCACCCGCCTGGGTCTCCAGCTTGGCGCTGAACGTGAGGTCGTTGGCTCCGCAGGCCTGGCCGTAGCCGGTCTTGTCGCCCGCCCCCGGGGCGGCGGCCGAAGGCTTCGCCGACTTGGCCGGCGCGGCGGGCGTCGGCGAGGCGGGCGTCGGCGCGGCAGCCGGGGGAGTGGTGGTCGCGGCGGCAGCGGTCGTCGGGGCGGGGCCCGCAGCGGACGGCGCGTCACCGTTCTCCGGGCCGCAGGCGGTGGCGGCGGCCGCGAGTGCGGTGACCGCAAGGGCGGTGAGGGCGATTCGCGCGCGCATGGAGGTCCCAACTTCCGTCTGTCGAGGGGGGATCGCTGTCTGCCTCCACGCTAGGGCCGGGTTGATCACCGGCTGGTGCGTGAGTTGTCCCGGTCCTGTCCCAGGACTGAAGTCGGCGCGCTCGGCGTCGGGGCTCGGGTCAGGGGTCGGGGCTCGGGTCAGGCGTGGGGCCCGGGCGTACGCGCACCGGCACCCGACACCGCGTCGAGTGCGGCCAGGAAGCGGTCCGTCGTCGTCGCGTCCCGGACGGCGATCCGCAGCCAGTCGGGCCCGAGGCCGGGGAAGGTGTCGCCCCGGCGGACGGCGAAGCCGTGCTCACGCAGGCGCTCGCGGACGGCGGCGGCGCCCGGCAGTTCGATCAGGACGAACGAGGCGGCCGGCTCGCCGTGCACCCGGACGGACGGGAAGGCGGCGAGGCCTTTCAGCAGGTGGTCGCGGCAGAGCGCGAGGTCCTGGGCGGCCTGCTCGGCCTCGGCCAGGGCCTCGGGCGTGCTGCACGCCTCGGCGGCGGCCAGCGCCGGGGTGGAGACCGGCCAGAGCGGCTGGGCGGCGCCGAGGGCGGCGATGAGCGGTGCCGGGCCGAGGGCGTAGCCGATGCGCAGGCCGGCCAGGCCCCAGGTCTTGGTGAGGCTGCGCAGGACGACCACCCGGCCGGGCAGGCCCCGTACGGCGGCGAGGGATTCGGTCTCGCCGGGCACGGTGTCCATGAAGGCCTCGTCGATCACCAGCGTGCGGCCGGGGCGGGCGAGGGCGGCGACGGCGGCGGCCGGGTGCAGGACGGAGGTCGGGTTGGTGGGGTTGCCGAGGACGACGAGGTCGGCCTCCGCCGGCACCGCGCCCAGCCGGAAGCCGTCCGATGGTGTGAGCAGCACCCGGTCCACGGCGTGCCCGGCGTCCCGCAGCGCGGCCTCCGGCTCGGTGAACTGCGGGTGCACGACGACGATGTGACGTGGCGTCAGTACGCGGGCCAGCAGGACGAACGCCTCCGCCGCCCCCGAGGTGAGCAGCACCTCCTCCACCGGCCGACCGTGCCGGGCGGCGACGGCGGCGCGGGCGGCCGTCCCCTCGGGGTATGCCGCGAGGTCGCCGAGCGTCGCCGCGAGGTGCTCGCGCAGCCACTGCGGGGGCGTGCCGGTCCGGACGTTGACGGCGAGGTCGACCAGGCCGGCCCCGTCGTCGCGCACCTCCGCGTCACCGTGGTGGCGGAGGTCGGGGTCGGGGGCGGTCACGAGTGGTCTCCATCGGCATGGGGAAGGGGCAGCCCGGGGATCCGCACGAGTGCGTAGCGGTCGGAGGGGGGTGGTGCGTAGGCGAGCCCGTCCCCGAGCGCGACCAGGGCGACGGCCTCCCGGTGGGAGGCGAGTTCGACGGCGGCCCGGAGGCAGTCCTCGGCGGTGAGCCGCCGGGCGGCCGGCCGCAGCAGCCCGGCGGCGACCGCCAACGCGCCCGGCACGCCGACCACCACCGACGCCCGCCGCAGCTCCGCCTCGGCGCGCGGGACGATCAGGTCGCGCTCCCCGGGGCCGAGGCCGATCACCGCGAGCCGGCCGCGTACGGCCGCGCGGGCGACCGCCACCGTCGCCGTGGACGACTTCCGCTTGGGGACGACGAGTTCGCCGCCCGGTGCGCTCGCCAGCGCGGCCGCCTCCGCCACGCTCATGGTGCCGACCGCCTCGCCGACGGACGCCGACGGGTTGGGCACCGCGACGGCCGACAGTTCCTCGGCCGTGTGCTCGTCCACCGGGAGGCCCAGCAGGGCGGCGGCCCGGCGGACGGCGGGGTGACCGCCCTTGCCGGTCAGGGTCGAGAGCCGGGCGACGGCGGAGGCCGGCAGCCCGGCCTCCCGCAGCGTGCGGCGGATCAGCCGGGTCACCTCGGGCGCCGCGGCGGCCTCGCGCAGGCCGACCCCGACGACCAGGCCGCCCGCGCGCGGTCCCGGGGGGCGGGTCGGCGGCGGGGGGCAGACCAGGACGTCCTCGTCCCACCCGGGGAGGTCCCACCCAGGGAGCTCGTGGCGCCCCACGGTGGCGTCGTGCCCGACGCCGGCCGGGCGGGCGGGGGTGCGCGGGGCGCGGGCCCGGCCGCTGGTGATCACCGGGCAGGTGTCGAGGAGGGCCGACACCTCGCCGGCCAGGTCGTCCGCGCCCCCGGCGGCCCCGGTCAGCGACACGGCGAAGCGCCGCTCCGGGTCGACACAGACCACGCCGGGCAGGGGACGGCCGATGGGCGGGCGGCGGAGCAGCATTCGTACGGTCGCACCGACGGGCGCGAAACAGACCAGCTGCCGGCAGCCGCGCAGCGCGGTCTCCAGGAGCTCGTCCGCGCCCTCGCCGTCGTCCTCCGCCCGGAGGACCAGGCTGTCCGGCCAGAGCCGGTGCACCGCGTCGGCGAGCGGGCGACCCGCCTCGCCGAGGGCCAGCAGCCCGATCACGTCGCGTTCCCTTCACCCGGTAGCCGCCCATGAGCCGCTGAACAGCCGCTCGACAGCCGTTCGCCGGCCCACGAGATCCCACCACGGTCGCGACGAACGGGTCAATCGGGGCGCCTGTGACCTCCGCCGCCCCCGCGCGGCGGCTGTTCGCCTGTTCTTCACCTTCCTTGTGCCGTGACCGCCACCGCCGCGCTCCTACTGTTCTCGGCGCTCCAGACCCGGCAGTTCCCGACGGCAGTTCCCGACTCAACGGAGGACACCATGCCCTTCGCACGAACCCGCACCAGTGACAGCGACGCCCGCACCGGCGGCACCCGTCCCCGCCGCACCCTCACCGCCCTGACGGCCGGCCTCGGCCTGGTCGCCGGCTCGCTCGGACTCTGGGCGGCCACCGGCTCCAGCGCGCAGGCGGCGACCCTCCCCACGCCCGACCACGTGGTCGTCGTCGTGCTGGAGAACCACGCCTACTCGCAGATCATCGGCAGCTCCGGCGCGCCGTACATCAACAACACCCTGAAGGCCGGCGGCGCCACCCTCACCCAGTCGTTCGGGATCACCCACCCGAGCGAGCCCAACTACTACCAGCTGTTCTCCGGCTCCAACCAGGGCCGCACGGACGACAGCTGCGTGCCGGTCGGTTCGATCAACAAGCCCAACCTGGGCTCCGAGCTGATCGCCGCCGGCAAGACCTGGGGCAGCTACAACGAGGGCCTGCCGAGCCAGGGTTCGACCACCTGCAGCAGCGGCAAGTACGCGCAGAAGCACAACCCGTGGTTCGGCTTCAGCAACGTACCGACCAACACCGCGTACACCTTCACGCAGTTCCCGACCGACTACAGCACCCTGCCGAAGGTCTCCTTCGTCGTGCCCGACCTCTGCAACGACATGCACGACTGCTCGGTCTCCACCGGCGACACCTGGATCCAGAACAAGCTCGGCGCGTACGCGGCCTGGGCCAAGAACAACAACAGCATCCTCGTCGTCACCTTCGACGAGGACAACAGGCTCTCCGGCAACCGCATCCCCACCGTCTTCTACGGCGCGCACGTCACTCCCGGCGCCACCACCGCCACCACCTACAACCACTACAACGTGCTGCGCACGCTGGAGGACCTCGCCGGGCTGACCACCCACGCGGGCAACGCCGCCTCCGCCGCCACCATCACCGGCATCTGGAACTGACGCCCGTGTACGTCGCGGAATCCCGCAGCTCCAAGGCCCCCGTCGCCCCGGCCCCCCGGCCGGGGCGGCGGGCGGCCGCCGCCGTGCCCGGAACCGTGCTGGCCCTGGGCACCGTCAGCCTGGTGACCGACGTCTCCTCGGAGATGGTCAGCGCGGTGCTGCCGCTCTACCTGCTCACCGGGCTCGGCCTCTCCCCGCTCGGCTTCGGGCTGCTGGACGGCATCCAGAACGGGTTCAGCGCGTTGGTCCGCCTGGCCGGCGGCCACCTCGCCGACCGGCGCGGCGCCGACGGCGCGCCCCGGCACAAGGCGGTCGCGGCGGCCGGGTACGGGCTGTCGGCGCTCTGCAAGCCGCTGCTGCTGCTCGTCCACACCGTGCCGCTGATCGGTGCGGTGCTCGCCGTCGACCGCACGGGCAAGGGGCTGCGCACCGCGCCCCGGGACGCGATGATCTCGCTCGCCACCGAACCCGCCCACCGGGGGCGGGCGTTCGGTGTCCACCGGGCGATGGACACGGCGGGCGCGCTGCTCGGACCGCTCACCGCCTTCCTGGTGCTCCGCCTGGCCGGCGGGCCGATGCTCGCCGACGGCGGCGAACGGCACGGCTACAACGCGGTCTTCACGGTCAGCGCCTGCGTCGCCCTGCTCGGTGTGCTGGTACTGCTGCTCTTCGTCCCGGGCCGCCCGGCGCCGGCCGACGACGGGCCGGCTCCGGCTCCCGGCCTGCGCGACGGCCTCGCCCTGCTGCGCCTGCCCGGCCTGCGCCGGCTGGCCCTGTGCGCGGTGCTGCTCGGCCTGACGACCGTCAGCGACTCCTTCCTCTACCTGCTCGTGCAGCGCCGGCTCGGCCTCGCCGTCGACCTCTTCCCGCTGCTGCCGCTCGGCACCGCCGCGGCCTTCCTGCTGCTGGCCGTCCCGCTCGGCGCGCTGGCCGACCGGATCGGCCGCCGCCGGCTCTTCCTGGCCGGCCACGGCCTCCTGCTGCTGGCGTACGGGATGCTGCTCTCGCCGCTGCGCGGGCTGCCCGTGGTGGTCTGCGTCCTCGTCCTGCACGGTGCCTTCTACGCCGCGACCGACGGCGTGCTGGCCGCCGCGGCCGCCGACGCCGTCCCTGCCGCGCAGCGCGGCGCCGGGCTGGCACTGGTCGGCGCCGGGCAGGCGCTGGCCCGGTTCGCCTGCTCGCTGGTGTTCGGCGCGCTGTGGAGCGCGGTCGGCGGCAGCGCCGCACTGGCCTGGTCGGCGGCCGCGCTGGCCGGCTGCGTCCTCGGGGCCGCCTTCGTGCTCCGGGACTCCCACGACGTCCCCGCCACCGACTCCGAGGTGCCCTCGTGACCCCACCGCTCCAAAGCCGTACCAGGGTGCTGATCCTGCTGGTCGCCGTGCTGCTGCTCGGCTCGGTCGGCACCGGAGCCGTGCTCCACGCGTCCGGCCAGTCGGCCCGCAAGGACCAGGTGCAGCCCGGCGGCCCGGTGGTCACCCCCGGGCCGGCCTCGCTGGGGAAGCCGTCCGGCCGGCGGCAGCTGGTGTTCCGCAACATGGCCTGGGGCCCGCACCGCGACGAGCTCGCCACCGTCCCCGCCGACCACCCGGACGGCCCGCGCACCTCCTCCGGCGTCCAGTGCCTGCGCTTCTACACGGCGGGCGGCACCGGCATCTGCCTCCAGGCCGAGCGCGGCGCGCTGCAGGACACCTACCGTGCCGTCGTCCTCGACGACCACCTGCGTGAGCTGCGGTCCTTCCCGGCCGCCGGCATCCCCACCCGCTCCCGGGTCTCGCCCTCCGGCCACCTCGCCGCCTGGACGGTCTTCGTCAGCGGCGACTCCTACGCCGGCACCGACTTCTCCACCCGCACCTCGATCGTCGACGTCCGCGACGGCAACCTCCGGGAGAACCTGGAGGCCTTCGACCTGATCAAGGACGGCAAGCCGGACCGGGCGCCCGACGTCAACATCTGGGGCGTGACCTTCGCCGACGACGACACCTTCTACGCCACCGCGGCCACCGGCGGCCAGACCTACCTCGTCCGCGGCGACCTCGCCGCCCGCACCCTCACCACCCTCCACCAGAACGTCGAGTGCCCCTCGCTCTCCCCGGACGGCACCCGGATCGCCTACAAGAAACGCGTCCCCGGCCTGCCCGCGGACGCGCCCTGGCGGCTCTACGTGCTCGACCTGGCCACCATGACCGAGACCGCCACCGCCGAGCAGCGCAACATCGACGACCAGGCGGTCTGGACCGACGGCTCCACCCTGCTCTACGCCCTCCCCGGCGACTTCGGCGCCGACCTGTGGAGCGTCCCCGCGGACGGCAGCGGCTCGGCGCGGCGGACGATGGAGGCGGCCGTGGCCCCGGCCTATCCGGGCTGACAGGGGCGGTTGGCAGCTCCCGGACCCACGAGCGTAGGGTCCACGTCGGGCAGTGCGAGTGGCGCGCGTGGCCCGAGCGGTGCGAGGCGGGGGAGCTGGGGAGCGGTGAAGGAAGCAGGGCGCGCCGCGCCGGAACGGATGGTGAGCGACTCCTGGCCGGCGCTGCACGGCCGGCCGGTGCTGCGACGGACGGTCGCGATGGGCCTGGTGCTCTTCGTGGCGGTCACGGCGGCCCTGGCGGTCCGCGGCATCAACGCGCTCTCGCTGGGCCGGGGCGTCATCGAGACCGACCGCGACCGCGCCGAGCTGCTGGCCGGTCTCCACCCCTCCCAGCACCCGGGCGCGGGGCGGTACTACGTGCCCGTGGGCGCGGTGTACACGCGGACGGCCGACGGCGCGCCCGTCGCGTACCTGCACTACCGGCTGGCCGGCGGCCAGGACGTCGGGCTGGGCGACTTCCTGCGCACCTACGACCTGCCGGTGCCGGGCCCGAGTGCACCGCTGCCGTCCGACCTGGCGGCCGCCCTCGGCGGCGACGAGCCGGCCGAGGCACCGGAGCTGCCCGGGGCGGTGACCGCCGTCCCCGGCCCGACCACGCCGCCCACGCCCGGCCCGACGGCCACGGCCACTCCCACCCCCACGGCCACCGGCACGGTGACGCCCGCGCGCGACGTGACGCCTGACGCGACGCCTGCGGAGACCGAGCCGGACCTGCCGGCCGAACCGGTCGCCTCGCCGTGCCCGGCGGACGACGCCAGGGAACCCGCTCCCGCCGCCCTCCCGGCCGAGGAGCCGCAGCCCACCCCCGCCGATCCCGTGCCCGTCGATCCCGCGCCGGCCGTGCCCCCCACGCCCACCGCCACGACGACGCCCGCCCCCACGCCCACCCCCGAGCCGGCACCCGCGCGCCTCGGCCCGGGCCGGCGGATCTACGTCGCCGCCGACCCCGGAGGACTCCCCGGCGCGGCCGACATCTACGTCCGCGCCACCGGCTGACCCCGCGGCCCCGCTCCTCAGCCGACCCCGGCGACGGTCATCGCCAACGACAGGACCAGCGCGCCGAGCGCGCCCGCCGCACCGAGCAGCCGCAGGCCGCGCCGGTCGTCGTCCGCACGGACGTGGCGCACGGTGGCGGTGGCGAACGCCAGCCCGCCGGCGACGAACCACGGTCCCCACAGGTAGAGGTACCAGTGGCTCAGCCGGAGCAGAGCGGGATCGAAGGAGACGGCCCCGGCCTCGACCAGCAGCCCGTGCGCGACGAAGAGACAGCCGTGCCAGACCAGCAGGACGGTCGCACCGCCGCCGCAGAACACCAGGAACCGGCCGGTCCGCAGGCCGCACGCCCTGACCAGGCCGATGCCGACCACCGCCCCGAAGAGCTTGAGGAACCCGGTCGCCCACAGGACGGCCAGGAACCACGGCACCCCGTCGCGGGCGAGCTGCACCAGCTCCGGCGCCACCGTCGACTCCGCGCCGACCGTGCCGCCCAGTGCCCAGACGAAGCTGGGGACCGCGAACAGGACGCCCCACACCGCCACCGCGTACCCCGGCCACCGGCCCGGGCGCGGCGCCGGGCGCGGCACCGGGCGGACGGTGGCGGCACCGGGAGAGGTTTCGATCTGCATGGGCTCCACGGTGCCGGACCGGAGCCGGCGGCACGTCGTCTGCACGGAGGAGCGCCTCCCCCCGAGGAGCTACCCCCACGCCGGCGTTCACCGGCCGGCGGTGTGGAAGCCGCCGGTGACGACGGGCCGGACCTTGGCCAGCATCAGCTCCAGGAACCGGTCGGGGTGCTGGAAGGACGCGAAGTGGCTCGCGTCCTCGATGAGGGCGAACTCCTTGACCGGGGCCTGGACGTCGTCGAAGAAGCGCTTCGCGCGGTCGGTCGGGGTGAGGACGTCCCGGTCGCCCTGGAAGACGAAGAACGGCAGGTCGAAGCGGGTGCCGTCGGCGCGGTCGTCGAAGCCGGCGGTGGCGGGGAGGACCCGCTCGGAGAGCTTCATGCCCTTGCCGAGGGTGCTCAGCTCGCTCAGCGAGTGCAGCGGGGAGAACCAGAGCGACTTCATGACCACGGACTTCATGGTGGAGAAGGTCAGCGGGTCGGTGGTGGCGACGATCTTGGCGTAGGCGCCGTGCTGCTCGGCGGTCCGGGTCCGCAGGTCGGGGCCGATCTCCTCGACGGCGGCGAGCTCCTTGCGCTTGCCGGCGGCGTGCAGCCGGGCCAGCAGGGCCAGGTGGTCGCCGGTGTCGCGGCCGGCGTCGTGGATCTTCTGGTCGGTGCCGACGTAGGCGCTGTAGCGGTCGGGGTACTGGCGGGCCAGGCGCAGTCCGAAGGTGCTGCCGAAGGAGTTGGCGACGAGGAGGACCTGCTCGACGCCGAGCCGGGCACGTGCGTGGTCGGTGACCTCGACGGCGTCCTCGTACATCCGGGTGAAGCTCAGCTCGCCCTGGCCTTCGGCGCCGCCGCGGCCGAGGGTCTTGCCGGCGCCGCGCATGTCCCAGCGGACGATCGTGAAGTGCTTCTCCCAGGCCCGGGTGCGCGGCCCGTAGATCGCGTTGGAGGCGCCGGGCCCGCCGTGGATCTCCAGCATCACCGGGTTGGTGCGGTCCTCGCCGCGGATCGAGATCCACTGCTCGATCCCGCCGATGCGGACGAAGCCCTGCTCGTCGATGCCGTTCGGCGTGTCGATCCGCATCAGCCGGGCGCCTGCAGCCTGCTTGATCCGGCGGTGGCCGAGGGCTGCGGCTACGGGGGCGGCGACGGCGGAGGCGACGGCGGAGGCGAGGAGAACGGTGCCGAGCATGGGGTGACTCCCTTGAACTGTGTATCGGATACGCAATTGAGTGTATGTTATACACAGTTCTGAGAGGGCGTCAATCGCCCGCCGGAACCAGCACGAGAACCACAAGGGAGCTGACGCGTATGGCCGGAAGCCGGGAGAAGAAGCGCGACCCGAAGGCGAGCCTGGCGCTGCTGTGGGGGGAGCAGGACCAGCCCCGCCGCGGTCCGAAGCCCTCACTGACCGCCGAGCGCATCGTCGCCGGCGCCATCGAGGTCGCCGACGCGGAGGGCCTGGACGCCGTCTCCATGCAGCGGGTCGCCACCGAGCTCGGCGTCACCACCATGGCGCTGTACCGGTACTTCCCCGGCAAGGCCGAACTGGTCGACCTGATGGTCGACTCCGCCCTCGGCGCGCCCCCCGGGTCCATCGGCCGCCAGGACGGCTGGCGCCCCCGGCTGACCGAGTGGGCCCGCCAGTGCTGGGCGCTGTACCGCCGCCACACCTGGATCCTGGCCGCCACCGCCATGCGCCGCCAGCTCATGGGTCCCAACCAGCTCGCCTGGATGGACTCGGCCCTGGCAGCCCTGGCCCCGACCGGGCTCTCCGCGGCGCAGCAGCACGACACCGTGCTGCTGATCATCGGCCACATCCGCAGCCTCGCCCAGCAGCTCGTCGACGCGGACGAGGAAGGCGGTGAGGAGTGGAACCGGCTCGCCGGCGAGGTGCTGGAGCGCCACGGAGACCGGTTCCCCGCACTCACCGCGGCGATCGCCGCCGGAGCCTTCGCCCCGCAGGGCGGCGACCCGCTCGACTTCGGCCTGGAGCGCATCCTCGACGGGGTCACCCCCCTGGCCGATCGGGGCTGAACCCCTGCGGACCGGCGAGGGCCCCGGCTGCCTGGCAGCCGGGGCCCTCGCCATCCTGTGGTGCGCTGTCAGGACCGCGCCTCCGCCTGCTCCTGGAGGAGGCCGGCGATCCGGTTCAGGTCGTTGACGACGTCGAAGAAGGTGTTGATGTTCGGGGTGGAGGCGCCGTTCACGGCCAGGTAGAAGGTGTGCAGTCGGCCGTGGCCCGCGGCGAGGTAACCGCCGAGGGTCTCGCCGCCGACGGCGAGCCGGTCGTTGACCGCGTCGTAGCCGATGACGGAGCCGGGCTTGGCCCACACCTTGCCCTTGCCCGGGCAGGTCGGACAGCCGTCGCAGGCACTGGCGAGTGAGCCGTCCACGCCGAGGATCGGCAGCGCCTCCCGGAACCGGTCGGCGTCGGCGGTGCCCTGCCAGTAGTGCAGGATCTCGTTCTCCACGTCAGGGGTGACCCGGTCGACGGGGTTGCCGCCGCGGCCGTCCAGCAGCTGCACCTTGGTCGGGTCGATCCCGGCGCCGGTCAGGAAGTCCCTGAGGACGGGGAAGCCGTCCGCGCACTGGTGGCTGCCGGTGGTGACGGCCATCAGGCAGATGCCGAGGTTGGCGCCGAGGTTGTGGCTGACCTTGAGGATCAGCCGGGCGTACTGCTCGTAGACCGGGGAGACGTACGCGGCGACGCGTTGGGTGCCGTCGTACGAGTCGGGCAGCAGGCCCGTCGGGTTGGGGCCGGTGGGCGGGGCGGTGACGGTGACGCCGGCGCGGGCGAGCGCCTCGATCAGAGCGGTGCGGCCGAAGGCGTTCGGGTCCAGCACGTGGGAGACCCGCAGGGTCGGCGGCGCGTCGGCCGCGATGGTGCCGGACAGGGTGATGTGCGTGCCGTCCGGCGAGGTGGAGAACGCGATGTCGGTGGTGCCGCCGGCCTCGACCGTCCGCACGGTCGACTCCACCTGGTACGGCGCGACCTGCGGCCGCCAGCTGAGCTGGGCGGGCTGTCCGGGGGTGGTGGCGGTGGACAGCAGGTCGATCAGGTTGTCGTTGACGATCAGCGGGGTCGGGGTGGGGTCCAGCCCGGGGTCGGGGGCGAAGAGCCGGGGGTCGATCGCGACGTCCCCGTGCACCTCGGTGATGCCGGACGCGCGCACCTGCTGGGCGATCGAGTCGAGGCCGGCGAGCGGGTCCTCGGGGGTGAGCGTCGCGCCGGGGACGTCGTCGGCGTAGGTGTGGTCGATCGGGGTGAAGTCGACCGAGCCGTCCGGCTTCGTCCGGCCGCCCATGGTGAGGTCGCCCTGTGCGACCAGGGCCAGCGACCCGTCCAGCACCGACCCGGACCGGTTGCCGATGGCCTGGACGGGGGTGGTGAACCGGTGGTCGCCGCCGAGCGTGTGCCAGGTGCCCGACACGCTGACCAGTTTGGCCGTCGAACCGGGGATGAAGAACTGGTTCGGGTACTGGGAGTGGATGACCTCGCCGGTCGTGTCGTCGATCTCCAGTAGGCCCCACTGCGCGTGTTCGTAGGCGGGCTTGTGCATGATCGCCAAGATGTCGGGGCTGAGCCCGCCGTAGTCCTGGACGGGCGCCGCGCCCGCCGGGCCGACCGTCACGACCATGGCCGCCACCGTCGTGACGGCGGCGGCCACGGCACGCCGACTTCGAGAAAACGCTCTCATGAACCCACCTGTGTTCCGGGCCGCACGCCGGCCACCCTGACGGCTACTCAGCCCGAGCAGGGATACCGCGCGGAACCTGCCCGCCGAACCGCCCCACCCGGCCGTTCACCCGCATGCCCCGTGAATGCGATCTCCTGCGAGGGCGAGCGGAACGAGGGAAGCCGACGGCGGGTCACGAATCGCGCGAGCCCGGTCAGGTCGACGGTGTCCGAGGTCAGCGGGACGACCGGCCGCTGCTGCCGGGCTCCGGCTGGTGCCTGCCGGTGGGGGCCGGGGGGTGCCAGTCGTAGGTCGCGCCGGCGCGGCCGAGCAGGACGCGGTCGGGGAGGAGGCCGCCGAGGGTGAGGGCGGCGTCGCGGAGCAGGACGGCGAGCGGGGAGCGGCGGGCGACCAGGGCGCCGATGCGGCGGGAGCCGGCGACGACCGACGTGGCGCGGGGGAGGCGGGCGGCGGTGTAGGCGGGGAGGGTGGCGGCCGGGTCGGTGCCGGGGGCGATGCCGGCGGCGAGGACGACCGCGTCCTCGATGGCCTGGCAGGCGCCCTGGCCCTGGAACGGGCACATGGCGTGGGCGGCGTCGCCGAGCAGGGCGACCCGGCCGCGGTGGTGGGCGGGCAGCGGGTCGGCGATCTCCCAGACGTCGTGGCGCAGCACCTCGGCGGGGTCGGCCGAGGCCAGCAGCTCCGGCACGGGCGCGCACCAGTCGCCGTACAGCCGCAGCAGTTCGGCCCGCTCGTCGCCGTCCGCCGCGCGGGCCCCGGCGGGGGCGAGGGCGGCACCGTACACGTACACCCGGCCGTCGGCGAGCGGGACGATGCCGACCAGCCGGCCGCGCCCCCAGATCTCGCCGGCGGCGAACGGGGCGCGCGGCGGCTCGGTGACGATGGTGCGCCAGGTGGTGAAGCCGGAGTAGCGCGGGCCGGGGTGGTGCGGGAAGAGCAGCGCGCGGCTCGCCGAACGAATGCCGTCGGCGGCGACCACCAGCTCGGCGGGTCGCTCGCCCGCTCGGGTGCGGACCACGGCCAACCGGTCGGCGTCGCCCGGGTCGGCCAGTTCGGCGGGGGAGCCGGTGTGGATGCTCCCGGCCGGGAGGGCGTCGACCAGGGCGTCGACGACGGCGGCGCGCGGGACGGCGATCACCTTGTCGCCGAAGAACGCCTCGACCGCGTCGGTGCCGGTGCGGGCGAGCCAGCGGCCGGAGGGGCGGCGAAGGCCGACGGCGGGATGCGGGGACGCGAGGGCGCGCAGCCGGTCGCCGACGCCGAGCCGGTCGAGGGCGCGGAGCGCGTTGGGGGCCAGGGCGAGGCCGGCGCCGACGGGTTCGAGCGAGGCGGCGCGCTCGTGGACGGCGACGGTGACGCCCTGGTGGTGGAGGGCGACGGCGGCGGCCAGTCCGCCGATGCCGCCACCGATGACGACGGCTTGTGGCTCTGCCTGGTCCATTTGGGCTCCCCTCTCGAACTACACCTGTAGTTTCGGTATCGAGAGCACCGTACTACATCTGTAGTGTGAGTTGGGTGCTTCTCCCGGGACCCGCGAAAATCGGACCCATGACACCCCCGCGTCCGACGCTGATCGCCGACACCGCCATTGCCCTGATCGCCGAGCGCGGCCTGCGCGGGCTGACCCACCGCGCGGTGGACGAGGCGGCCGGACTGCCCGCCGGCTCGACCTCCAACCTCGCCCGGACCAGGGCCGCCCTGCTGGAGCTGGCGCTGACCCGGATCGCGGAGCTGGAGTCGCCGGGCGTCCTCGCGGCGGCAGGGCCGGCCACCCCCGGGGCCGGGCCGCGCGACCTGCTCGCCCAGGTCGCCGCCGATGCCGTGCACCAGGCGCTGACGGCCGGCCGCGCGCTCACCGTGGCCCGCTTCGAACTGGCCCTGGAGGCCACCCGCCGCCCCGAACTACGCGCCGTCTACGACCGGTTGGGTGCGGGCTTTCTCGACTTCGCGGTCTCCGCGCTGGAGGGCTGCGGCTCCCGCGCGCCGGACGCGGACGCCCGCCGGCTGGTCCGCTGGTGCGAGGGCGTGCTGATCAACGTGACGGCAGGCAGCGGCCATGGCCGCATGCCGGAACGGGCCGAGCTGCACGAGGACGTGGCGGGCTACCTCGCCGCGCTGCTCGACCGGGAGCCGTAGGGCGACTACGCCGCCACCGTCACCACCGGCTCGTGCCGGACCGGGAAGTTCACCGAGTTGGCCTGACCGCTTCATTGGAACGGCTCGGGCACCCAGTCGACCGTGGCGCCGGCGGGCCGCGTTTCAGCGGATGGCCCGCTTCGCGACGAGTCGGGCGCAGGCCGCCGCGTCGGTGCGGGAGGTGTCCACCTCCAGGTCGTAGACGACGCCCCGGTGCACGGCCTCGGCCTGGGCGGCGGCCATGCCGGTGGCGCGGTCGCCCCGGGCCCGTTCCCGGGCGGCGGCGACCTCGGGCGCGCAGTGCACACCGACCCAGAGCACGTCCAGGCCGTCCAGGGCCCGGCTCCAGCGCTGCTGCGAGGCGGTGGTGCCGAGGAAGACCTCGTCGACGATGATCCGGGCGCCGGCCCGGGCCATCGCCGCGACGCCGACGGTCCAGGCCTCGTCCAGTGCGGCGAAGGCGGGCCCGACGGTCACCGTGCCGTCGCCGTCGTCCAGCCCGCCGATGCCCTGGCCGTCGCCGTCCTGCCCGTCGCGCAGCGCGGCGGGCAGCGCGTCGACCAGGGTGTCGGCCCCGAGGGTCAGCCACGGGTCGGGCAGCAGCTCCTGGAGGTGGCGGGCGATGCTCGATTTCCCCGAGCTGGAGCCTCCGTTGAGGACGATCACCTGTGCAGCGCTCATCCCGCCACCCTAGACCGACGGCCTGGACCGACGACCTCCCGCTCAGCCCGCCCGGTGCGCGGCCGCGGCGGCCGCGAAGGAGGCGGCGAGCTGCGGTGATCCTGCCCAGTGCAGGTGCAGATACGAAGCGTGAACGTTGTCGGGGGTGCCGCCGGCGAAGCCCTCGGTGCGCGGACCGGTCGGCAGCCGCCAGCCCCAGGCCGGCCGTTCGCCCGCCGCGGGCTCGCAGACCGTGCGGTGGAACTCGTGCCCGCGTACCCGGGTGCCGGCCGGTGCCAGCGGCGAGTCGTGGAGTGCGACGGCCTCCCGGTAGCCGAGGGTCAGCCGTTCGGTCATCCGGGCCGCCGTGTCCAGCACGCCGCACATCGGCAGGCCGTCCAACTCCCGCCCGAGGTAGAGCAGTCCGGCGCACTCGGCGGCGATCGGCGCACCCGAGGCGGCGAACGCGGCGATCGCTGTGCGCAGTTGGGAGTTCGCGCTCAGCTCCCGGACGTACAGCTCGGGGAAGCCGCCGCCGATCACCAGACCGGCCGTGCCCTCGGGCAGGTCGTCGGCGTGCAGCGGGTCGAACGGGACGACCTCGGCGCCCGCCGCGGTGAGCAGCTCGGCGTTCTCCGCGTACGAGAAGGAGAACGCGGCGCCGCCGGCCACCGCGATCCGGGGCGTGCCGGCGACCGGCGTGACCTCGGCGGTGGCGTCCCAGGGGGCGGCGTCCAGCGGGGGAGCGGTCCGGGCCAGCGCCAGCACCGCGTCCAGGTCCACCGAGGCGGCGATCAGCCCGCCCATGTCGGCCACCGCCTTCAGGGCCTCCGCCGAGCGTTCCACGGCCGGGATCAGGCCGAGGTGACGGGACGGCGTGGCGACCGCCGCCGAGCGGCGCACCGCGCCCAGCACGGGTACACCGGAGCCCTCCTCCAGCGCCTCGCGGAGCAGCAGCTCGTGCCGGTCGGAGGCGACCCGGTTGAGGATCACCCCGGCGAGCCGGACCTCCGGGTCCCAGGAGGCGAAGCCGTGCACCAGCGCGGCCACCGAGCGGGACTGCGAGGAGGCGTCCACCACCAGCACCACGGGTGCCCGCAGCAGCTTGGCCACGTGGGCGGTGGACGCCAGCTCGCCGCGCCCGGACGCGCCGTCGAACAGCCCCATCACGCCCTCGACCACCGCCACGTCCGCACCGGCCGCGCCGTGCAGGAAGAGCGGCGCGACCCGCTCCGGCCCGCACATGAACGCGTCCAGGTTGCGGCCCGGCCGCCCGGCGGCCAGCGCGTGGTAGCCCGGGTCGATGTAGTCCGGGCCGACCTTGTGCGGGGAGACCGCCAGCCCGCGTGCGGCGAGCGCGGCGATCAGGCCGGTGGCGACGGTGGTCTTGCCGGAGCCGGAGGACGGCGCGGCGACGACGAGACGGGGGATGGTGTTCAACGGCCTACCACTCTCAACGGGCTGCCACTCTCAACGGCAGGCCACTCTCGACGGCCTGCCACTCTCGACGGCAGGCCACTCTCAACGGGCTACCACTCGATACCGCGCTGGCCCTTGCGGCCGGCGTCCATGGGGTGCTTGACCTTGGCCATCTCGGTGACCAGGTCGGCGAAGTCGGTCAGCGCCTCGGGGGCGTACCGGCCGGTGATGACGACGTGCTGGCTGCCCGGGCGGTCCTTGAGCACGGACACCACCTCGTCCGGGTCGATCCAGCCCCAGTGCATCGGGTAGGTGAACTCGTCCAGCACGTAGAAGCGGTAGGTCTCGGCGGCCAGGTCGCGCTTGACCTGCTCCCAGCCCTCCTTGGCGGCCGCCTCGCTGTCCATCTCCATCTCGCTGGAGCGCTGGATCCAGGACCAGCCGGAGCCCATCTTGTGCCAGTCGACCGTGCCGCCCTCGCCGGAGGCGCCGAGTACGCGCAACGCGTTCTCCTCGCCGACCTTCCACTTGGCGGACTTCACGAACTGGAAGACCCCGACCGGCCAGCCCTGGTTCCAGGCCCGCAGCGCCATGCCGAACGCGGCGGTGGACTTGCCCTTGCCGGGGCCGGTGTGCACGGCCGTGATCGGCAGCGTGCGGCGCTGACGGGTCGTCAGGCCGTCCTCGGGAACGCTCTCGGGAACACCCTTGGGCATCGGGATCAGGCCGCCTTTCGTATCGCGTGGGTGGAGCGGTTCTCGCGGACGAGCGAGGCCACGCCCTCGGCGCGCAGCTCGTCCAGGGTCACGGCGGAGGCGCCGAGTTGCGCCGCCAGCGTACGGGCCAGACCGAGCCGGACCGGCCCGGACTCACAGTCCAGCACAACGCTCGCCACGCCCTGCGCGGCCAGCAGTCCGGCCGCCCGCCGCGACTGCGCGACGGCGTCCCGGGCGCCGGTGGCCCGGCCGTCGGTCACCACGACCAGCAGCGGACGGCGGTGCGGGTCGCGCATCCGCTCGACCCGCAGCACCTCGTGGGCGCGCAGCAGTCCGGCCGCCAGCGGGGTCCGGCCGCCGGTGGGCAGCGACTCCAGCCGGGCCGCGCCGACCTCGACGGACGAGGTGGGCGGCAGCGCCAGCTCGGCGGACGCGCCGCGGAAGGTGACCATGCCGATCTTGTCGCGGCGCTGGTAGGCGTCCATCAGCAGCGAGAGCACGGCGCCCTTGACGGCGGTCATCCGCTGCCGGGCCGCCATCGAGCCGGAGGCGTCCACCACGAAGAGCACCAGGTTGGACTCCCGGCCCTGGCGGACCTGCTCGCGGAAGTCGTCCTTCTGCAGCAGCAGCGCCCGGGACGCCCGCCCGCGCGCCACCTGGTGCGGCGCGGCGGCCTGCAGGGTGGCGCTCAGGTGCAGCCGGGCCAGCCGGCCCTGCGGGCGGCGGGCGCGGATGGTGTGGCCGCCGTCGGTCTCGGCGGGGGAGCGGCGGCCCTGGGCGCCCTTCCCGGTGCCGTCCACCTTGAACAGCTTCGTCCGGTACGGGTCGCCGGCCGCCACCGGGGCGGACTCCCGCGCGGGGGCGGGGTGCTGGGCCGGTACCGGCTGCTGCTCGGGGGCGTCCTGGGGTGCGTCGGGGGTGGGGGCGTCGGCGCCCGCGGGGGCCTCGGGCCCGGCCGGCTCGGGTGCGCCGCCGCCGCCGTTGTCGGGGCCGCCGCCGTCCGGGCCGGGGCCGTCGTCCTCGGGGCCCTCCGGCTGCGGGTCGTCCGGTCGCGGGTCCTCGGGCTGGGGGTCCTCGGGCTGCGGCTCCTCGGGCTGGGCGTGCTCCTCCAGCGTCCGGTCCAGCTGCTCCTCGTCCAGCCCGGGCGCGTCGAAGGGGTTGCGCCGGCGGCGGTGCGGCAGTGCCAGCTGGGCGGCCTTGCGGACGTCCTCCTCCAGCACCTCCGTGCGCCCGGCCCAGGCGGCCAGCGCGACGGCGGTGCGCGCCATCACGATGTCCGCGCGCAGCCCGTCCACCTCGAACGCGGCACAGACAGCGGTGATCTGACGAAGCGCCACATCAGTCAGCTCAACCTTCGGCAGCAACTCCCGTGCCACGGTGATGTGCTCGGCGAGTGCCCGCTCGTCCTCGGCGAACCGCGCGGCGAACCCGGCCGGGTCGGCGTCGTACGCCAGCCGGCGGCGGACCACCTCGGCGCGCTCGGCCGGCTCCCGGGTGGCGGCGATCTCGACGGTCAGGCCGAACCGGTCGAGCAGCTGCGGCCGCAGCTCACCCTCCTCCGGGTTCATCGTCCCGACCAGCAGGAACCGCGCCGCGTGCCGCACCGAGACGCCCTCGCGCTCGACGTACGAGCGGCCCATCGCGGCGGCGTCCAGCAGCAGGTCCACCACGTGGTCCTGGAGCAGGTTGACCTCGTCGATGTAGAGCACGCCGCGGTGCGCCTGGGCCAGCAGCCCCGGCTCGTACGCCTTGACGCCCTCGGCGAGCGCCCGCTCCAGGTCGAGCGAGCCGACGATCCGGTCCTCGGAGACGCCGACCGGCAACTCGACCAGCCGGGCCGGGCGTTCGGACGCCGGCAGGCCGCTGTGCGCGCCGTCCGGGCAGTGCGGGTCCGGTGCGGCCGGGTCGCAGGCGAAGCGGCAGCCGTCGACGGTGGCGATGGACGGCAGCAGGCCGGCCAGCGCGCGCACCATGGTCGACTTGGCGGTGCCCTTCTCGCCGCGCACCAGCACGCCGCCGACGGCCGGGGAGACCGCGTTGAGCAGCAGCCCGAGCCGCAGGTCGGCCATGCCGACGATGGCGGTGAAGGGGTAGCGGACGTCACTCATGATTCTCCAAGGGGGCCCCGGGCGGCAGGAACGGCAGCGAACCCGCGGCCGGCACCCCGCCCTCGATCAGCTTCCACAGCGCGTCGGTGTCCGCGTGCTCCTCGATGAGGTCGCCCAGCCGGTCGAGCCGGGCCTCTCTCGCCTCGGCGAACGAGACGTCCGGCGCGGGCACGAACGCCCGGCCCGACAACCCGGCCACCTCGCGCAGCAGTTCGCGCCGGAACCCGTCGTTCTCCAGCGCACCGTGCCACGTCGTGCCCCAGACCGCCCCCACCCGGCAGCCGTCCAGGAACGGTGTGCCGCCCTCGACGGACACCACCCCGTGGTGGATCTCGTACCCCTCGACCCGCTGTCCGTACGCCTCGCCGACCGGCCGGCCGAGCACCTTCTCGGCGCCGAAGCGGACGTGCGTGGGCAGCAGCCCGAGGCCGTCGACGGCGCCGGCCTTGGACTCGACCTCGTCCACGATGGTGCGCGCCAGCATCTGGTAGCCGCCGCAGACCCCGAGGACCGGCAGCCCGGCCGCTGCCCGCGCCCTGAGCGCCGGCTCCAGGCCGCGCTCGCGCAGCCAGGCCAGGTCGGCGACGGTGGCGCGGGTGCCGGGCAGCACGACCAGGTCGGCGTCGGCCAGCTCCTCGGGCCGGGTGGCCCAGCGGACCAGGACGCCCGGCTCCTGGGCCAGCGCGTCCAGGTCGGTGAAGTTGGAGAGCCGGGGGAAGCGCACCACGGCCACCCGCAGCACGTCCGCGCCGAGCGGCCCGCGGCCGGCGGTCCGGTCGACCACGGTCGACAGGTCGAGCGAGTCCTCGGCGTCCAGCCAGAGGTCCGGCAGCATCGGCAGGGTGCCCAGCACCGGGCGGCCGGTCAGCTCGCGCAGCATCTCCAGGCCGGGCGCGAGCAGCCGCGCGTCGCCCCGGAACTTGTTGACGAACCAGCCGGCCACGTGCCGCTGGTCCTCGGCCGAGAGCAGCGCCAGCGTCCCGTACATCGCGGCGAACACGCCGCCGCGGTCGATGTCGCCGACCACCACGACCGGCAGCCCGGCGGCGGTGGCCAGGCCCATGTTGGCGATGTCGCGGTCCCGCAGGTTGATCTCGGCGGGCGAGCCGGCGCCCTCGCAGACCACCACGTCGTAGCGGCGGCGCAGGTCGGCCAGGCACTCCAGGGCGCGCTCCAGCAGGACGGGCTTGCGTTCGCGGTAGTCCAGCGCGCCCACCTCGGCGACCGGTCGGCCGAGCAGCACCACCTGGCTGCGGCCGTCCGCGCCCGGCTTGAGGAGCACCGGGTTCATCGCCGCCTCGGGCTCCACCCTGGCCGCCTGGGCCTGCATCGCCTGGGCGCGGCCGATCTCGGCACCGTCGGCGGTGACGAAGGAGTTCAGCGACATGTTCTGCGCCTTGAACGGCGCCACGGCGACACCCTGCCGGGCCAGCCAACGGCAGATGCCCGCGGTGACCACGCTCTTGCCCGCGTCCGAGGTCGTTCCGGCGACCAGAAGCGCGTTGCTCATGCGTTCCCCCTCCTTCTCGTGAAAGCCCGGATCACCAGGTGCCCGGCCACGGTCGTACCCAGTGCCAGCGCGCCCACCCGACGGGAGAGCCGGCAGGCGCGCTCGATGTCGTCCACCGTCACCGGCCGCAGCTCCTCGCCCAGCACCGGCCGGTGCTCGATGCGCTCGCCGTAGCGCAGGGTGCCCCCGAGCCGGACGCCCACCGCTCCGGCGAAGGCCGACTCGGCCTGGCCCGCGTTGGGGCTCGGGTGCGCGGAGCCGTCCCGCCGCCAGACCCGCCAGGCGGTCCGGGGCTCGGGCGCGGCGGCCACCGTGAGCAGGGCGGTCAGCCGGGCGCCCGGCCAGCCCGCCACGTCGTCCAGCCGCGCCGAGGCCCAGCCGAACCGGGCGTGCCGCGGCGAACGGTGGCCGACCATCGCGTCCAGGGTGTTGACGGCCCGGAACGCCAGCAGCCCGGGCGTGCCCGCGACCGCGCCCCAGACCAGCGCGTTCACCACGGCGTCGGCGGTGTTCTCGGCGACCGACTCGACCACCGCGCGGGCGATCTGCTGTCCGTCCAGCGCACTCGGGTCGCGCCCGCACAGGTGCGGCAGCCGCGCGCGGGCCGCCGTCAGATCGCCCGCGGCCAGCGAGCGGCCGATGGTCCGGGCCTCACGGGTCAGCGAGGTGCCGCCGAGCACCGTCCAGGTCGCGGCGGCGGCCAGCGCGGCCCGGCCCAGTGGCCGGCGGCCGACGACGCGCTCGGCGGCCACCGCGCCGGCGGCGACGGTGCCCACGCAGAGCGCGGTGTAGGCGGCGCCGGCGGCCCGGTGGTCGCGCCAGAGGCGCTGCTCCAGCCGGCCGGCCGCGCTGCCGAAGACGGCCACCGGGTGGCCGCGGCGCGGGTCGGCGAACCGGGCGTCGGCGAGATACCCCGCGACGGCGCCCAGCGCGAAGGCGGCGGCGCGGGTCAGCGGGCGCACGGCGGACAGCAGAGGGCTCGGAGGGGCGGGGCAGCCTGCATGGCGTGCGAGTCCTCACTCAGGGTCCGCGCCCTGGATCGACGTACCGGGGGCGAGAGTCTCCTGGCTTCCGGGTCGAACGCACTCCCGGGCCTTCCAGCGGCTTCTGACGGCCCGCCGTGGCATCGTCCGGACGTGCTCCCCGGTGACAGTGGCGGGACCGCGCCGGACTCTCACCGGCTTCCTCTGCATGCCTCCGTATTGGCTGAAGGATCCCATCACGGGGCCGAACCGCGAGTCAACCAAGGTCACGGAGGGTTTGGTCACACGGTCTCCGCGTTTCCCGCCCCGTTCCCGTCCCCGTCGCTACCTCCGATCGCCACCCCCCGCAGGGGCATGACAGCCTGTGCGATCGTCCAGCGGCCTGTAGGCCCCTACAGTCGCGCTTCGTGTGTTCGGCGGCTGGGGCGGTCCGACCGCCGACCCCTACCGTCGGGCCATGCGACGAAGACAGCCCCCCGCCGTGCCCCCGGTGCCCTTCTCGCCCGCGGCCGCCCGCGCGCATCGCGCCGGCCTCGGCCTGACCCCCGAGCGGGTGGCCGAGGGCATGGCCGCGCACGGGGTGCGGCTGCTGTCCGCCCATGTGCTCGGCTGGGAGAGCGGCGAGCTGCGCCCGACCGAGGAGGAGTTCATCGCGCTGGCCCGCGCCCTCTGGTGCCCGCCCGCCCAGCTGATGGGCGTCCGCCCGGCCGGGCTGAGGGACTTCCGGGTCGCCCGCGAGCTCAACCAGGAGAACGCGGCCGGCAGGATCGGCATGGCCCTGCACCACTACCGGCGGGCCGAGGCCACCGGCGTCTGGGACGGCGACCAGGAGCAGACGTACGCACTCGCCCAGGTGCTCGGCCTGACCCTGCGCGAACTGGTCGCCGTGACGGGCCGTCGGGACGAGCTCGACCAGCGGCTGCGGCAGTGCGTGGACGGCCGCTGGCAGGCACACGTCCGGGCGATCGGCCGGATCGTGCCGGTGCACGAGGGCGACCTCGCCGCCGTGCTGACGGCGCTGCAGAACGAGAACCAGGTCTCCTCCCACTGGGGCGCCGGCAGCTGGGGCTCCCCGGCTCCGGCGGCGCGGAGCGCGCAGCCGGAGCAGCCGCTCGGCGAGCGGTTCTGGGAGTTGCTCGGGCGGCTGGAGACCGAGATCCCGGTCTGAGGGGCTCTCCCGCCCACGCATGCGAGCGCCGTCCCGCCTGCGCGTGCGAGCGCCGACCCGTCCCGCCCACGCATGCGAGCGCCGTCCCGCCTGCGCGTGCGAGCGCCGACCCGTCCCGCCCACGCATGCGAGCGCCGTCCCGGCACGGGCCCGGTATGACCCGGACGGCCGTGCCCGGTGGCCGGGCGCCGCCCCCGCGAGTGGACTGGTGGGTACAGTGCCCAGTCCACGACCAACAGAGCGGGGAGCGATATGCGTTGGGGAACCGCAGCCGCCGTGGCGGCCGCCGCCGTCGGTGCCGGGGCCGCCGTACTGGTCATCGGCCGAAGGGCCTCCGAGCGGATGGTCCGCCCGTCGGCGGCCCGGGGGCGGGCCGCCGGCCCCGTCCTGGTCCAGGCCCTCGCCCCCGGGCGCGTCACCTTCACCCGCAGCCCGGAGAGCATCCGCCCCGGCCGCTGGGCCGTCGAGTGGGGCGACAACGGGCACGCCGTGGTGGACGAGATCCTGCACGGCGACGAGCGGGGCGTCACCCGGCGGCTGGCCCGCGCGGACCGCGGCATCCTGACGCCCGGCACTGCGGTCCGCTTCACCCCCCGCGTCCACCTCGGTGACCCGACCAGTGCCCTCGGCCTGCCGTTCACCGAGACCACCGCGGCGGGCGAGCTGGGCGCCTTCCCGGCCTGGTACGTCGACGGCAAGCGCGGGACCTGGGTCGTGCTGATCCACGGCGCCGGCGCCGACCGGCAGCAGACTCTCCCGGTGCTTCCGCTGCTGGACCGGCTCGGCCTGCCCGCCCTGGCCGTCACCTACCGCGGGGACGCGGGCGCGCCCGCCTCCCCGGACGGCCTCGGCCACTTCGGCGAGACCGAGTGGCGGGACGTCGAGGCGGCCGTGCGGCTCGCCCTGGACAGCGGCGCCGGGCGGATCATCCTCTACGGCTGGTCGGTCGGCGCCACCATCGCCCTGCAGACCGCCGCCCGGTCCGCCTGGGCCTCCTCGATCAGCGGCCTGATCCTGGACTCGCCCGTCCTCGACCTGCCCGCCACCGCCCGCCGGGGTGCCGCCCGGGCCGGCTTCCGCGGCGCCGCCGCCGAGCTGGGCGCCCTCGCGGCGGAGGGCCGCACCGGCGTCGACCTGGCCGACTTCGCGCGGATCGCGGACGGTACCGACCTGCGGGTGCCCACCCTCGTCCTGCACGGCCCGGACGATCCGGTGGCGCCCTGGCAGGCCGCCGCCCGGCTCGCCGGCCGCCGCTCCGACGTGGTCGGACTCCAGTCCGTCCCCGGCGGCGACCACGCGGCCCTCTGGAACGCCGATCCGGCCCGCTACGAGGAACACCTCCGCCGCTGGCTCACGCCGCTCCTCTGATCCCCGGTGGCGCCCCCGGCGGCGCCCCGGCGGCCGAGCCGTGCCGCCGGGGCGCCGTGCCGCCTTCACCGGCCGTCTCCGTGGCCTCCTCGCCCCCTCCTCTTCCTCCTCCCACCCGTCACCGCGTTTGCATGACGTGCCCACGCCACACAGATCCGGCCAGGCGGTTTGGCCTCTGTTGCCCGATCTTGTGGACCCCCCGCGCCCGCCTCCCGGTGCCCGTGGCGAACCGGATGTGACAGAAGGCCGGTACAAGGGGAAGACTGCACGACGTGACGTCTCGGAACCCGCGCGACCGTGATGCCCCGCTCCCGCCGACGATCGGTTCCGGTGCGACGGTTACCCGTCTCCCCGGAACGGCCCACCACCCCGCCGGCGCCCGGCCGGGCGGCCCCGGCGTACCCCGCCGACGAGGCCCCGCACCCGCTCCCGGCCGTGGCCGGGTCCCGGTGCCCGAGGGCTTCCCCGCTCCCGCCGAGCTCGCGCCGCTGGCCCGGCGGATGCTGGTCGACGCCGTCCGGATCGCCCGTTGGGCCGGTGAGCTCGCCGAGGTCGACAAGCGTGGCGAGCTGCTCCCCGAGGACGCCCGCGCGGCCGGCCGCGCGCTGGCCATGACGGTCGGCGCCGCCGCCAACGCGTGGGGCCAGGCCCTGCTGGTCGGCCTGGTCGAGGCCCGGGACGGCGGCGCCGCCCCCGGCTGGCGCCTGCACGCCTGGGAGCACGACGACGAGGCCGTGGTCCGCGGCTGGTCGGCGTTGTTCGACGCCTGGACACTGCTCGCCCCGGTGCCGCCGGCCGCCCTGCGCGGCGTCTTCGCGCTGCTCGCCGGGCAGGCCGTCGACCAGGCGCCGCAGCTGCTCTCCTTCCTGCACCTGGTGGCCGGCCCGGTCGCCGACAGCGAGCTGCTGGAGCTGCTGCGCCGCGGCCTGGACGAGCGCCGGGTCGGCGGCGGCACCGGGGCGCTGGGCCTGTCGCCCGTGCCGCACGCCGCGTCCGCCGTCTCGGCCGTCCGCGGCACCTGCCGCGAGCCGCAGATCGACACCCCGGCCGCCACCGCCGACGTCGCCGCCGTCCTGGACTGGATGCTGGACGGCCTGGCCGCCGTCGGCGCGGTGGTCCGCAAGGACGAGGCGGCCGAGCTGTCCCCGCTGGGGCACTGGGCGGTGCGGGCCAAGCTGGAGGAGATCTGCACCGTCGCGCAGACCGCCGCCGGCCACATCGAGCAGAGCGCCTTCGAGCTGCTCAACGCCTGCGCCGACTACTCGCCGGGCCCGGCCCGCGCCGAGTTCCGCGCCTGGGTGGCCGCCCGCCCGGCCGACCGCGCCGTGGCCGAGCTGCTGGACGCCGCGCAGGGTGACGACGCCCTGGTGCGCGGCCTCGCCTTCGAGGCGCTGCGGGTGGCCGGTTCCACCGCCGAGCAGGCCGTGCGGGCCGCCGTGGACGAGCCGGTGCTGCGCCCGTACGCGCTGCTCTGGCTGGCCGAGCAGTCGGACGAGGGTGTGGCCCCGGCGGACGTGCTCGGGGCGGAGGACGCCGCCTGGCTCTGGGTGGACACCGCCGCGGCCGTACTGGACCACGGGGAGACCGAGCTGCTGGTGGGCCATGTCGAGGGCGCCTCGGCCGGTGACCCGGTCCGGCTGTTCGCCCGTGCCCGGCAGTCCGGGCACCCCCGGGCGGCCTCGGTGCTGACCGCCGTCTCCGGGGTCCATCCGGACCCGGCCGTGGCCCGCGCGGCCCGCCGTTCGGCCTTCAGCGTCCACCGCGGCGGCGCCTGAGCCGCAGGAACGGCCGCGTCGCCCGGACGACACCGGACACGACGAAGGGCCCGGATCCGTTCACCGGATCCGGGCCCTTCGTCGTGCGTGCCGTGATCAGTCGAGCCGCGACTCGGCGCGGCGCGCCCGCACGTCCCCGACCTTCTGGCCGACCTTGCGCCGGATGACCAGCAGCGGGGCCATCGCGGCCAGCGTGATCTGGCCGTAGGCCCCGATGTGCAGCAGGTAGTCGCCGCCCTTGAGGCCGGTCGCCCAGGCCGCGAGGCAGCCGATCGAGAGGACGATCCAGCAGAGCGTGGCGGTGGCCAGCAGCCCCTGCGGCTTCGGGTACTCGATCCGGCTCATCATCAGGTACGCGGTGCCGGCGATGGCCAGCAGACCGGGCAGGAACGGCGGGTCGAGCAGCACGATGGCGATCACCGTCATGGCGCCCATCGGGCAGGGCATGCCCTGGAACACCCCCGGCCGCATCTTCACGGCCGAGAACCGGGCCAGTCGCAGCACCACGGACAGCAGTACCGTCAGCGCGATCAGGGCCGAGAGCCGGCTGTCGGAGCCCGGCGAGACCATGCCCCAGACCGCGACGAAGTAGGCCGGCGCGATGCCGAAGCTGATCAGGTCGGCCAGGTTGTCGAGTTCGGCCCCGAGGGCGGAGGAGCGCAGCTTGCGCGCCACCAGCCCGTCGAAGAGGTCGCACATCGAACCGATCAGCAGCAGCGTCACCGCGGTGGCGGCGCTGTGCTTGTCCGGCGCGGCGTCCGGGTTGGTGATGTGCGGGACCAGGACCCCGGTGGTGATCGAGTAGATCGCCAGGAAGCCGCAGACGGCGTTCCCCAGGGTCAGGAAGTCGGCGGTGGACAGGTGCTGCGGCGAGCGCGGAGCACGCAGCTCGCGGTCGCGCGCCCAGCGGCGGCGGCGCAGGGCCGTCTCCTCGTCGTCCAGACCGACGATCGTCTCAGGTTCAGTCACGGTCAAGGCGCGTCACCCCGGCTGTGGTCTTCTGGCCGACCTCGACGCCGACCTCGACGCCGGCCGGCAGGTAGGTGTCGACCCGGGAGCCGAAGCGGATCAGACCGATCCGATCGCCCTGCTCGACCTTGGTACCGGCGTCCACGTACGGCACGATCCGGCGGGCCACGGCCCCCGCGATCTGCACCATCTCGATGTCGCCGAGTTCGGTGTCGAAGTGCCAGACGACCCGCTCGTTCTGGTCGCTGTCCTTGTTGAACGCGGGCACGAAGCCACCGGCGACGTGTTCGACGGACGTCACCGTGCCGGGCAGGGGCGCCCGGTTGACGTGGACGTTGAGCGGGCTCATGAAGATCGCGACCCGGGTGCGGCCGTCCGGCCAGGCGTCGATGCTCTGCACCACGCCGTCGGCGGGCGAGATCACCGTGCCGGTGCCGATCTCACGCTCGGGGTCGCGGAAGAACCACAGCATGCCCGCGCCGAGCGCACAGGCAGGAACAGCCGCCAGGGCCCACTTGCCACTGCGCCGGGTGAGGGCGGTGGTCACGGCGGCCGTGGCGAGGGTGGGGACGAACCAGGGGGTGGCTCCGCGCGCGATGGTCACGCGGGGTCGCCGACCGGCCGTCGTGGCTGCGAGGGCATCGCGGTCCGTGACGGAGGTGTGAGGGGACGGGCTGATGGGCATCGAAGACCTTTGTCGCGGGGGATCATGGCCGCTGGACGGGGGCCACCGCGGGGATCGAGTAATAGAGGGACGGCTGCTGTCCCGGTGGATGCTATCGGGAGCACACGGTGGGTGGGCAACCCGCCTGCTCGTTCATGTGTCCTGCGTGAGGCGTCGTTGCGCCTCCTTGGTATACGACCGTAGCTCGACCCGCTCCGGTTCCCAAGGGTCCGGACGGGGCTGGTGACTCTTGTCTCAACGGGTGGGCCGGCGGAACCGGGCGCGGCGTGGCGCCGTACCCCAGGTGGGGGATGGTGCCGCCGTCCGGCGGGGCGGGTGAGGGTGCGCCGAAGCGGCCGCAAGGCGCGTGACAGCAGCTGTACGCCCTGCGGCCGCTTCGGGAGCCGTGCCGGACCCCAGGCGGACCAGGCCGGGGCCGTGGTGGGCACGGCGGGGTGCCGGGACGGGCCCGCACGCCCGTCGTCCGGCCGTCAACGGGCCGTTCTCCCGACCCTCGGCGCGTCGCCGCACCGGGGGCCGGGTCACCGTCGGTCACTCCGCGATGCGGTACTCCTCCAGCAGGCGGCGGCCGACGATCATCTTCTGGATCTCCGCAGTACCTTCACCGATGAGCAGCATCGGGGCCTCGCGGTAGAGGCGCTCGATCTCGTACTCCTTGGAGAAGCCGTAGCCGCCGTGGATGCGGAAGGCGTCCTCGACGACCTCCTTGCAGTACTCGGAGGCCAGGTACTTGGCCATGCCGGCCTCGAGGTCGTTGCGCTCGCCGCTGTCCTTCTTGCGGGCGGCCATCACCATCATCTGGTGGGCGGCCTCGACCTTGGTGGCCATCTCGGCGAGCTTGAACTGGATCGCCTGGTGCTCGGCGATCTTCTTGCCGAAGGTGGAGCGCTGCTGGGCGTAGGAGATGCCCAGCTCGAAGGCGCGGCGGGCGACGCCGCAGCCGCGGGCGGCCACGTTGACGCGGCCGACCTCGACGCCGTCCATCATCTGGTAAAAGCCCTTGCCCGGGACGCCGCCGAGGACGCGGTCGGCCGGGATGCGGACGTCCTGGAGCACCAGCTCGGTGGTGTCGACGCCCTTGTAGCCCATCTTCTCGATCTTCCCGGGCACGGTGAGGCCGGGGACGGTCGGGTTCGGGCCGAAGCCCGCCGTCTTCTCGATCAGGAAGGTGGTCATGTTCTTGTACGGGGAGCTGCCGCCCTCGTCGGTCTTGCAGAGCACCGCGACCAGGGTGGACGTGCCGCCGTTGGTCAGCCACATCTTCTGGCCGTTGAGGACGTAGAAGTCCCCGTCCTTGACGCCCTTGGTGGAGATGGCCGAAACGTCGGAGCCGAGGCCGGGCTCGGACATCGAGAAGGCGCCGCGGATCTCGCCGGCCGCCATTTTCGGCAGGAAGTAGTCCTTCTGCTCCTGGGTGCCGTGCGCGTTGATCATGTGCGCCACGATGAAGTGCGTGTTGACGATGCCGGAGACGGACATCCAGCCGCGGGCGATCTCCTCCACCACTAGGGCGTAGGTGAGCAGCGACTCGCCGAGGCCGCCGTACTCCTCGGGGATGGTGAGCCCGAAGAGGCCGAGCTGCTTCATGCCCTCGACGATGGCGGTGGGGTACTCGTCCTTGTGCTCCAGCTCGGTCGCGACCGGAATGATCTCCTTGTCGACGAAATCCCGCACGGTGGCGAGGATGTCCCGCTGGATCTCGGTGAGGCCGTCGGTCTGTGCGAGGCGTCCCATCGTGCGGCTCCTGTGGCGAAGAGAGAAGGGGTGTCGGCCGGCGCTCCCTCGAAAGGGTGGCGGCGGGCGACGGGAGGGTGGGGGAGAGAGCGAAAAAGCGGGGGGGGGGGGGATTGCCGGGGGCCCTGCCGGCGTGGCTGCGGCAGCAGGGCCCCCGTTCCGGGTGGGGATCGGCCGATGACGGCGGCCTACCCGTCCGGGGTCCAGGAGCTCCGAGGTTCCGGGAGCTCCGGGGTCCGTGGGTCTCCCGGGCTCAGGAGAGGGGAGTGGGACGGCCGGGCTGCTCGCCGCCGCGCTCCTTGATGTACGTCTCGGTCGGCACCATCACCTTGCGGCGGAAGATGCAGACGACCGTGCCGTCCTGCTTGTACCCCTTGGTCTCGACATAGACGATGCCGCGGTCGTCCTTGGACTTGGACGGCCACTTGTCGAGCACGGTCGTCTCGCCGTAGATGGTGTCGCCGTGGAAGGTCGGCGCGATGTGCCGCAGCGACTCGATCTCCAGGTTGGCGATCGCCTTGCCGGAGACGTCCGGGACGGACATGCCGAGCAGCAGCGAGTAGATGTAGTTGCCCACCACGACGTTCTTGCCGAAGTCCGTCGTCTTCTCCGCATAGTTGGTGTCCATGTGGAGCGGGTGGTGGTTCATGGTCAGCAGACAGAAGAGGTGGTCGTCGTACTCGGTGACCGTCTTGCCGGGCCAGTGCTTGTAGACCGCGCCGACCTCGAACTCCTCGTAGGTGCGTCCGAACTGCATCTCAGTGGTCCTTAGGGGGTCAGGCCTGCGGGGGCTCGAACTTGGAGGTGCGCTGGAAGCCGGCGGCGCGGCCCTTGCCCGCGATGACCAGGGCCATCTTGCGGCTGGCCTCGTCGATCATCTCGTCGCCGAGCATCGCGGAGCCCTTGGCGCCGCCCGCCTCGGAGGTGCACCAGTCGTAGGCGTCGAGGATCAGCTCGGCGTGGTCGTAGTCCTCCTGCGAGGGCGAGAAGATCTCGTTCGCGGCGGCGACCTGGTCCGGGTGGAGCACCCACTTGCCGTCGAAGCCGAGCGCGGCGGCGCGGCCGGCCACCTCGCGGTAGCCCTCCTGGTTGCGGATCTGCAGGTAGGGGCCGTCGATGGCCTGAAGGTCGTTGGCGCGGGCGGCCATCAGGATGCGCATCAGGATGTAGTGGTAGGCGTCGGCCGGGTAGCCCGCCGGCTGCTCGCCGACCACCAGGGACTTCATGTTGATCGAGGCCATGAAGTCGGCCGGGCCGAAGATGATGGTCTCCAGGCGCGGGGAGGCCTCGGCGATCGCGTCGACGTTGATCAGGCCCTTGGCGTTCTCGATCTGCGCCTCGATGCCGATCTTGCCGACCTCGAAGCCCATGGTCTTCTCGATCTGGGTGAGCAGCAGGTCCAGCGCCTTGACCTGCTCGGCGTCCTGGACCTTCGGCAGCATGATGCAGTCGAGGTTCGGGCCGGCGCCCTCGACGACCGTGATCACGTCGCGGTACGTCCAGTGGGTGGTCCAGTCGTTGACCCGGACGACCTTGGTCTTCTTGCCCCAGTCGCCGTTGTTCAGCGCGTCGACGATGTTGTGCCGGGCGCTCTCCTTCACCAGGGGGGCGCAGGCGTCCTCCAGGTCGAGGAAGACCTGGTCGGCCGGGAGGCCCTGGGCCTTCTCCAGGAAGCGCGGGTTGGAGCCCGGCACGGCGAGGCAGGAGCGGCGGGGGCGCAGGCGGTTGACGTTAGCCATGAGGGGTGGTCGGTTCCTTCCGGGATCAGCTGCTGGACGCGGCGGGGGTCGGCGTCCACGGCTGGAGCCTGTTGGCCAGCCGGATCTCGTCCACGATCCGGCCGATGATGGTCGTGATGCCGAAGTCCTTCGGGGTGAACACGGCGGCGACGCCGGCGGCCTTGAGGGCCTCGCCGTCCGCTGCCGGGATGATGCCACCCACGATCACCGGGACATCCTCCACCCCGGCCCGGCGCAGCCGGTGCAGGACGTCGGGCACGAGCTCGGAGTGGGCGCCCGAGAGGATCGACAGGCCGACGCAGTGCACGTCCTCCGCGACGGCCGCGGAGACGATCTGCTCGGGCGTCAGCCGGATGCCCTGGTAGACCACCTCGAACCCGGCGTCACGGGCCCGGACGGCGATCTGCTCGGCGCCGTTGGAGTGCCCGTCCAGTCCGGGCTTGCCGACCAGCAGGCGCAGCTTGCCGCTGCCCAGCTCGGCGGCGGTCGCGGCGACCGCCGCACGGACGGCGGCCAGCTCGCCGCCGGGCTCGGCCGCCACGGCGACCGGGGCGCCGCCGACGCCGGTGGGCGCGCGGTACTCGCCGAAGACCTCGCGCAGGGCGAAGGACCACTCGCCGGTGGTGACCCCGGCGCGGGCGCAGGCGAGCGTCGCGGTCATCAGGTTGGCGTCGGTGGCGGCGACGGCC
Source organism: Kitasatospora sp. NPDC022785 (assembly GCF_055561295.1). Lineage (NCBI taxonomy): Bacteria > Bacillati > Actinomycetota > Actinomycetes > Kitasatosporales > Streptomycetaceae > Kitasatospora > Kitasatospora sp. NPDC022785. The sequence continues at coordinate 78,103 of NZ_JBVHHB010000027.1, read as the reverse complement.
TTGAGCTCCTCCAGCGCGCGCAGCGCCGCGCTCTCGTCGCGCTGCTCGCGCCACTTCTCCAGGGAGGCGAGCACGGACTGCTCGGAGGCCGGGTCGACCACCATGATCGCGGTGTCGAGGTCGGCCGTGAGCGGGCTCTCCTCGGTGGTGTCGAAGCAGTTGACCCCGATGATCTTGTCCTCGCCGGACTCGATCCGGGCCCGGCGGGCGGCGTGCGAGGAGACCAGGTTGGACTTCAGGTAGCCGGACTCGACGGCGGGGATGACCCCGCCCATCTCCAGCACCTTGGCGATCTCGGCCTCGGCGCCGGCCAGCAGCGCGGCGGTCTTGGCCTCGATCACCTCGGAGCCGTTGAAGATGTCGCCGTACTCCAGCAGGTCGGACTCGTAGGCGAGCACCTGCTGGATGCGCAGCGACCACTGCTGGTCCCACGGCCGGGGCAGGCCGAGCGCCTCGTTCCAGGCCGGCAGCTGGACGGCCCGGGCGCGGGCGTCCTTGGAGAGCGTGACGGCGAGCATCTCCAGCACGATCCGCTGGACGTTGTTCTCCGGCTGCGCCTCGGTCAGGCCCAGCGAGTTGACCTGGACGCCGTAGCGGAACCGGCGCTGCTTCGGGTCCTGGATGCCGTACCGCTCCAGCGTGACCTTCTCCCAGAGCTGGGCGAAGGCGCGCATCTTGCACATCTCCTCGACGAAACGCACGCCGGCGTTGACGAAGAAGGAGATCCGGGCGACCACCTCGCCCATCCGCTCCGCCGGCACCTGGCCGGAGTCGCGGACGGCGTCCAGCACCGAGATGGCGGTGCACATCGCGTAGGCGATCTCCTGGACCGGGGTGGCCCCGGCCTCCTGGAGGTGGTAGCTGCAGATGTTGATCGGGTTCCACTTGGGGATGCTGCCGACCGTGTAGGCGATCATGTCGGTGATCAGGCGCACCGAGGGCCCGGGCGGGAAGACGTGCGTCCCGCGCGAGAGGTACTCCTTGACGATGTCGTTCTGGGTGGTGCCGGTGAGCTTGGCGATGTCGGCGCCCTGCTCCTCGGCGACCACCTGGTAGAGCGCCAGCAGCCACATCGCGGTGGCGTTGATCGTCATCGAGGTGTTGGTCTGCTCGAGCGGGATGCCGTCGAACAGGGTGCGCATGTCGCCGACGTGGCCCACCGGCACGCCGACCCGGCCGACCTCGCCGCGGGCGAGGATGTGGTCGGAGTCGTAGCCGGTCTGGGTCGGCAGGTCGAAGGCCACGGAGAGGCCGGTCTGGCCCTTCGCGAGGTTCCGCCGGTACAGCGCGTTGGAGTCGCTCGCGGTCGAGTGCCCCGCGTACGTGCGCATCAGCCAGGGCCGGTCACGCTTCTGGTCGGTCATCGGATCGCCCTTAGATGTCGCGGAAGCGGTTGATGGCCGGCAGGTGCTTGGCGCGGAACTCCTCGTCGCGCACACCCAGGCCCTCCTCCGGGGCCAGGCAGAGCACGCCGACCTTGCCCTGGTGCTTGTTCTGGTGCACGTCGAGGGCCGCCTGGCCGGTCTCCTCCAGGGAGTAGACCTTCGACAGGGTCGGGTGGATCTTGCCCTTGGCGACCAGGCGGTTCGCCTCGAACGCCTCGCGGTAGTTGGCGAAGTGCGAGCCGACGATGCGCTTCAGCGACATCCACAGGTAGCGGTTGTCGTACTGGTGCATGAAGCCGGAGGTCGAGGCGCAGGTGACGATGGTGCCGCCCTTGCGGGTGACGTAGACCGAGGCGCCGAAGGTCTCGCGGCCCGGGTGCTCGAAGACGATGTCCACGTCCTCGCCGCCGGTGAACTCGCGGATCTTCGAGCCGAGGCGCTTCCACTCGCGCGGGTCCTGGGTGTGCTCGTCCTTCCAGAACTTGTAGCCCTCGGCGGAGCGGTCGATGATCGCCTCGGCGCCCATGGCCCGGCAGATCTCGGCCTTGGCGTCGTTGGAGACCACGCAGATCGGGGTGGCGCCGCCGGCCAGCGCGTACTGGGTGGCGTACGAGCCGAGGCCGCCGCTGGCGCCCCAGATGAGCACGTTGTCGCCCTGCTTCATGCCGGCGCCGTTCCGGGAGACCAGCTGGCGGTAGGCGGTGGAGTTGACCAGGCCCGGGGAGGCGGCCTCCTCCCAGCTGAGGTGCTTCGGCTTGGGCAGCAGCTGGTTGGTCTTCACCAGCGCGAGCTGGGCCAGGCCGCCGAAGTTGGTCTCGAAGCCCCAGATGCGCTGCTCCGGGTCCATCATCGTGTCGTTGTGGCCGTCCGGGGACTCCAGCTCGACGGAGAGGCAGTGGGCGACCACCTCGTCGCCCGGCTTCCAGGCGTTGACCCCGGCGCCGGTGCGCAGGACGACGCCCGCGAGGTCCGAGCCGAGGATGTGGTACGGCAGGTCGTGACGCTTGGTCAGCGGCGAGAGCCGGCCGTAGCGCTCCAGGAAGCCGAAGGTGGAGACCGGCTCGAAGATCGAGCTCCACACGGTGTTGTAGTTGACGGAGCTCGCCATGACGGCGACCAGGGCCTCGCCGGGGCCCAGCTCGGGCAGGGCGACCTCGTCGAGGTGAAGGGACTTGCGCGGGTCCTTGTCACGGCTGTCGAGGCCCGCGAACATCTGCTCCTCGTCCTTGTGGAGCGTGACGGCTCGGTAGGACTCGGGGAGCTTGATCGCGGCGTAGTCCTCCGACGTGGCGTCGTTGCTGAGGATCGCGTCGAGGATTTCCTGCATGGCTGCCTCCGAAGGCGTACCTGTGTGAGGGGCACAGGGCGTCTGGGGGAGCCGGGAGCGGACACCGGCTTCGCTGAAATGGGTGGTGGGTGGTGTGGCTGGTGGGCCTGGTGTGCTGGGCACAGCTCCCGGGGTGTGGGAGCGCCTGACGACGGCGCGCCGAGGTGGGGAGCCGCGGCGCCGCGGACTGGTGGGTAACAAGGTAGTGGCACCCTGTGCCACTCGTAAAGACACCGGGTGTCATCAATTCGGGTGGATCAAATCCGCGTTCGAGCGCCTGTGCGCGGGCGCGCGAAGGGCCCGCACCGGCACTCCGGTACGGGCCCTCGAAGCCGCCTCGTGCGGCTGTGACCTGCGAATATGCTGGAGGTCAGGCCTCCCTGGCGCCGCTCAGCGCCGCCCTGATGCTGTCCACCACGACGTCCAGCGGAGCGTCGGTCCGGGCCACTGTGATGAGCACCTCACCTCCGGGGCTGGCACTCAGTGCGCTTGCGGCAGCCGCCTCCAGTCCCGCCACACTGGCACCGGGTGCCACCAGTGACCCGCGCCGGCGGGCACCGGGGGCGGAGGCGGCCCAGAAGGTCCGCCGGATCACCTCGAAGGAGTGGTCCAGCTGCGCCTCCACGTCCCCCCGGCCGCCGGCCCGCAGCCAGCGCCGCAGCACGTGGTTGTGGGCCGCGACGACGGCCGCCGCCGACACCTCGGCCAGCATCGAGTCGTCCTCGCCGCCGTGCTGCCAGCCCGAGGGGATCTCCCCGGCGGTGTCGAACCGCCCGAGCAGGTACCGGGTGAAGAGCCGCTCGTACCGCGCCACCACGGCGATCTCCCGCTCGCGCAGCGCTGGCACCTGACGGATCAGCTGGTACCGGGCGACCGAGACGGCCGGGGTGGAGGCGTACATCCGGAGCACCTCCTTGATGCCCCGGCAGACCACGTCCAGCGGGTGCTCCTCGGGCTCGGCGCTGGCCAGCAGGTCGGCCACCCGGACCAGGGTGTCGTCGTGGTCCGGGAAGATCGCCTCCTCCTTGGACCGGAAGTACCGGAAGAAGGTCCGCCGGGCCACCCCGGCGGCCGCGGCGATCTGGTCGACCGTCGTCTCCTCGTAGCCCTGCGAGGCGAACAGCTCCATCGCGGCGGTGGCCAGGTCCTGGCGCATCTGCTGGCGCTGGGCGGCCGCCCGGCGGCTGCCCGGACCCCCGTCGGAGGCGGCGGGGCCGGAGCCGGCCGGCCGGTCGGCGCCGCGCGCTGCGGCGGCGTGCTGCGGGGAGGCTGACTGAACCCGATCCATGCCCGGAACGCTACACGTCCCGGCGGCCGGCGCCGTGGGCCTTCCCCGCCGCACCGGCGCGACCGGGCCGGTCACGGCCGGTCTGGGCCAGCGGGCGGACACCGTCCCGGGGCTCCAGCCCGGCCGCGCCGCGCCGCCGGTCACCGCGGCGCCGGGAGCCGGCCCGCCGGCCGAGGGCGTGGTCACCGGCGCGCGTGGTCGCGGAAGCCGCGGCCGGTCTTGCGGCCCAGGCAGCCGGCCGCGACCAGGTGCTCCAGGAGCGGCGCCGCGGCCAGGCCCGGCTCGCGGAACTCCTGGTGCAGCACCTTCTCGATGGTCAGCGAGACGTCCAGGCCGACCACGTCGAGCAGCTCGAACGGGCCCATCGGGTAGCCGCAGCCCAGCTTCATCGCGGTGTCGATGTCGTCCACCGTCGCGTAGTGCTCCTGGAGCATCCGCACCGCGTCGTTCAGGTACGGGAAGAGCAGCGCGTTCACGATGAAGCCGGCCCGGTCGCCGCACTCCACCGGGTGCTTCTTCACCCTGGCGCACAGCTCCAGCACGGTCGCGGTGACGTCCGGCGCGGTGAGCACCGTGGAGACCACCTCGACCAGCCGCATGGCCGGCGCGGGGTTGAAGAAGTGCATGCCGATCACGTCCTGCGGCCGGGAGGTGGCCGAGGCGCAGCTGATCACCGGCAGCGAGGACGTGGTGGTGGCGAGCACCGCGCCCGGCTTGACGATCTTGTCCAGGGTGGCGAACAGCTCGCGCTTGACCTGCAGGTCCTCGGCGACGGCCTCGACCACCAGGTCGACGTCGGCCAGCTCGGCGTACTGCCCGACCGGGGTCACCAGCTCCAGCGCCGCGTCCCGCTGCTCCGAGGCCAGCCGGCCCTTGGAGACGGAGCGCTCCAGCGACTTCGCCAGCTGCGCCTTGGCCCGCTCCGCCTTCTCCAGGCTGCGGGCGGCCAGCAGCACCCGGTACCCGGCCTTGGCGAACACCTCGACGATGCCGGTGGCCATGGTGCCCGAGCCGCAGACGCCGACACTGCGCACCTCGCGGCCCGGCACCGCCGCCCGCGCCGGCCCGGTGGCGGCGTCGACCGCCCTGGACGAGCCGGGCGCCTCGTAGGTGTAGAAGCCGCGGCCGGACTTGCGGCCCAGCAGCCCGGCCGAGACCAGCTGGCCGAGGATCGGCGCGGGCGCGTGCAGCCGGTCCCGGGACTGCTCGTACATCGCCTCCAGGACGGTCCGGGCGGTGTCCACGCCGATCAGGTCGAGCAGGGCCAGCGGGCCCATCGGCAGGCCGCAGCCGAGCCGCATCGCGGCGTCGATATCCTCCCGGGTGGCGTACCTGGACTCGTACATCGCGGCGGCCTGGTTCAGGTACGCGAAGAGCAGCCCGTTCACCACGAAGCCGGCCCGGTCGCCGGCGGCCACCGGCTCCTTGCCGAGGTCCCGGGCGAACGCCGCGGCGTCCTCGGCCACCTGCGGGGCGGTCAGCACGGTGCGGACCACCTCGACCAGCTTCATGGTGTGCACCGGGTTGAAGAAGTGCAGGCCCAGCACCCGCTCCGGGCGGGCGGTGGCGGCGGCGATCCGGGTCACCGACAGCGCGGTGGTACCGGTCGCCAGCACCGTGCCCTCCGGGCAGATCCGGTCCAGCTCGGCGAAGATCTCGCGCTTCAGCTCCAGCTGCTCGGGCACCTCCTCGATCACGAGGTCCGCCTCGGCGGCGGCGGTCAGCGCGTGGCCGACCGAGATCCGCGCGAGCAGCGCGGCCCGCTCCTCGGCGGTGATCCGCTCCCGGGCCACCGCGTGCGCGGTCGCCTCCTCGATCCGGGCCAGCGCCCGGGCGGCGGAGTCCTCGTTGGCCTCGATGCCGATCACCCGGCGGCCGCTCTTCGCGACCGCGACGGCGACGCCGGCACCCATCGTGCCGAGGCCGACCACGGCGACTGTGGGGAAGGGACGCTCCATCTGTCCTGACTCCTTGTCATAAGGGCCCGCGCGCGCTCCGGCGGACGCGCCGTCGGAGGAGGGTCCGCGCGCGGGGGCTGGGGAGATGACGGTTGCGGCCACCGACGCAGCCGCCGGTCCGCTCCGGCCGTGCTGCGGGTGTGCCGTGGTACTCAGGCGCTCGAGGTGAAGGAAGCGGCTCTGATACGAGGAGAGAATCCGGCCCCGCCGCGATCCGCGGCACCGGCCGGTGAAAGGACGCACCACGCGCCCGCCGCGAACGCGACGACCGCGGCCCCGTCGGTGCGGCTCCCGAAGCCCGACGGTGGTGCGTGCGGCCACTGTAGCGAAGCTACTGGTCAGTAGGAAGAGGGCGGGAGCGCCCGGCCGGAAATTCGTTCGGCGCGGTCGGGCGACTTCGCTAGGGTGGGCGGCGCGGGGGCGGCTCCGCGGCGTGCTTCCTTCTCCTCATCTCCTAAATGACCCGAGTGCGCCCACTCTCCGCCCCCGCTTCGTCGTATCTCCGGGGGATCCACCAGTGAAGAAGCAGAACACCGCCACGCCCGACACCGGCCTCGACGAGCTGCTGCTGCGGCGCCACGGGGCCGTCGCCGTCACGGGGGGTGCGCCGCAGGGAAAGCACGATCCGTGGAGCGCGCGGGGGCTGCTCGCGCTGGAGGCGGATCTCGCGCAGCGCGGGTACCTGCTCACCGGGCCGCTGCGGGCGGCGCTCGGCCGGCTGCGGCCGGCCGAGCTGGGGGAGGCCGGGCAGGCGCTGCTGCGGCGGCTCGACGGGCTGACCGGTGCGGACCGGCGGCACCGCCCGCTGTTCCGCCGGTTCCCCGACGGGGTGCCGGACCACGCGCACGGCTACTACTCCGCGAACGTCCGCGCGTTCCTGCTCAACCAGCCGAACCAGCCCTGCGCCTCCTGCGAGCGCACCGGCGCCGAGTGCGGCGTCGGCGCCCTCGCACCCTGCGCCCACCTGCTCTGCGGGGACTGCTACGACGACCTCGGGGTCTTCGACGACGGCCGGGCCTGCCCGCTCTGCGCCACCCCGATCGCCGCCGAGCGCTACCTGCCGCTGGACGCGAAGGCCGTCCGCAACGCCGCCCGCGAGCACGGACCGGACGCCAGGCTGCGCCCGCTGCGGCTCGCCGAGGGCGGCGACCAGGCCGCCGTCGCCGTCGCCGAGCTGCGCCGTCTGCTGGAACGCCGCACCCCGCTGAACCCCCAGGACCGCGAGGACCTCGCGCTGCTGCTCCGGTTCGCCCCCGCCGACCCGGCCGGCTGGCTGCCCGCCGACATCCCGGTCCGGGAGAGCCGCGCCACCGTGCTGGCGGCCCTGCTGCACCGTGACCGCGACGCCGTCCGCCCGCTGCTCGCCGTCCACCTCACCACCGCCACCGACGTGCTCCGGCTGGTCTGGGCGTGGTCCGGCGCCGAGCCCGACCTGCTGCCCGCCACCGCCAAGGGCCTGCGGCTGCGCAACCTGCCCCGCCCGCTCCGCCGCGACCTGCTGGCCGTCCTCGACGCGCTCCCGGTCGGCACCCTCGCCGAGGACCTCGGCCGGCACCGCCAGGCCTGGCTGCGCGCCGGCGAGCTGCTGCACCCGTACGAGCACCGCGAGCGCTTCCCGTACGCGGCCGCCGCGTTCGCCGTGCTCCGGCAGAGCGACCTCGACCTGCACGGCCTCGGCCCGCAGCTGCGCGAGGCGCCGGCGCCTCTGCGGGTCAACGAGACCCCGGCCGGTCACACCCGGCTGGTCGTCACCACCTTCGCCGCCCGGGTCGAGCAGGCCCTGGCCGGCGGCGACGTGCCCGCCGCCGTCCGGCTGCTGGCCCGCCGCCCGGGCGAGCTGGTCCGCCGGCTGCACCACCTGCTGCGGGTGCACGCCTCCTGGCGCCCCGGCGAGCCGCTGCCCGCCGAGCTCGCCGAGGAGCTGCCGGCCGCGCTGCGCAGGGTCGCGCCCGGCCCGCTGCTCGGCGCGTACGGGCGGCTGCGCGCACCCCGCGAGATCGGCGAGCGCCGGCTCTACTTCCCGCGCGGGCGGGTCGCGCTGGCGCACGCCCGCGACGACTGGGGCACCGCCGTCCCGGCCGCGCTCGGCGCACCCGTCTGCACCCTGATCGAGGCCGAACTGCTGCGCCGCGCCGGGCAGCACGACCGTCTCGACGTCGCCGTGCTGGACGACGGCCTGGCCGACCTGGTGGTCCCGTTCGCCGAGCGGGCCAGTGCCAGGACGCTGGTCGCGGTGCCGCGCGGCAGTGTCCAGAAGCTGCCCGACGGCGGGCGCGTCCGGCTCTTCCTGCACTGGATGCAGCAGCCGCACCAGCGGGTCGACCTCGACCTCTCGGTGGCGTTCTACGACGAGCACTGGCAGTTCACCGGCCTCTGCGACTACACCCACCTGGTGCACGGCCCGCGCGCCGCCGTGCACTCCGGCGACTTCACGTCCGCCCCGCCGCCGCACGGCGCCAGCGAGTTCGTCGACCTCGACCTTCCCGCGCTGGCCGGCCGGGGCGACCGGTACGCGGTGGTCGTCGTCTTCGCCTACAACGACATCCCGTTCGAGGACCTCACCGACGCCTTCGCCGGCTTCATGGAGCTGGACGCCTGGGCGGCGAGCGCGTACCGCAAGGACCGGTTCCACCCGCAGGCCGTGCGGCAGCGGCTGGACCTCGGCGGCGACGCCAAGGTCAGCGTGCCGATGATCGTCGACCTGGAGCGGCGCAGTTACACCTGGACCGACCTCAACACCAGCGCCTCCGGCGGCTTCCACAACGTCTGGCGGTACCGGGACCGGATCGGCACCCTCGCCGGGGACGTGGCGGCGCACTTCGCCGAGGGCTCCCGCGCCACGCTCTGGGACCTCGCCGTCGCCACCGCCGCCGCCCGCACCGACGAGGTGCTCGTCCGCACCCGCGGCGGTGCGCTCGACGGCTACCGCCGGGCCGCCGGCGAGCCGGTGACGGCCTTCGCCGAGCGGGTGCGCGCCCGGCACCTGCCGGACCAGCAGCAGGGCGGCCCGGCCGACGACACCGCCCTCGGCCTGGCGGAACGGCTCGCCGGAGCCAGGGCCTTCACCGCCCTGGTGCACGCCGACGTGCCGGCGCCGGCGGGCCTCGGCGGCGCCCTCTACCGGCTGTACCCGGGCCGGCTGGACGAGGCCCCGGACACCCTGGAGCGGCTGACCGCGGGGGATCTGGTGGCACTGTTCGCCCCGGACGAGTGAACGGGCGGACAGGCGTCCGCCCGTTCCACCCGATAGGGGAGTACCGCGCGTCCAACTCCCGGGGCAGCATGGAGGTATGAGCACCGGAACCGTCGCCGCCGGCCAGGCCGAGCCCGCTGCCGAGCCCCACGGGGGGCCCGCCGCCCCGGGGGCCGGCGCCGTCGCCCTGCCGCCGCGCGCCGAGCGTGCCGAGCGGGCGCAGGCGGCGGTCGAGCGGCTGCGCCCGGCCGGCGTCGACGCGGTGGCCGTCACCTGGGTGGACAACGCGGGCATCACCCGGGTGAAGGCCGTCCCGCTGGCCGGCCTGGCGCACGCCGCCCAGTGGGGTATCGGCGCGGCGCCCTGCTTCGACGTGTTCCTCGCCGACGACACGATCGTCACCAGCCCGCTGATCGGCGGCCCCACCGGGGACCTGCGCCTCTACCCGGATCTCGACCGGCTGGTCCCGCTGGCCGCCCAGCCGGGCTGGGCCTGGGCGCCGGGGGAGCGGTACACCCAGGCGGGCACCCCGCACCCGGGTTGCCAGCGGCTGTTCGCCCGCCGGATGACGGCGGCGGCCGCCGGGCGCGGGCTGACTCTCAAGGCCGGCATCGAGGTCGAGTGGGTGGTGGCGCTCGCCGGGGAGCCGCAGGAGGAGCCCCGCTACCCGACGGCCGGCCCGGCGTACGGCATGCACCGGCTGACGGACCTCTCCGACTACCTCCGGGACGTCCTGCGCGCCCTCGCCGAGCAGGGCCTGACGGTGCTGCAGATCCACCCCGAGTACGCCCCGGGCCAGTTCGAGGTCTCTGTCGCCCCCGAGGGGCCGGTCGAGGCCGCCGACACCACCGTCCTGGTGCGCCAGACCATCCGGGCCGTCTCCGCCCGCCACGGCCTGCGGTCCTCCTTCGCCCCGGTGGTCGAGGCCGGCTCCGTCGGCAACGGCGGCCACCTCCACCTCAGCCTCTGGCGCGACGGGCGGAACCTCGCCCGCGGCGGCTCCGGCCCGCACGGGCTGACGGCCGAGGCCGAGGGCTTCCTCGCCGGGGTGCTCGGCGCCCTGCCCGAGCTGCTGGTGCTCGGCTCCTCCAGCCCGGCCGGGTACCTGAGGCTGGTGCCCTCGCACTGGGCCGGCGCCTACCAGTGCTGGGGCCTGGAGAACCGGGAGGCCGCCCTGCGGCTGGTCACCGGCTCCTCGGGGGAGCGGTCGACCGCGGCCAACGCCGAGATCAAGTGCTTCGACGCCACCGCCAATCCCTACCTGGCGGTCGGCGCCGTGCTCGCCGCCGGTCTCGCCGGGCTGGACCAACGGCTCGCGCTGCCACCGGAGTTCACCGGGGACCCAGCCGCCGCCGCGCCCGGCACGGTGCCCCGTCTGCCGGCCGCCCCGGCCGAGGCGATCGCGGCCTACCGGAAGTCGGCGGTGCTCCGCGAGGCGCTCGGCGAGCCGCTGTACGAGGCGGTGCTGGCCGTCCGCACGGCCGAGAGCGAGCAGTACGCCGCGGCCACGCCGCAGGAGCTGGTCACGGCCACCCGCTGGCGGTACTGAGAGCCTCCGCGATGCCCTCGCTGGACGTCCCCGCCCTGGTCGACCACCACTGCCACAGCGTGGTGGCCGCCGACCTCGCCGACGACGCCCTGGCCGGGCTGCTCACCGAGTCCGACCGGCCGCCCGCGCCCGGCACCTCGCCGTTCGACAGCGCGCTCGGCCTGGCCGTCCGCCGCTGGTGCCCGCCCGCGCTCGGCCTGCCCGCGCACACCCCCGCCGCGGACTACCTGGCCCGCCGGCGCGACCTGGGAGCGCCCGAGGCCACCCGCCGGCTGCTGGCGGCCGCCGCCCTGGACACCTGCCTGGTGGACACCGGGCTGACGGCGGCTGCGGGCCACCCGCTGCTGCCGCTCAGCGAGTTCGCCGGTGCGTCCGGTGCCCGGGTGCGCGAGGTGGTCCGGCTGGAGCCCGTCGCCGAGTCCGTGCCGGCGGGCGCCGGGGCCTGGCCGTTCGCCGTCCGCGAGGCGCTGGCGGCCGCGGCCACCGGCGCGGTGGCGGTCAAGTCGGTGCTGGCCTACCGCAACGGCCTGGCGGTGCCCGCGCTCCCGCCCGCCGCGACGGCGGTGACGGCCGCCGCGGGGCGGTGGCAGCGGGCCGGGCGCGGCCGGCTGACCGACCCGGTGCTGCTGCACCACCTGATCTGGACGGCCCTGGACGTCTGCGCCGAGCTCGGCCTGCCGCTCCAGCTGCACACCGGCTTCGGCGATCCCGACCTCACCCTGCACCTGGCCGACCCGTCGCTGCTCACCGACTTCGTCCGGGCGGCCGAGCCGAGCGGCGTGCCGCTGGTGCTGCTGCACGGCTACCCCTATCACCGGCAGGCGGCCTGGCTGGCCCAGGCCTTTCCGCACGTCTACACCGACCTCGGGCTGACCGCCTCCTACGTCGGTCCCCGGGTGGCGGCCGTGCTCGGCGAGATGCTGGAGCTGGCGCCGTTCGGCAAGCTGCTCTTCTCCACCGACGCCTACGGGTTGCCCGAACTGTACCTGGTCGGCGCGGCCCAGTTCCGGCAGGGCCTGGGCGCCCTGCTGGACCGCTGGCGGGCCGACGGTGCCTGCTCGGCCGCCGACGCCGAGCGCCTCGCCCGTCAGGTGGCCGCCGACAACGCCCGCCGCCTGTACCAGCTCTGACCGCGGCGCCGGACCGGCCCGCGAGGCGTCGCCCCCACGGGAATTGTGGATCGTCCACGCTCTGGCGCGGGAAATCGGCGGAAGTCCGGATATTCACTTTATGGATTGACGGTGGGTCGGCGGGGGAGGAGCCGCAACCCTCGGAAGTGGTCGAACGGTGTCGATTAGATGACTACCTCTTGCGGATTGCAACGCATGTTCACTAGCGTCCCGATCATTCCAGTGCATCTGTCAACCGCAGCTGCATGACGACTCGGGAGGGCCAACCCCTATGAGTGTTCCTCGGATCAGCCGGACCCGGTACGCCGCGGTGGGCGTTGTCCTCGCCACGGCCGGTGCCCTGGCGCTGCCTGCCGGTACCGCCGTCGCGGCCACCGGGGCCGAGCCGACGACCGGGCCACTGCTCAGCTACGTTGTCAACACCCAGGCCAACCACGGCCAGGTGCAGAAGGTCGAGAAGGCCATCACGGGCCTCGGTGGCTCCGTGGTGTACTCCTACGAGCAGATCGGCGTGGTGATCGCCCGCTCGAACGACACCAAGTTCGCCGCCAAGCTGCGGCTGGCCAAGGGCGTCCAGTCGGTCGGCGCCAGCCGCACCAAGGGCATCACGGCCGCCGACTCGCAGAAGGCCGAGGTCGCCGCCGAGCCGACCGCCGCCGCCGCGGCCGCTGCGGCCGCCGCCGGCGAGGAGCCCAACTGGGCCAACCAGTGGGACATGCGCCAGATCGGCGTGGACAAGGCGCACAAGATCTCGCTCGGCAGCAACAAGGTCACCGTCGGCGTCCTGGACTCCGGCATCGACGCCAACCACGAGGACCTCAAGGCCAACGTGGACGCCTCGCAGTCGGTCTCCTGCATCGACGGCGGCAAGCCGAACACCGCCTTCGACGCCTGGCAGCCGGGCCCGGACGGCGACCACGGCACCCACGTGGCCGGCACCATCGGCGCCGCCAAGAACGGCAAGGGCATCGAGGGCATCGCCCCGAACGTCAAGCTGGCCGCGGTCAAGGTCGTCGACGACGGCGGGTTCATCTACCCGGAGTACGCGATCTGCGGCTTCGTCTGGGCCGGTGAGCACAAGTTCAAGGTGACGAACAACAGCTACTACGTCGACCCGTGGATGTTCAACTGCCAGAACGACGCCGACCAGGCGGCGATCACCACCGCCGTCCGGCGCGCGATCGAGTTCTCGCAGCGCAAGGGCGTCCTCAACGTGGCCGCGGCGGGCAACGAGAACATCGACCTCGCCCACAAGACCACCGACGTGAGCAGCCCGGACGACACCACCCCCGGCACCCGTCCGGTCACCACGGACTGCCTCAGCCTGCCGACCGAGGTGGACGGCGTCGTCGCCGTCTCCTCGGTGGGCGTCAACGGTGACAAGGCCTACTACTCCAGCTACGGCAAGGGCAAGGTCACCGTGGCCGCCCCCGGTGGCGACCGCCGCTACCAGATCCCGGACACCCCGGACAAGAACGGCCGCACCCTGTCCACCCTGCCGGGTGGCAAGTACGGCTACATGCAGGGCACCTCGATGGCCTCGCCGCACGCCGCCGGTGTGCTCGCCCTGCTCGCCAGCACCTTCCCGTGGGCCAGCCCGGAGGAGCTGACCGAGATGCTGACCAGCCAGGCCGAGTCGCACGCCTGCCCGTCGGCCCCGTTCAACCCGGGCGGTGCCGGTGAGTGGACCGCCACCTGCGAGGGCGGTGCGGACGACAACGGCTTCTACGGCGCCGGCATCATCAACGCCGAGAAGGCGGTCCAGTGGTGGCGCTGACGCGCTGACGCGCTGACCGGGTGACCGGCTGAGCCGACGACGCCGAGGTGGGGAGCGGGACTCTGGTCCCGCTCCCCACCTCGTTTTGAGTACGGGTACTCAGGCGACGGCCCGGCGGTGATTGCCAGAATGGAGCCACCGACGGCACCAGGCACGAGGAGCGGAACACCATGGCGCAGAGCTACCCCGGATGGCAGGCCCCGGCCCGTCCGAACGGCGAACGGGTCTGGCCGTGGCTGCTGTTGGGGATCGCCGAGCTGCTCACCGCCGCTCCGATGCTGACCCTGATGTTCGGTGGCGGCCTGGTGGTCGGTGTCATGGGGCTCGCCTCCGGCTCGACCGTGGCCACCGTGCTGGGCGTGGTGCTGCTCCTGCTGCTCGGCCCGGTGCTCGGCCTGGCACTGCCGGCCCTGGCCCTGCTCTCGCCGTCCGTGCGCCGGATGAACCGGGCCGCGCTCTTCGCGCTGCACTGCTTCGGCCTGCTGGTCGGCACGGCGGTCGAGTACGTCGGCTGGATCCGCCCGGCGATGGGCTGACCGGCCCGGGCCTCACTCGAAGTGGTGGTCCCAGACCGTCTCGACCGAGGGCTTGCCGTGCAGGTCCGGCACCTCCTGGAGCCAGGCCGGCCGGCCGGCCCTGGTCCGAGCGGCCCGTCGGAGCTCGGCCTCGCGAAGCTGCTCGGGCGTGGGGAAACCGTCCGGCAGCCACTCGGCGGAGAGCCCCGCGCGGGCGGCGAGGTGCGTGACGTACGCGTGCCGCAGCGCGTCCACCGAGTCGAAACCGGGTTCGTCGGCCAGCCACTCGTCCGGGACGAGCGCCAGCACCTCCTCCAGCAGCCCGGCGGTGACCAGTGGTCCGAGCTCCTCGTCGGCCAGCCGGACGTCGGGGGTGCAGCCGCCGAGCGCGTGGGCGCTGAGGTCGTACCGCTTGCCGACGGCGGCCCCGGCGCTGGACCAGCGGTGGTGGAAGACCAGTGCGGCGCCGTTGTCGATCAGCCAGAGCTTCCCGTGCCAGACCATCAGGTTCGGGTTGTGAACGGTGCGGTCGACGTTCCCGGTGAGCGCGTCCAGCCAGATCACCCGGCCGGCCTGGACGGGGTCGACCGGGATCATGCCGGGCCGGTAGTCGCGGGCGCCGGGCAGCAGGTCCATCCCGAGGTTGAGCCCGCCGCTGGCCCTGAGGATGTCCTGGATCTCGGCGTCGGGCTCGCTCTCGGCGACCGCCGGGTCGAAGTCGACGAGCCGCAGTTCGGGCACCGGAAGGCCGAGCCGCCGGGCCAGTTCGCCGACGATCACCTCGGCCACCAGCGCCTTGCGGCCCTGGGCGGCGCCGGTGAACTTGACCACGTACGTGCCCAGGTCGTCGGTCTCCACCACGCCGGGGACGGAGCCGCCGGCCCGCAGCGGGTCGACGTAGCGCATTGCTGTCACCTGATCGAGCACACCGGCCACCCTAACCCGGCAGACCCCGGGCCGGGCCGGCCACCTCCCGCGCATCCGCGAGCGCCTGCCGGACGGCGCCCGGGATGTCGGTGACCGGGAAGGCCACCCGGCGCACCACCCGTTCGCGGTCCAGCACCAGCACCGCCCGCTTCAGCCGCAGGCCCTGGCCGACATGGAAGGTGGGCAGTCGCAGCGTGGCCGTCAGCCGGACGTCCAGGTCGGAGAGGAGCGGGAACGGAATGTCCTCCGCCTCGGCGAACTCCCGCTGTTCGTCCGGCCGTTGGGTGGAGATCCCGCGCAGTGCCAGGCCGGCCGCGCGGAACTCGGGGTACGCCTCGCGGAACAGCCGGTTCTCCAGCGTGCAGCCGACCGCGCCGGGGATGTCCCCCCAGCCGGCCGGCAGCGGTGCGGGCCGCCCGGTGGCGGGGTAGCAGAACAGCACGGTGGCGCCGGCCGCCGGGTCGACCGGGTCCAGCTCGCCGCCGGTGTGCACGGGCAGGGTGAGCTCCGGCAGCCGGGTGCCGGGCAGTGCGGCCAGCCGCGCGGCCTCGGCGCTGTCGGGTGCGGCCGAGCCGGAGAGCGAGCCGTCGCCGAGCAGCCAGCGGTCGGCCCAGTCCTGCATCGCCACCAGGACCGGCAGCAGCGCCCGCCCGGATTCGGTGAGCCGGTACTCGTACCGGACGGGGCCGCTCTGGTACGGCACCCGCTCCAGGACGCCGGCCTCGGTGAGGTGGCCGAGCCGCTCGGTGAGGACCTTGCGGGAGATGCCCAGCTCGTGCTGGAGCTCGTCGAAGCGCAGCCGGCCGCGCGCCGACTCGCGGACGACCAGGATGCTCCACCAGTCGCCGATCACCGCCGCCGACTGGGCGATCGCGCAGCTGGCGTCGCGCTCTGGCACGTCTCTGAGCACCGTCGCTCCTCTTCCCGTCCGGACGGTCCATCCTTGCACCCCCTTGCGAGTTTCGAAAGGGAACTTGTAAGTTCCCATTGGAAACTCAAGGACTTCGAGCTCGTGAGAGGGAAAGGGGGGCACATGCCCGTCGCCTGGGCGACCCTGCGCCGGACCTGGACGATGACCAGCCGGGCCTACCCGTGGTCGTACGCCGTCGGCTGCCTGCTGATCGGCGTGTTCACCATCGGCCTGTCCTACCTGGGCCTGCACGCCATCGGCGGCGGCTCGGTGGCCGAGGACTTCACCGCCCGCACCGGCGGCGCCGACTACCTCGGCTACATCGCGATCGGCGCCGCCGGCTACATGTTCACCGTCAGGATGCTGCTCTGGAGCAGCAAGGCGCTGATCACCGAGCAGCGCCAGGGCACCCTGGGTGCGCTGCTGATCGCCCCGGCCGGGCGGCTGCCGTACCTGCTCGGCTTCACCGGCTTCGCACTGCTCAACACCGCCGTCGAGGTCGGCCTGCTCGGCGGGTTCGCCGCCGTCCTCGGCGTCACCCTGCCCGCCTGGCACCCGCTGGCCGCCCTCGCCGGCGTCGTGGCGCTGGCCGCCGCCGTCTTCGCGGTCGCGGTCGTGCTCGGCGCGCTGATGATCGTCGCCGGCGAGGCGCACATCTCGCAGAACACCGTCTTCCTCGCCGTCTCGCTGCTCTGCGGCATCACCTTCCCGAACAGCTACCTCCCGGCGCCCGCCCAGTGGCTGGCCGAACTGCTGCCCGTCACCTCCGCCATGGACGTGCTGCGCGACGCGCTCGGCCAGGGAAGGCCGCTCACCGACCTCCTCCCACGGCTGGTCACCTGTCTCGCCCTCAGCGCCGGCTACCTGCTGCTCGGCCTGCGGCTGCTGCCCGCCGCCGAGCGCCGCGCCATCGAACGGAGCTTCTGACCCGTGACCGAGCGACCCGTGACCGAGCGACCCGTGGCCGACAGGCCGGTGACCGCGCGACCCGCGACCGACAGACCCGTCACCCGGAGACCCGAGAACCGGCCGACCCGTACCCGCCGCCGACCCGAGGAGCCGTTGGCATGATCCGCACCCGCGCCCTGCGCAAGACCTTCCGCACCCGCGACAGGGGCCTGTTCGGCCCGCGCACCGTGAAGACCGCCGTGGACGGCCTCGACCTGGAGATCCCGCCCGGCCGGGTCACCGGCCTGCTCGGCCTCAACGGCGCCGGCAAGACCTCCACCATCAAGATCCTCGCCACCCTGCTCCGCCCCACCTCCGGCACCGTCACCCTGGACGGCCTCGACGTGGTCGAGCACGCCCGCGACGCCCGCCGCCGGATCAACCTGATCGCCGGCGGCGAGCGGATGGTCTACGGCAAGCTCACCGGCGCCGAGAACCTCCGCTACTTCGGCCACCTCTACGACGTCCCCAACCCCGTCCTGCGCCCCCGGATCGGCGAACTGCTGGAGCTCGTCGGCCTCACCGACGCCGCCGACACCCCGGTGGAGCGGTACTCGCGCGGCATGACGCAGCGGCTCTCGATCGCCCGCGGCCTCATCAACGACCCGGCGTACCTGCTGCTGGACGAGCCCACCCTCGGGCTGGACGCGCCGATCGCCCGGGACCTGCGCCGGGTGGTCGCCTCGCTCGCCGCCGAGGGCCGGGGCGTGCTGCTCACCTCGCACTACCTGACCGAGGTCGAGGAGCTCTGCGAGCACGTCTACGTGATCTCCGGCGGCCGCCACCTCGCGGCCGGCAGCCCGGCGGAGCTCAAGGCGGCGACCGGCAGCCACCGCAGCGTCCGGGTCACCGTCACCAATCCGTCGCCCCGGCTGGAGTCCGCCGTCGCCGACTTCGCGGGCCGCCTCGGCGTCGCCGCGCAGCTGGAGGCCACCGGGGAGGGCGCCCTGCTGGTCACCGTCCGCCACCCGGAGGACGTGGCCGGCCCGCTGGCCGGGGCGATCGTCGCCGCCGGCGGGTCGATCGGCGGCCTCGAGGTCACCGAGGCCAGCCTGGAGGACGCCGTCCTCGCCCTCACCGACTCCGCGCCGGCTCCCGCGCGGCCCCGGTCGGCGGTGGCCGCATGACCGGCCTGCCGCCCACCGACGCCCTGCTACTCGGTCTGGCCGACCGGAGCGTCCGGTCGCCGCACCCCGCGGGACGCACCCTTCCACCGCCGCTCCCGGGCACCACCCGCCGCCCCCGGCCCCGCCCCGGCGGCCGGGACCGGCGCCGGGGGCGCACGCTGCGGCACGCCGGCAAGGTGTTCGCCGCCGAGGCGCTGAAGCAGCACCGCACGCTGTTCGGCCAGCCGCTGGTGGTCGCCTCGATGCTGGTCTGGCCGCTGCTCCAACTGGCCGCCACCTACTACACCTTGCACCCGATCGCGGCCGGCTCGGCCGCCGCCGCCCGCTGGCCGCTCGCCTCCGACCCGGCCCGGCTCCTCGGCTTCCTCGCCACCGGGGCGCTGGCCTGGGCGTTCTTCTTCTCGCTGGTCCAGTCCGCGTGGAACTTCGCCTTCGAGCGCACCACCGGCACCCTGGAGCTGCTCTTCCTCTCGCCCGCCGACCGGCTGGTCCTGATGCTCGCCAACGGTGCCGGCGCACTGCTGCAGAACGCCTGGCTGCTCACCTGCTTCCTGGGCGCCGCCGCGTTCGGCTTCGGTGCCCTGGACGTCGCCGGGCCGTGGATGTACCCGGTGGTGGTGCTGGCCCTGCTGCTGCCCGCAGTGGCCTGGGGCGCGCTGCTCAACAGCCTGATGGTGTTCTCCCGGGACTCCACCTTCGTCTACACCGTGCTGGACGACCCGATGTGGTTCGTCGCCGGCGTCCGGCTGCCCGCCTTCGCCCTCCCCGGCGTGCTGCGCGTACTCGGCGCGGCGCTGCCCCTGACCGGCAGCCTGGCGGTGGTCCGCGGCGCCCTCCTGGAGGGCCGGGGCCTCGGCGAGCTGGCGCCCGGTCTGGCCTGGCTGGCAGCGCTCTGCGCGCTGCTGACGGCGGGCGCGGTGCTGGCCCTGCGCCTCGGCGAGGCCCGGGCCCAGCGCACCGGAGGCCTCCGGCTGGCGTGAGCCCCTCGCTGTGGTTGGCTTGCCGGTGAAACCGCAGTCCGAGGACGAAGGAGAGCAGGACCATGGGACAGGTGCAGGCCACCACCGAGCGGGTCTACGACGCCGCCCCCGAGCGAGTGTACGAGGCGCTGGCCGACTACCAGGTGACCCGCCCCAAGCTGCTGCCCGCGCAGTACAGCGAGTACGAGGTCCGGGCGGGCGGTACCGGTGCGGGCACCCAGGTGCACTGGAGGCTCCAGGCCACCGAGAAGCGGGTCCGGGACTGCCTGTTCACCGTCTCGGCGCCGACGCCGGACCAGCTGGTGGAGAAGGACGCCAACTCCAGCATGGTGATCACCTGGACGGTCTCCGCGGTCGGCGAGGGCCGGTCGAAGGTCACCGTCTCGGCCACCTGGCAGGGCGCGGGCGGCATCGGCGGCTTCTTCGAGCGGACCTTCGCCCCGAAGGGCCTCAACCGCATCCACGACCAGGTGCTGGCCAACCTGGCCGCCGAGGTCCGCTGACCCGGAGCCCGATTCGGGCGGATCTTCGATGGGTTCGTCCACCCGTACGACCACCAAGCCGTACGGGTGGACGGCCACCACCTGCGGGTGACGGCGGGCCCCCGGCGCGGCGGAGCCACCCTAGGCTCGCCGCCGTGCATATGACGATCCTTCACATTTCGCAGCCCGTCGACGGCGGAGTCGCCCGCGTCGTCGTCGACCTGGTCCGGGGCCAGCGCGAGGCCGGCCACCGGGTGCTGGTCGCCTGCCCGCGCGGCGGCCGGCTGGCCGAGGAGGCCGCCGCGGTCGGCGCGCTGGTCCACGACTGGCCCGCCCGCCGTTCGCCCGGCCCGGCCACCGCCGCCGAGGCGTGGCGGCTGCGCCGGATCGTCCGGGCCGCCGCGCCCGACATGGTCCACCTGCACAGCGCCAAGGCCGGTCTGGCGGGCCGGCTGGCCATCCGGGGCGCGGTGCCGACCGTCTTCCAGCCGCACGCCTGGTCGTTCGCCGCCGTCGACGGCGCACTGGCGGCGGCCACCCTGCACTGGGAGCGGTACGCGACCCGCTGGGCGCACCGGCTGCTCTGCGTCAGCGTCCAGGAGCGGGCCGACGGTGTCGCGGCCGGCCTGCACGCCGACTGGGCGGTGGTGCCCAACGGCGTCGACGTCCGCCATTACGCGCCGGCCGAGCGGCGGGCCGCCCGGATCGCGCTGGGGCTGGACCTGGACGCCCCGCTGGCGGTCTGTGTGGGCCGGCTCTGCCGGCAGAAGGGCCAGGACGTGTTGCTCGCCGCCTGGCCCGAGGTGCTGCGCCGGGTGCCGCAGGCCCGGCTGGCGCTGGTCGGCGGCGGCCCGGACGAGACCAGCCTGGCCGGCGCCGTGCGGGAGTCCGCCGAGCCGTCCCGGGTCCGGATGGCCGGGGACGTCCCGGACCCGCGCCCGTGGCTGGCGGCGGCCGACCTGGTGGTGCTGCCCTCCCGCTGGGAGGGGATGGCACTGGCGCCGCTGGAGGCGATGGCGGCGGGCCGTCCGGTGCTGCTGACCGATGTGCCCGGGGCGCGGGAATGCCTTCCGCCGGCCGAGCGGAAGCAGGCCGTGGTGCCGTCGGAGGACGGTGTCGCGCTCGCCACCCGAATGGCCGAAGCATTGTCCGATCCGATCGAGTGCGAGCGACGCGGCGCACGCCTGCGTGACCATGCCGTGGCCCGCCATGACGTGCGATCGGTGGTCGAACAGGTGGACGCGCTCTACCGGGACCTTCTGGGGGCCGGGCCGGCGGCCGGACGGCGCCGCGCCCGTGTCCCGCAGCGGATCTGATCGTTTCACATGCCGTGAATGCCGGTCGCTCTGGCGCTGTCGTATTCGCACCCTCAGCCGGTTGTGGGCGAGGCGTGAAATCGGAAATACCTATTAATGGGCGGCCGGAATGAAATGGCAAGTCGACTTCCAGCATTCCAGTCCGCGGTCGGTAATGTCTGATTTTGCCTGCATCGTTTCGATTTCACGCCGGGAATTTGCGAGACAACCGAAAGCCGCCGGCGGCAGCAGGTGCTGTCAGGACCGCGCCCACCGGGCCGGGACGGCCGCTCCGGGCCAACCGGCGCCGGGAGGCCGTCACCCCGGGCACACAGCAGGGGAGTTCGTGCGCTGATGACCATTGACCACGACAGCGTGCCACGGCCCGGCCGGCCCCTGTCCGGCCAGCGTCGGCCCACCACCGGGCTGCTCGACCGCCCGGCCCGGTCCGCCCAGACCCGCAGCGCCCCGCCGACCCGCCGCCACCGTCGGCCGGTCCGCTCCCGGCTCGCCCTGCCGGCCGCCCTGGCCGCGGTCGACGCCCTGGCGCTGTGCACCGCCACCGGGCTCGCCAACCGCGCCCTCGACCCGGCCGTCCGGGTCGCACCGCTGCTCGGCGTGGCCGCCCTGCTGCCGCTGCTGCTCGTGCTCAACCTGGCCGCCGGCCTCTACCGCACCCGGCTCACCCTCTCCGTCCTCGACGAACTCCCGGCGCTGACCGTCCGGGCCGTGGTCGCCACCGCCTTCGCCGTCACCCTGGCCGGCTGCCTCGACGGCCGCTGGCCCGACTGCGGCCCCGCCACCCCGACCCGGCTGACCGCCCTGCTCGGCACCCAGCTGCTGCTCGCCGTCTGCGGCCGCGCCCTGCTCTACCACCTCGTCCGCCGGATCCGCCGCAGCCGCCCCAGCCCCGTCCTGGTGCTCGGCGCCGGCCGGCTCGGCCGCCGGGTCGCCGCCGCCCTCAGCGAGCGCGGCGAGTACGGGATGCGCCCGATCGGCTTCCTCGACGCCGACCCGCCGCTGCTGGCCGGCGACACCGACCTGCCCGTCCTGGGCGGCCGCGAGGTGCTGGAGCGCGAGATCCGCCGCCACCGGATCCACCACGTGGTCGCCACGGCCGGCGCCGCCGACGAGGCCGAGACCGCCGCCGCCCTGCGCGACGCCGCCAGGCTCGGCTGCCAGGTCTGGCTGGTGCCCGCGCTACGCGAGTACGGCTCGCTGGAGACCGGCCGGCACACCGGCGGCGACCACCTCTGGGGCTTCCCCTGCCTGCGGGTCGGCCGCCCGGCGATGCGCCGCCCCGGCTGGGCCGCGAAGCGCGCCCTCGACGTGACCGCCGCCGGCCTCGGCCTGCTCGCCCTCGCCCCCGTGCTCGGGCTCTGCGCCCTCGCCGTCCGCTTCGACACCGGCCCCGGCGTGCTCTTCCGCCAGCAGCGGACCGGGCTCGACGGCCGGGTCTTCACCGTCCTGAAGTTCCGCACCCTGCGCCCCAGCAACGAGCACGAGTCCGCGACCCGCTGGAACATCGCCCAGGACCACCGGATGGGCGCCGTCGGCAGGTTGATGCGCCGCAGCTCCCTCGACGAGCTGCCGCAGCTGTGGAACGTCCTGCGCGGCGACATGAGCCTCGTCGGCCCGCGCCCCGAGCGCCCCTACTTCGTCATGCGGTTCAGCCAGGCCTACCCCGAGTACGCGGACCGCCACCGCGTTCCGGTCGGCCTCACCGGCCTCGCCCAGGTCAACGGCCTGCGCGGGGACACCTCGATCGAGGACCGGGCCCGCTTCGACAACCGCTACATCGAGAGCTGGAGCCTCTGGCAGGACGTCAAGGTCCTGTGCCGCACGGCGGCCCTGATGCTCCACCCGGACGGGAGCTGACCCGCGTGGCCCTCACCCTCACCGCCGTCCCCCGACCCGCCCGGGCCTTACGCCGGGCCGGGACGGCCCTCCTGGAACGGCCCAGCCTCCTCGCCGCCGCCACCGTCCTGCTGGTCTGCGTCCCCACCGGCGAGAAGGACGTCGCCGCCGCCGTCCACGTCACGGCGGCCGACCTCGCCTCGCTCGCCCTGGTCGCGCTCACCGCCGCCGGCCTGCTGCGCGGCCGCACGCCCGTGATCGGCCGCACCGCCGCCGTCGGGTTCGGCGCGATCGTGGTCGCCGCCGCCGTCGCCACCATCGGCTCCATCGACCCGGCCACCAGCCTCACCGGCTTCGTCCGCCTCACCCAGGTCTTCGTCCTGGTGCCCGCCGCCGTGCTCTGCGCGCTGCGCGACCGCACCGACCAGCGGCTGGTCCTCGGCTCCTTCGTCGCAGCCGCCCTGATCCAGGGCGTGGTCGGCGCCCACCAGTACCTCACCCGGACCGGCGCCTCCTACACCGGCCAGCCGATCCGGGCCGTCGGCACCTTCGGCGCGCTCGACGTCATGGCGATGTCCACCGTCGTCAGCTACGGCCTGCTCGCCGCCCTCGCCCTCGCCCTCGCCGAACGCGGGCCCGGCGGCGACCGGCGGCTGCGCCGCGCCATGTACGCGGCCGCCGCCTTCCTCGCCTTCCCGCTCGCCGTCTCCTTCAGCCGCGGCAGCTGGATCGCCACCGGTGCCGCCGCCGCCGTCCTGCTGCTGCGCGCCGACGCCCGGCTCGCCGTCCGCAGCGCCGTCCTCGCCCTGGCCGCCGGCGTGGTGCTGGTCGGCGGCCTCGGCCTCGGGGGCTCCGGCGTGACCGCCCGGCTCACCTCGATCGGCTCCGTCTCCGCCGCCCCCGACCAGTCGGTCTCCGACCGCTACGACCTCTGGTCCACCGCCGAACGCATCTGGCAGGACCACCCGGTGAGCGGCGCCGGCCCCAAGGCGTTCCAGCAGCTGCGCGACAGCCACGCCCCGCTGCGGCTCTCCTCCGGCAGCGACGCCGCCGACGCCACCATCGGATTCCAGCGCGAACCGCTGCTCTCCCCGCACAACATGTACTTCCTGGTCCTCAGCGAACAGGGCCTGATCGGGATCGTCGCCTACGCCGCCCTCTTCCTCGGCCTGCTCCTCGGCTGCCTGCGCCGCGCCTCCGGCCCCGGCCTCGCCGCCCTGGCCCTGCTGGTCTGGGTGCTGGTCGACTTCCTCTACGCGGACATCGGCGGCACCACCACGGTGCTGACCTCCGTCGTCCTCGGCCTCGCCGCCCGGGCCGCTGCTCCGGAGGCCGCCGCCCGATGACCACAGACCAGCCGGCCGCACTCGCCCCCACGCTGCCGGCCCCCCGGACCGCCCCCGCCGGGACCGACGCCGCCCCCCGACGGGGCTTCCTCGCCAAGGCCTTCGGCGTCACCGCCGTGCTCAGCGCCGCCGGCTCCGGCCTCGGCCTGCTCCGCGACCTGCTGCTGGCCCGCTACTTCGGCGCCAACCAGGGCACCGACGCCTTCCTGGTCGCCTGGACGGTGCCGGAGACCGCCGCACCACTGCTGATCGAGGACGCCATGTCCTTCCTCATGGTGCCCGCCTTCGCCCTCGCCCTGGTGCTGCGCGAGGAGCGGCCCGACGGCCCCGACCCCGTCCGTCAGCTGGTCCGTGCCACCCTGCCCTGGCTGCTGCTCGCCCTGAGCGCGCTCTCGCTCGGCGCCGCGCTCGGCGCCGACCAGCTGGTCGACCTGCTCGCCCCCGGCCTGGCCAACCCCGCTCTCGCCGTCACCTGCACCCGGATCACGGCGTTCACCGTGCTGCCGTTCGGCGTGGCCGGCTACCTCGCCGCCGCGCTCCGCGCGCACCACTGCTTCACCGCCCCGGCCGGCATCTACGTCGCCTACAACCTCGGCATCCTCGGCGTGCTGCTCAGCTGCCACGCGCTCTGGGGCGTCCGCTCCGCGGCGATCGGCGTCGCCCTCGGCAGCCTGCTGATGGCCGGCCTGCTGGTGAGCCCGTTCCTGCGCCGGCTGCGCACCGGCCGCCCCGCCAGGGGCCGCCGCTCGCGCCACGCGCTGGTGCTGATCCCGCTCGCCCTGCTGCCGGTGGCCGCGTTCACCCTGACCCGGCAGGCGCAGGTCTTCATCGAGCGCTTCCTCGGCTCCGCGCTGCCGCCGGGCACCATCTCGCACCTCAACTACGCCGTCAAGGTCTCCCAACTGGCCATGACGGCAGCCATCCTGATCTGCACCGTCACCTTCCCGCTGGTCGCCCGGGCGCTCGCCGCCGGGGATCTGACCGCCGCCCGCGACCGGGTCGAGAAGGACCTCGGCCAGGCCGCCGCCGTCGTCCTGCTCGGCACCGCCTTCCTGCTCGCCTGTGCGCCCTCGGTGGTCGCGCTGCTCTTCCAGCGCGGCGCCTTCGGCCCGCAGGACACCGCCGCCACCGCCGCCGTCATCCGGGTCTACAGCTTCGGCCTGCCCGCCCAGGCGCTGATCGGCGTGATGATCCGCCCGTACTTCTCGCTCCGCCCGGTGGTCCGCCGGGCCGGCCACCCGGGCAGCGACGACGGCGGCCGCCGGCTGCTCGACTGGTACCCGGCCGCCGCCATGGTCCTCGGCCTGGTCGTCACCGTCGTCGTCGGCCTGCTCAGCACCTCCCGCTTCGGCGCCCTCGGCCTGGCCGCCGGCAACGCGGCCGGGATCACCACCACCGCCGCGCTGCTGCTGCGCGGCCTGGTCCTGCGCGGCATCGCGCTGCGCCTGAGGCTGGTCCTCGGCGGCCACGCCCGGTTGCTGGCCGCCGCCGCCGGCGCGGCCGTCCTCGGCACCCCCGCGGCCGCGTTCCCCTCCGACCCTCTGCTCTCGACGCTGCTCGGGGGCCTCACCGTGGTGCTGGCCTTCGCCGCCCTCGGCACCGGCCTCGGTGCCCGCGAGGTGCGCGGACCGGTCCTCGCCGCCGTCCGGGCCCTGTGCCCGCCACCTGTCGCCGATGAAGGGAAGCTTCCCCATGGACGTTGAACGGGGTTCCCTCCGTTCGGCCCTGTCGGGCGTTCGCCGCTCAGCCGCGCCGACGGCAGCCGGCCCGCGCGCCGACGCACCGCGCACCGGCGCCCGCCGATCCCAGGCACGGCTGCCCGGAAGCCGCCGACCCGTCCCGGCCCCGCCCGGCCCGCAGAGCTCCTCGCCGTGGATCCTGATGTACCACTCGGTGGCGGTCGAGGAGGAGGACCCGTACCAGCTGACCGTCAGCCCCGAGCGGTTCGCCGAGCAGATCGCCTGGCTGCACCGGCGCGGCCGACGCGGCGTCTCGGTCCGTGAGCTGATGCGGGCCCGGGCCGCGGGCAAGGACGAGAAGCTGGTCGGCCTCACCTTCGACGACGGCTACGCCGACTTCGCCCGGTACGCCGTACCGATTCTGCACGCGTACGGCTTCACGGCCACCGCCTACGTGGTCGCCGACCTGCTCGGCCGGGCCAACGACTGGGACGCCGAGGGCCCGCGCAAGAAGCTGCTCACCGTCCAGGAGGTCACCGAACTCGCCGCCGCCGGCTGGGAGATCGGCTCGCACGGGCTCGGCCACCAGTCCCTTCCCGGCCTGGCCGCCGACGTTCTCGCCACCCAGACCCGGGAGAGCCGCCGGGCCCTGGAGGAGGTCGTCGGCGGCCCGGTGACCGGCTTCTGCTACCCGTACGGCGCCGTCGACCTGCCCGCCGCCCAGGCCGTCCGCGACGCCGGCTACGACTACGCCTGCGCCATCGCCCACTCCCCGCTGACCGGCCGCTACGCGCTGCCCCGCTGCTACGTCGGCGACCGCGACGGCGCCTGGCGGCTGCGCGCCAAGCGCGGCCGGCACCGGCTCCGCGACACCGTCACCGAGCTGCGCCGCAGCCGCCTGGCCTCGCGCTGGGAGGGCGGGCGGTGAGAGTGCTGCACATCGTCACCGGCCTCGCCTCCGGTGGCGCCGAGCGCCAGCTCCAGCTCCTGCTGCGGCACCTGCCCGCGCACCAGCACTGCGAGGTGGTCGCGCTGACCAACCCCGGCACGGTGGCCGCCGCGCTGCGCGCCGAGGGCGTCACCGTCCACCACCTCGCCATGCGCGGGAACCGGGACATCGGCGCACTGCCGCGGCTGGTCCGGCTGATCCGCGCCGGCCGCTACGACCTGGTGCACACCCACCTCTACCGGGCCGGCCTGTACGGACGCCTCGCCGCCCGCCTCGCCGGGGTCCGGGCCGTGGTGGCCACCGAGCACTCGCTGCACGCGGGGGTGATCGAGGGCCGCCCGGTCACCCGTGGCGTCAAGGGCCTCTACCTGGTCGCCGAACGCCTCGGCACCACCACGGTCGCGGTGTCCCGGCAGGTCGCCCAGACCCTGCACGCCTGGGGCGTCCCGCCGGCCCGGGTCGAGCTGATCCCCAACGGCATCGACACCGCCCGCTACCACCGCCCGGACGCCGACCGGGCCGCGGCCCGCGCCCGCCTGCGCGCCGAACTCGGCCTCCCGCCCGGCAGCTGGGTGGTCGGCGGGGTGGGCCGGCTGGTCCCGGGCAAGCGCTTCCACGTCCTGCTGGAGGCACTCGCCGAACTGGACGGCGCAGCGTGCCTCGTCCTGGTCGGCGAGGGCCCCGAGCGCGCCGCCCTGGAGCGGCGGGCCGCCGAGCTCGGGGTCCGGGACCGCCTGGTACTCACCGGCGAGCGCGACGACGTCCCCGAACTCCTCACCGCCCTCGACGTGCTGGCCGCACCCTCGACCGCGGAGACCTTCGGCCTCGGCGTCCTGGAGGGCCTCGCCGCCGGCCTCCCCGTCCGCCACAGCGCCTGCCCGGCGCTGGACGAACTACCACCCGCCGCCGCCCCGCAGGCCCGCCGGATCCCCTCCGACGCCGCCGCCTACGCCACCGCGCTGGGCGAGTTGCGCCACCTCAACGACCACAACAGCGACCCGCTGCCCCGCCCTCCGGCCGTCGGCCACTACGACATCGCCCGGGTGGCCGCCGACCTCGGCGCCCTCTACGACCGCCTGGCCCCCGCTTGAGCCGCCGGCCGCCCCCGACCCGCCGCGCCGCCGGCCCGGCGGCCCTCATGTCCAAGGAGCACCCCATGTCCGAACCGCGCCGAAGCGCCCGCAGCCTGGCCCGCCGCTGGTGGCCGGTGGTCCTCGCGGTGCCGCTGGGCGCCGCCGGCGGCGCCGGGTACGCCGCGGTGGCCCACCCCTCGTACGCCGCCAACTCCTATGTGATCGTGGTGCCGCAGAACCCGGGGGAGAACGTCACCGCGGTCAACTTCGCCCAGGCGTACGGCCGGCTGGCGGGCCAACCGCAGGTGCTCGCCGCGGCCGCCGCCGAGACCGGCCGGAGCCGCACCGACCTGGAGGCCCTGGTGCACGGCACCACCTCCCCGGACGCCCCGATGATCGAGATCACCGGCACCGGCGGCCGGCCGCAGGAGGCCGTCGAGGCCGCCGACGCGGTGGCCCGCTCGCTGGTCGCCTTCGCCAACGGCAGCACCAAGGAGACCGGTGTCCGGCTGGTCCCGCTGGCCCCGGCGGCCGAGCCGGACCGGCCGACCACACCCTCCGCCGAACTGGACGTCGCGGTCGGCGGCGCGGCCGGTGTGCTGATCGGCGCGCTGGTGATGATGACCCGTCGCCGGGGCGGCGACGGGCCCGCACCCGAGGCCGTGGCCGCGCCGACCGCCCCGCGCCCGCGCACCGAGGAGCCCGCGGCGGCCCGGGACGAGGCCCGGGACGGGGCCCCGGCCGCCCCCGCCAAGGCCCCGGCGGGCAGGGCCGGGCAGACCGAGCAGGCCGAGCAGACCGGCAAGAGCGATAAGGCCGACAAGGCCGACAAGAGCGACAAGAGCCAGAAGGCCGCCGCCGGGAGCGGACGATGAGCACCGGAGCCGCCCCGGCCACCGGTCTCCCCGCCCCGCCCGCCGCACCGGGCTGGACGGCCGAGCTGCGCCGGGAGGACGACGCCCTCGACGTCCTCGCCGAGGAGTGGGACGACCTGGCCACCCGCTGCCGGACGGCCACCTTCTTCCAGGCCGCCGCCTGGCAGCGTTCCTGGTGGCGCCAGTACGGCCGCCCGGGCGAGCTGCTGGTGGTGCTGGTCCGCCGGGACGGCCGGCTGGTCGGCGCGGGTGCTTTCCAGCGTCGCCGCGGCCCGCTCGGCGGCCTGACCGGCCTCGGCGACGGCCTGGTCGACTTCACCGACATCCTGCTCGACGACGACTGCGCCGACCGCGCCGCCGCCGAGTTCGCCGCCGTCCTCCCGCTCACCCGCCCCTGGCACAGCCTGGAGCTGCGCGAGGTGCACCCCGAGGCGGCCGTGCAGCGGGTGTTCGAGCAGTGGCCCGGCCATCGGCGCCGGTTCGCCGACTCGCTCTGCCAGTACCTCCCGGCCGTCCCGATGGACCAGCTGCTCAAGCGGCTGCCGGGCAAGACCGCCCAGCGCAACCGGGTCAAGCTGCGCAAGATCGCCGAGGTCGGCGTCGAGGTCCGCCCGACGCCGCCGGAGGAGGTGCCCGAGGCGCTGGAGGGCCTGCTCCGGCTGCACTTCCTGCAGTGGCAGGAGCGCGGCGTCACCGCGGAGCACCGCACCGAGCGGTTCGCCCGCCACCTCGTCGAGTCCACCACGGGCCTGGTCGCCACCGGCCGCGCCGCCGTGCACCAGTTCCGGCTGGACGGTGAGCTGGTCGCGGTCAACCTGCTGCTGCTCTGCCCGTCCTTCAGCGGCCTCTACCTGTACGGCGCGCACCCGGGGCTGCGCGACCGGCTGGACATCGCCGGGCTGCTGTTCGGCGCGGCGCTGGACGAGACGGTCGCGGCCGGGATCCCGGTGATAGGCCTGCTGCGCGGCCAGGAGCCGTACAAGCAGCGCTGGCGGCCGGACGGGCGGCCGAACCAGCGGCTGATCCTCGGCCCGCGCGGGCCGGCCCCCGCCGCCGGCGCCCGGGCCGGTACGGTGCGGGCCCGGCAGGTCGCGGTGCACGTGCTGAACACCCGGCTGCCGAGGCTCAAGGAGGCGTTGCTGGCCCGCCGCCGGAGCTGACCTGGTCCCGGCCGGCAGGCCCCGTCCACCGGGCTCCGGCGCCGGGTCAGCGCCGGGCGGGTCCGCCGGCCGGCGACGGGCTCGGCGAGGCCGTGGGCGAGGGCGAGGGCGACGGCGAGGCCGCCCCGGAGGGAGGCGTCGTCGCAGTGGCGGACGCGGACGCGGCCGGAGAGGCCGTGGGCGAGGCCGACGGCACCGGAGCAGCCGACGGAGCAGCCGACGGGGTGGCCGTCGCGGTGGGTACCGGGGCCGCCGACGGCACGGTGACCGGGGCCCCCTTGGACCCGGCCATGAGGTTCTTGAACCGGGCGCTGGACCGCGGGTTCTTGTCACACTGCCAGAACCCGTGCGGGCAGTAGTCGGTGACGGTCTGGTAGCTGGTGTCGTGGGTGCGCATCCACTCCACCATCCGCTGCACGTACTCCGGGTTGTCCCCGTTCCGGAACAGCCCCCACTCCGGGTACGAGACCGGTTTGCCGCGCTTGGCCGCGAACTCCACCTGGTCCTGCAGCCCGTACGGCTCGCGCACGTAGTCGTCGAAGGTGGCGCCGGCCGGCTGGTCGTAGCTGTCCATGCCGATGATGTCGACCACGTCGTCGCCGGGGTAGCACTTGGTCCACGGGATGGCGTCCGCCCCCCGGTTCGGGGCGAAGTCGAAGCGGAACCGCTGCCCTGGCACCGATCGCATGACCGAGACGATCCGCCGCCAGTACGTCTTCCAGGCGGCCGGGTCGGGCTTGCAGCGGTGGGTGTAGGTGACGCCGTTCATCTCCCAGCCGAGGGTGAGCACGGTGTCCGCCCCGCCGAGCGCGACCAGCCGGCGGGCGAGCTTGAGGAAGTGCCGGTCGAAGTCCCCGCGCGCGCCCTGGGCGAGCAGCCTCGCCACCTCGGCGTCCGGCACGTTGCCCTCGTTGGGCACCAGCATCGGCACGCCGAGGACGAGCATCCGGGCCGGGTCGGCGAGCCGCCACTGCGACCACATGCCGAGCACCACCGGCTCGCCCTCGATGTCGGCCCAGCCGTTTCCGGCCAGGTAGGTGTGGCCGACCTGCATGTTGGCGTTGTTCAGCCATTGCGCGTACCGGCCGAGCTGCGGGATGTAGTTGTCCCAGGAGCCGACGAAGGCACCGAACGGGGGCTCGTGCTGCGGCCGCTGGACGACCGGCCTGGGCGCCGCGCCGCGCGGCTGGACGGCGTCGGAGGAGAGGCTGTGCCGTTCGGTCTGGCTGAGTGGCGTCCCGGTCGGGACGCCGGCGGTGGTCAGCAGCAGCAGGGCGGCGCCGGCCAGCGTCAGGCGGCCGTATCGCATGGTCTCTCCTCCGGGCGTCGCAGAACGGGGCCGGATCGACGGACCGTGGTGCCCCGTTCGCAGACAGTAGGCCCAGGAGGCATCGGAAAAGCCGAATGTCACCCTAAAGTGGGCGATATTCGAACGCCGTCTGCCGCAACGTGCCGTGTATCACCTCTGTAACAGTCCGCGCGGCCCCGGGAGCCCTACCGCGGCGGGCCGTGCGGAGCGGCGGTGGGCCCGACGGCGCAGGTCGGCGGGCGGGTCCGGGGGAGGCCCGGGATCCGGCCGGTCCTCGTCCCACCGTTCGGACCCGAGGGAAAGTCCGGCTGACTCGTGTGGGTGCCGAAAGGTACGCTCCGCCCGTGTCCTGGAAGCCACTGCGTGTTCTCACCCCCCGATCGATCCTCCCTGCCCTGGCGGTGCTGCTGGTCCTTGTGGCGGGCGCGGCCGCGCACGCCAACAAGCCCGTGCCGTTCGGGGACCGGGTGGCCGAGCCGGGCGGAGCGGACGCCAGCCCGGTCAACGCGCAGTCGCTGAGCGCGGCCGACCTGGAGCTGAAGGTGGGCCCCGGCCTGGAGGCGTACAACCGCTCCACCGGCGAACACGCCTGGTCCTACCGCCGCGAGGGCGCCACCGCGCTCTACCTGTCGATGGCGGGCGAGAGCGCCGTGGTGGTCTGGGACGACGGCCTGGTCACCTCGGTACGGCCCGGCGACCACGAGGTGCGCTGGCACCGCGCCGTCCCCGGCCTGGCCGACTGGCTGCGCGGCGACGGCGAGCCGGGAGCCGACAAGCGCACCGAGGAGCAGCGCAAGCAGCTGGCGACGGAGCGCGCCGCCGCGGCCCTGCACACCGTCCAGCAGTCCGCGCCCTGGGTGGCGGTGGTCACACCCAACCTGACGATGGGTTTCCGCGACGGCGACGGCGACCTGCGCTACAACTCCAAGCCGGCCGGCAACTGCGTCTACGACCCGATGCGCACGGTCGGCACGGACTTCGCGGTGCTGGTCCCGCGCACCTGCACCAACAGCAGCGGCCAGCCGGTCTCCGGGGGCATCAACGGCTACCGGCTGGACAGCACCGGCTGGGTGCTCAACGCCGGTCCGGCGGTCTCGCTGAAGGCCCTGGACGGCCGCCGGGTGCTGATCTCGGACGGCCCGATCGTCGGCCCCAAGGTGTTCGACACCCAGGCCGCCGCCCCCGAGTCCGCCTGCGGCAGCCCGTCCGAGCCGTTCGCCGCGGTCCGCCCGCAGGGCACCTGCGCGGCCCCGGAGGCGGACTCCCAGCCGTAGCCGCGCTCCCGGGCGGTACCCCGGGCCGGTAATTCTCCGGGCCCCCTCGCGGGGCCCGGTAGACTTGCCGTCATGGCTGTTCTCTCCGGGCACTAGCGGGCGAGCGGCGCCGCCCCGAGCGGTCTGCCGGTCCACCGACGACGCCCCCCTTCCGCTGCCCCGGTCCTGAGCCCCGCCCAGGTGCCCGCCCACGTCCCAGGAGTAGTTCCCAGCCATGATTTCCGCCAACGCCCTCGAGCTGCGCGCCGGTGCCCGGGTCCTGATCGAGTCCGCGAGCTTCAAGGTCGCCCCCGGCGACCGGATCGGCCTGGTCGGGCGCAACGGCGCCGGCAAGACCACGCTCACCAAGGTCCTGGCCGGCGACGGCCTGCCGGCCGCGGGCACCGTGACCCGCTCCGGCGAGGTCGGCTACCTCCCGCAGGACCCGCGCACCGGCGACCTCGACGTCCTCGCCAAGGACCGCATCCTCTCCGCCCGCGGCCTCGACTCCGTGCTGAGGAAGATGCGCGAGAACGAGGACCGGATGGCCAACGGCAAGGGCGCCACCCAGGAAAACGCGATGAAGAAGTACGCGCGCCTGGAGACGGAGTTCCTCACCAAGGGCGGGTACGCCGCCGAGGCCGAGGCCGCCACCATCGCCGCCGCGCTGGGCCTGCCGGACCGCATCCTGGGCCAGCAGCTGCACACGCTCTCCGGTGGTCAGCGCCGCCGCGTCGAGCTGGCCCGGATCCTCTTCTCCGACTCCGACGTGCTGCTGCTCGACGAGCCCACCAACCACCTCGACGCCGACTCGATCGCCTGGCTGCGGGACTTCCTGAAGACGTACAAGGGCGGCTTCATCGTCATCTCGCACGATGTCGACCTGGTCGAGACGGTCGTCAACAAGGTCTTCTACCTGGACGCCAACCGCTCCGCGATCGACGTCTACAACATGGGCTGGAAGCAGTACCAGCAGCAGCGCGAGGACGACGAGAAGCGCCGCAAGCGCGAGCGGGCCAACGCCGAGAAGAAGGCCGCGACACTGAACGCGCAGGCCGACAAGATGCGCGCCAAGGCCACCAAGACGGTGGCCGCACAGAACATGGCCCGCCGCGCCGAGAAGCTGCTCTCCGGTCTGGAGCAGGTCCGGCAGAGCGACAAGGTCGCCAAGCTGCGCTTCCCGGACCCGGCCCCCTGCGGCAAGACCCCGCTGACCGCCGCCGACCTCTCCAAGTCCTACGGCTCGCTGGAGATCTTCACCGGCGTCGACCTGGCCATCGACCGCGGCTCGCGCGTCGTCGTGCTGGGCCTCAACGGCGCCGGTAAGACCACCCTGCTGCGGATGCTGGCCGGGGTGGAGAAGCCGGACACCGGCGAGGTGATCCCGGGCCACGGCCTGAAGATCGGCTACTACGCCCAGGAGCACGAGACCCTGGACCCGGAGCGCACGGTGCTGGAGAACATGCGTTCCTCGGCCCCCGACACCGACCTGGTGCAGATCCGCAAGATCCTCGGCTCGTTCCTGTTCTCCGGCGACGACGTCGACAAGCCGGCCGGGGTGCTCTCCGGCGGTGAGAAGACCCGCCTGGCGCTGGCCTCGCTGGTGGTCTCCAGCGCCAACGTGCTGCTGCTGGACGAGCCGACCAACAACCTCGACCCGGCCAGCCGCGAGGAGATCCTCGGCGCGCTGCGCGAGTTCAGCGGCGCGGTCGTGCTGGTCACCCACGACGAGGGCGCGGTCGACGCGCTCCAGCCCGAGCGGATCATCCTGCTGCCGGACGGCGTGGAGGACCTCTGGAGCCCGGCGTACGCCGATCTGGTCTCGCTCGCCTGACCTGGAGTAGACGCTTGGTCCCCTCTTTGGACCAGAAAAACTAGTCCTTACGGCGTGTCCGGGAATGAAGAGGTCCTGGATTCCGTTTGAGGAGCTTCCGTCGGCCCGCCACTCGATCGTGGTCGGGCCGACGCTGCTGATCAGCCCTTTCGCGCCGGACGGCCTAATCCGCCCGGGGGCGTGCACTCTGCGTGAGCGCCGTTATGCGCTCGGATCACCACCGGTGGACCACGCATTCCCGACATCGACCTTGCCGAATGGGTGGCCAGGACGCTGTGGATGGGTGATCATGGGAATCTGACCGAGCAACGCTACGAGGAGGCACGGGTGGCCGAGACTCTGAAAAAGGGCAGCCGGGTGACCGGTGCCGCGCGTGAGAAGCTCGCGGCCGATCTCAAGAAGAAGTACGACTCCGGGGCGAGCATTCGCGCTCTCGCGGAGGAGACCGGTCGCTCGTACGGCTTCGTGCACCGGATGCTGAGCGAGTCCGGAGTGATCCTCCGGGGCCGCGGTGGTGCCACGCGGGGCAAGAACAAAGCTACTGCTGGAGCCAGCTCCTGACGGTCCGTCAGTCCATCGGCGGATGACTCGGCGGCAGGGCGCCGACCGGGGAGGCGACCGTTGGTCGTCCGCCCCCGGCCCGTGCGAACCGGCCGCCGATCGTCATGCCCGCCCGCGCCGCGCTCCGGCGCCCCCGCCCCTTCCGTAATCGGGTGCGCCGCCGCCCTGCCGCTGTGCTTCCAGGTTTGTTACTCTCCGGTAGCCAAGTCCCCCGCCACCGGAGGTCCCCGCATGACCGCCCCCGCCACCGACCCGCAGGCCCCGAGCTGGGAGCAGGACGGCGTACGCCTGGAGATCGACGGCGAGCTCGCCGTCGTCACCCTCTGTCAGCCCCAGCGGCGCAACGCCCAGTCGCCCGCGATGTGGCGCGCCCTGACCGCCGCCGGCCGTCAACTGCCGGGCGGTGTCCGGGTGGTGCTGCTCCGCGCCGAGGGCGTCTCCTTCTCGGCCGGCCTGGACCGCGCGATGTTCACCGCCGAGGGCATCCCCGGTGAGCGCACCTTCCTCCAACTGGCCGCCGCCGAGGACAAGGACCTCGACGACACCATCGCCTCCTACCAGGAGGCCTTCACCTGGTGGCGCCGCCCCGACCTCGTCTCCATCGCCGCCGTCCAGGGCCACGCCGTCGGCGCCGGCTTCCAGCTCGCCCTCGGTTGCGACCTGCGCGTCGTCGCCGAGGACGTCCGGTTCTCCATGAAGGAGACCTCGCTCGGCCTCGTGCCCGACCTGGCCGGAACCAAGCCGCTCACCGACCTGGTCGGCTACGCCCGGGCACTGGAGATCTGCGCCACCGGCCGCTGGGTGGGCGCCGAGGAGGCCGCCGCCATCGGCCTGGCCAACCTGGCCGTCCCCGGCGCGGAGCTCGACGGTGCCGCCCGTGACCTCGCCGCCGCGCTGCTGGCCGCGCCCCGCAGTGCCGTCATCGAGACCAAGGCGCTGCTCCAGGGTGCGGGTGGCCGCTCGTACGACGAGCAGCGCTCGGCCGAACGGGTGGCGCAGGCCCGCCGGCTGCGCGACCTGGCCGGTATCGGCGACTGACCGCGCCCTTCCGCCGAAGGCCCGGCTCGCGGGGTGCCCCCGCGAGCCGGGCCTTCGGCGTTCCCGGCCTGCGCGGGGTGGCGCTCCGGGGGCGGGAATCGTGGCGAAATGCCAGAGTTGGAGCGATTTGCGATATAGCTGGAGCCGTACGACGGGAGAAGCGCCCATGCCTGACACTCCGACGCCCGCCACCATGCACAAGAACCCCCCGG
The DNA here is from genome assembly GCF_055561295.1 of Kitasatospora sp. NPDC022785. Lineage (NCBI taxonomy): Bacteria > Bacillati > Actinomycetota > Actinomycetes > Kitasatosporales > Streptomycetaceae > Kitasatospora > Kitasatospora sp. NPDC022785. Next base: position 42,166 of record NZ_JBVHHB010000027.1, on the reverse strand, counting down.
CCGCTGCCGCTGCCGCTGCCGCAACGCCGTCCAGCAGCGACAGCAACAGACCGGTCAACGACCGCGGCCGCACCGCGCTGGCCGTGGGCGTGGTCGAGAAGATCGCCGGTATGGCCGCCCGCGAGGTCCCCGGCATCCACGCCCTCGGCTCCGGCCTCTCCCGCACCTTCGGCGCGATGCGCGACCGGGTGCCCGGTGGCAGGTCCAGCATCGGGCGCGGGATCAAGGCCGAGGTGGGGGAGAAGCAGACCGCCATCGACATCGCGCTGGTCGTCGAGTACGGCGTGGTCATCCCCGAGCTGGCCCGCCAGGTCAGGGAGAACATCATCGACGCGGTCGAGCGGATGACCGGCCTGGAGGTCGTCGAGGTCAACATCGCGGTCAACGACGTCCACCTGCCCGACGAGCCGGATGTCGAGGAGGAGGACGAGGAGACCGTCCCCCCGGGCCAGCGGCCCAAGCTGAAGTAACGCAGTCTGGGGCAGCCCGCGCGGCGGGGAAGCAGCGGAAGACGAGGTGGAGCGGATGAACCTGGCCATCGTCGGCCTGGTGGTGGGTATGGCCCTCGGCTTCGCCGGCTATTTCGGCGGGTTCGCGGCGTTCCTGCTGGTGGCCGCACTGGGTGTGGTCGGCTTCGTGGCCGGGCGGCTGCTGGAGGGCGACATCGAACTCGGTGACCTCGGCGACCTGCTGCGCGGCCGCGACCGGCGCCGTTGATGGCGGCCCTCGCCACCCCCGTCTCCGGCACCCCTCGGCGCGAGCCCGGCGCCCGCGGCCGGCTCCGCGTCGCCGACCGGGTCTACGCCCGGATCGCCGCCCGGGCCGCCCGCGAGGCGCTCGCCGACGCCTGGCGGGGCCGGGCCGACCACGGCGGTCCGCCGAAGGTGTCGGTCTCCGTGCCCGGCTCCACCGTCCTCGTCCGGGCCGTCGTCGACCTGCCCTTCCCCGCCGACCTCGCCGCGCTCGCCCGCGCCGTCCGCGACCGGATCGCCGCCCAGGTCGGCGGGCTGACCGGGACCCGCGTCAGCGAGGTGGTGGTGGTCGTCGAGAAGCTGGTGCCGAGGGGAGCGGCATGACGGAACAACTGCCGGAAACCCATCCCGTGGAGCCGCCGGGCGAACCGCCCGCGCCCGAGGCGGCGAAGGTGCCCCGGCTGCGGGCGCCGCGGACGGCCGCCGCGGTGCTCGTCGCCGTCGTGGCACTGGTGCTCGGCGGGGCGCTGCTCTACGACGTGATCGCCGTCCGCACCGGCCACCCCGCCCGGCGCTGGCGCGCCGAGATCGGCGACGAACTGGCCACCCGGCACCTGGACGACCTCTGGGTCCTGCTCGGTGCCGGGGCCGCCACCCTGGTCGGCGCCTGGCTGCTCTGGCTCGCGTTCGCCCCCGGGCTGCGCCGCTGGCTGCCGCTGCGCCCGCACGGGGACACCGCCGCCGCCATCGACCGGGCCGGCGTGGGCACCCTGCTGGCCGACCGGGCCGCCGGCCTGCCGGGCATCGAGCACCTCACCGTACGGATCAACCGCCGCCGGGTGAAGGTCGTCCTCGACGGACCGGCCGACCCGGCCTCCGTCCAGCGGCAGCTGCGGGAGGAGCTGGCGCGGGTCACCCTGGCCCGGCCGCTCCGGCTCGACGTGCGGACCAGGCGCGGCCGGGCCCGCCACGGCGGGGCGACGGCCGGGCCGGAGAGTCCCGGCGTACCCGGGACGGGAGGGGCGGGATGAGCCGGTCCACCGTCAACCGGGTGCTGCTCGGTGTGGCCGGGCTCGTGCTGCTGGCCGCCGGGCTGCTGGTGCTGGCCGGCGGCCTCGACCTGTACCGGCGGCTGGGCGTGGACCCGCCGAGCCGGTGGCCGCTCACCTCGCCGGACCAGCCGGTGGTCAGTGCGTACTCGCGGACCGAGTGGGTGAATCAGTCCTGGTGGGCGGACCGGTCCTGGTGGTGGGCCGTCGTGATCGCCGTGCCGGCGATCGTGGTGGCCGGTGCGGCCTGGTGGCTCTTCGCGCAGCTGAGGCGCAGCGGCCCGTCCACCGTCGCCGTTCCCACGCCCGGCGCGTCCGGGCTGCGGCTGCGGCTGCGCAGCCGGGCACTGGAGGAGGTGCTGGAGACCGGCACGATGGCGCTCCCGGAGGTCGAGCGGGCCGGCGTCCGGCTGGTCCGGGGCCGCCGGCACCCGCGGCTGCGGGCCACTGTCCGGTTGACCCCCGGGGGCGATCCGGCGGCCCTGGTCGAGCACTTCGAGACCGGCCCGCGCAGCGACGCCCGGGCCAGCCTCGGCCTCGCCGGGCTGCCGGCCGACCTGCGGGTCCGGGTGGCGGCGGCGAAGCCGGCCGCCACCCGGAGGCGCGGCGGCCGGCGCAAGCATCCGCGGGTCCAATAGACCCGCAGGTCAGAGGCCGCGCAGGGCGCCACCGTCGACGGGGAGCATCACGCCGGTCAGGTAGGAGGCGGCGGGGGAGAGCAGGAAGGCGGCGGCCTTGCCGAACTCCTCCGCCGTGCCGTAGCGGCCGAGCGGGATGGCGGCGTTGTGGCGGGCGCGGGCGGCGGCGGCGTCGCCGCTGAGGGCGTCCAGCTCGCGCACCCGGTCGGTGTCGATCCGGGCCGGGAGCAGCCCGACGACCCGGATGCCGCGCGGCCCCAGCTCGTCGGCGAGCGACTTGGCGGCCATCGCCAGGCCGGGCCGCAGCCCGTTGGAGATGCCGAGGCCCGGGATCGGCTCGCGGACCGAGCCGGAGAGCACGAAGCCGATCACGCCGCCCTCGCCGAGCACACCGGCCGCGCTGCGGGCGATCCGCAGGGCGCCCAGGAAGACCGACTCGAAAGCGCCGCGCCAGGCCTCCTCGGGGACGGTGGTCACCGGGCCGGCCTGCGGGCCGCCGACGCTGATCAGTACGCCGTCCAACCGGCCGAAGCGCTCGACGGCCGCGGCGACGAGGTGGTCGGCGGTCGCGGGGTCGGAGTTGTCGGCGATCAGGCCGTGGGCGGCATCCGGGCCGCCGAGGGCGTCGACGGCGGCGTCGACGGACTCCTTGCTCCGGCCGCTGACCAGCACCCGGGCACCGTCGGCGGCCAGCTCCCGGGCGGCCGCGAAGCCGAGGCCCCGGGTGGCGCCGGTCACCACGTACACCTTGTCCTTCAGTCCAAGATCCATGGCCCCCATCCTGCCGGGTGCCGGGGCGGACGGGGGAGCAGCGGGGGCAGGGGCGGCCGCGGCGGCCGCTGTGTGGCCGGATCGGTGCCCCGCCGGCCGGAAGTCGCCGGCACCGAGGGCCCGCCCGCGCTGGCGTTGACGTCGGCGTCAAGGTCTACCGTCGTTCCCGGCGGCGTTCGGAAGCGGCCGGGAGGGCAGGTGCGTGATGCGGATCGGTGAGCTGGCGCAACGGGCGGGGACGACCACCCGGGCGCTGCGGTACTACGAGCAGCTCGGGCTGTTGCCCGCCCGGCGGGCCGGCAACGGCTACCGCGCGTACGGCGAGGACGATCTGCGGCTGCTCCGGCAGATCCGCACCCTGCAGGACTTCGGGTTCGGGCTGGAGGAGACCCGCCCGTTCGTGGAGTGCCTCCAGGCGGGCCATCCGGAGGGGGACTCCTGCCCGGCCTCGCTGGAGGTCTACCGGCGCAAGCTGGCCGAGCTGGACGACTGCATCGGCCGGTTGCAGGAGGTCCGTACGCAGGTGGCCGAGCAGTTCGCCCGGGCCGAGCAGGCCCGTGACGAGCTGGCGGCGGAGGCCGGCGGCCGGGCGCCGCAGTGTGAGTTGGCGATCGAGTGGGAGGAGCGGTAGATGGTGCGGATCACGGGCGTGCCGGCGGTCACGGACGAGACGTTCGCCGCCGAGGTGCTGGCGGCCGAGGGGCCGGTGCTGGTGGACTTCACGGCGGACTGGTGCCCGCCGTGCCGCCAGATGGTGCCGGTGCTGGCGGACATCGCGCGGGAGGAGGCGCACCGGCTGACGGTGGTCAGCCTGGACGTGGACCACAACCCGCAGACGCAGGCCGCGTACGGCGTGCTGTCGATGCCCACGCTGATGGTGTTCCGGGGCGGCGAGCCGGTGAGGGCCGTGGTCGGCGCCCGGGCCAAGGCCCGGCTGCTGCGCGAGCTGGAGGACGTCCTGTGACGACCGGCGGGGCCGGCGCTACGCCGGCACGGCCTCCGGCGCCGCCTCGGCCTCGGCGGCCTCCTTGCGGCGGTCCTTGGCTTCGCGGCGGGCCATCACCCAGACCCCGACCGGGATCAGCGCGGTGAACAGCCACCACTGGATCGCGTACGCCATGTGCGGGCCGATGTCGGAGTGGTTGGGCTCGGGCAGCAGCTCGGGCTGGTCGGCGGGGGCCGGGGCGGTGGCGGTGAGCTCCAGGTAGCCGCCGAGCAGGGTCGCGCCGGTCTCCTGGGTCTGCTGCTCGGTGCTGATCAGGTTGAACTGGCGGTCCGGCAGCCCGGCCCGGTCGCGGATACCGCTGCCGGCCGCGGTCTCGTCGGCGCGCATCCGGCCGGTGAGGGTGACCTCGCCGGCCGGCGCGGCCGGCACCGACGGGTAGGCGGCGGCGGAGTCGCCGGACGCCACCCAGCCCCGGTTGACCAGGACGGTGCCCTTGCCGTCGGAGAGCCTCAGCGGGGTGATCACGAAGTACCCGATCTTGTCCCCGCCGGAGCCGGTGCGCTTGCGGACCACGAACTCGTGCGCCGGGTCGTACTCCCCGGTGGCCGTCACCGACCGCCACGTCAGGCTCTTCGGTACGGCGAAGCCGGGCGTGGCCGACAGCGTGTCGTACGGGACCGGCGACGCGGTGAGCGACGTGGCGATCAGCCCGTTGCGGGCCACCCGCGCCTCGTGGCGGTGGTACTGCCAGATCCCCAGCTTGATCGTGGTGGGGACCAGCAGGAGGGCGATCAGCAGGGTGATCAGCCAGCGCCGGGAGAGGAGAAAACGGTACACACGGGCACGGTACGCCCACCTCACAACCGGATCACGCACCGGGGTGCGGGGCGACCTCGCGCAGCAGCTGGAGGAAGGCGTCCTCGCCGACCACCGGGGTGCCGACCTCGCGGGCCCTGCGGGCCTTGCCGCTCCAGCTGCCGGGCTCGTTGGTGACCAGCAGGCTGGTGAGCCGGCTCACCGAGGTGGCGATGTGCAGGCCGGCCTCGACGGCGCGGTCCTCCAGCAGCTCGCGGTCGGTCGCGGTGTCGCCGGTGAACGCCACCCGCATGCCCTGCACCAGCGGCTTGCCGTCCTCCCAGCGCCCGGGGTTCGGATACGGGCACGGCGGGCGCTTCTTCGCCTGGCGGTAGGAGGAGCCCGTCCATGAGCTGCGGGCGGCGGAGACGGGCTCGTCCTCGCCGAGGTCGGTGACGGCGACGCAGTTCTGCAGCGGCAGCGGGACGCCGCCGCTGCGGGCCAGGTGGAGGCTGGGGCGGAAGGCCTCGGCGAGCACCCGGGCGTCGTCCAGGGCGTTGTGCGCCTGGCGCTGCTGGACGCCGAAGTAGGCGGCGAGCGAGGCCAGTTTGCCGTTGGGCAGCGGAAGCCGGAGGTCGCGGGAGAGCACCATGGTGCAGAGCCGCTGGTCGACCGGGGCGTGCCGGCCGGCCCGGGAGAACTCGCGGGAGATCATGTTCCAGTCGAAGAGCGCGTTGTGGGCGACCAGGACCCGGCCGCGCAGCCGCTCGGCGAAGTCGTCGGCGATCTCCGGGAAGGTCGGCGCACCCGCGAGCACCTCGTGGGTGAGGCCGTGGATCCAGACCGGGCCGGGGTCGCGCTCGGGATTGACCAGGGTGTACCAGTGGTCGGTGACCTCGCCCTCGGCGTCCAGCTGGTAGACGCCCGCCGAGATGACGCGGTCCGAACGGCCGAGGCCGGTGGTCTCGACGTCCACCACCGCGAAGCCCTCGGCGGGGGCGGCGGAGCGCTGGGCGGGGACGGGGACGGCCCGTGGCGCGCCGGACGTCTCGGGCTGGATCGCATGCATGGTCAAACAGAATAAGCGCCGCGACGGTGGGGGCCGGTCGAAATGTGGCGAAGGCCGCCCGGAGTGAGCGGTTCGGCGGGCCGGAATAGAGTGGGCAGCGTATTCGTCGTACACCCAGTCGAATATCCCCTGGCTGCCCAACACCCCCGCGCAGCCGATTTCCCGAAGGACGAACGCTCATGCGCGCCACCGTGATCCACGGCCCCCACGACATCCGGATCGAGTCCGTGCCGGACCCGGTGATCCAGAACCCGACCGACGCCGTGGTCCGCGTGGTGAACGCCTGCATCTGCGGCAGCGACCTGTGGGCGTACCGGGGCGTGGCCGCCAGGGTGGCCGGGCAGCGGATCGGGCACGAGTTCCTCGGTGTGGTCGAGGAGACCGGCGCCGAGGTGAGCGGCTTCAAGCGGGGCGACCTGGTCGTGGCGCCGTTCGTCTGGTCGGACGGCAGCTGTGACTTCTGCCGCGAGGGCCTGCAGACCTCCTGCCCGCACGGCGGCTTCTGGGGCCAGGTCGGCTCGGACGGCGGCCAGGGCGAGGCGGTGCGCGTCCCGTTCGCCGACGGCACGCTGGTGGCCCTGCCCAAGGACGCGGCGGGCGACGAGAAGCTGCTGCCCAGCCTGCTCGCCCTCTCCGACGTGATGGCCACCGGGCACCACGCCGCCGTCTCGGCGGGCGTGCGGCCGGGCGCGACCGTGGCGGTGGTCGGCGACGGCGCGGTGGGCCTGTGCGGCGTGCTGGCGGCGCAGCGGCTCGGCGCGGGCCGGATCATCGCGCTCGGCCGGCACACCGCCCGTACCGACCTGGCCCGCCGGTTCGGGGCCACCGACGTCGTCGCCGAGCGCGGCGAGGCCGCGATCGAGGCGGTCAAGGAGCTGACCGGCGGCCAGGGAGCGCACGCCGTGCTGGAGGCGGTCGGGACCGAGGAGTCGATGCGCACCGCCGTCTCGATCACCCGCGACGGCGGCGCGGTCGGCTATGTCGGGGTGCCGCACGGCGGCAGCGCGGGCGTCGACATCGGTCAGATGTTCGGCCGAAACGTTTCGCTCAACGGCGGCGTCGCCCCGGCCCGCGCCTACATCCCCGAGCTGCTGCCGGACGTCCTCTCCGGCGCCATCGAGCCCGGCCTGGTCTTCGACCGCACGGTAGGCCTGGAAGACGTCCCGGACGGCTACCGGGCGATGGACGACCGCTCCGCCCTGAAGGTGCGGATCGCGTTCTGACCGGCTCCCCGACCGCATGACACCGGCCTGTGCCCCACGTGGGGCACAGGCCGGTGCCGTTCGCAGCGGTCGGACGGCTCAGACGTAGTAACCGAGGACGTCCGCGATGAGGTGCGTGCCGGTCCAGGCGCCGTTGAAGAACATCACCCGGCCGGCGTCGTCGAGCGGGACGATGACGAGGTTGGGTGTGGTGACGCCGGGGGCGGTCCAGTTGAGGTTGCTGGAGGTGGGCTGTGGTGCGTTGGACGCCCAGACGGTGAGGTGCCCGGGGCCGTCGGTCTCGGTGGCCGTGACGTTGAGCACGACGGCCTTGGCGTTCGCGGGGACGTTGGCACGCCCGGCCACCTGGAGGCCGAAGACGCCACGCCCGGGGATCTTGTCGGTGCCGGGTCGGCCGATGGCGTCGCGGGTGTCGAGCAGGCGGTCGGGGCTCACGGGAGTGAACGCGGAGCCGGTGGCGTCGTCGGTGTAGTAGCCGAAGACGTCGGCGATGAGGTGGGTGGTGCTCGACGAGGCGTTGAAGAGGTTGATCTTGCCGTCGGGGCCGAGCGGGACGATGACGAGGTTGGGTGTGGTGACGTCGGGGGCGGTCCAGTTGAGGTTGCTGGAGGTGGGCTGCGGCGAGCCGGAGGCCCAGGCGATCAGGTGCCCGGGGCCGTCGGTCTCGGTCGCGGTGACGTTGAGCACGACGGACTTGGCGCCGGCGGGCACATTGCCCCGGCCCGCAACCTGGACGGACACGGTGCTGCGGCCGGGGACCTTGTCGGTGCCGGGTCGGCCGATGGCGTCGCGGGTGTCGAGCAGGCGGGACGGGCTGACGGTGCGGTAGGTGGAGCCGGTGGCGTCGTCGGTGTAGTAGCCGAAGACGTCGGCGATGAGGTGGGTGGTGCTCGACGAGGCGTTGAAGAGGTTGATCTTGCCGTCGGGGCCGAGCGGGACGATGACGAGGTTGGGTGTGGTGACGCCGGGGGCGGTCCAGTTGAGGTTGCTGGAGGTGGGCTGCGGCGAGCCGGAGGCCCAGGCGATCAGGTGCCCGGGGCCGTCGGTCTCGGTCGCGGTGACGTTGAGCACGACGGACTTGGCGCCGGCGGGCACATTGCCACGGCCCGCAACCTGGACGGACACGGTGCTGCGGCCGGGGACCTTGTCGGTGCCGGGTCGGCCGATGGCCTCGCGGGTGTCGAGCAGGCGGGACGGGCTGACGTTGTGGAAGGTCGTCCCGGGGGAGATGACGGAGACCAGGTGGAGGTTCTGGTGGCTGTCGCCGTAGACCAGACCGCCGCCGAAGCGGTCGACGCTCCACGGGTTGAAGAGGCGGCTCTGATTGAGGCGGGTCTTGAGGGAGCTGGTGACCGGGATGCCGGTGTGGAAGTCCACCACGGCGCTTCGTTCGGCGTCGTAGTCCGCGTAGACGAGGAAGCCGTTCCCCATGCCGACGGCGCGCGCCGGGACCTCGATCGGGCGGCTCGTGCCGTCCGGTCGCAGCAGCCCCGCCGATCCGGTCGGTCCGTCGAACCAGCAGTTCCAGTAGAGCCAGCCGCCGGCGGACATCAGGTGGGTGATCCGGCAGTCCTTGCCGGTCTGCAGAGTCCGGGTCTGCTGGGTCGTCAGGTCACGGACGACGATCTCTCCGGGAGTGCTGCCCGGGGTGAGCAGCCGGCCGCCGTCGATCGTGCCGATGGAGGTGGGGGCCGTCGCGATGGGCGTGCCCGGGGTGGCGCTGTCGATGTCGAGCACCGCGAGCGAGGATCCCGGGTACTGAGAGGTGTCCAGGAGCACGAAGCGGCCATCCGCGACGACGATCCCCTCGCGGAAGGGGAGGGTGTCCAGGTTGATTTCCCGGGTCTCCTGACCCCGGCGCACGATCATGCCGCGGGTGCTGAGGTGGACCACCCGGCCGTCGCCCGTCCCCTTCATGTCCGTGCAGCTGTCGGGGCCGCCGCAGGAGATGGAGTGATCCACGAAACCGGTGCTGCCGAGGGGCCGGCGGGCCGACACGGTGGACGGGGAACCGACGGTGACCCGCTGCTCGTAGAAGCCCTTGCCGAGGCTGTTGCCGCTCTCGGCGCTGATCAGGGTGTTCGCCGACAGGTTCAGGGAGTCCAACCGGTAGGACTCCGGCGCCACCTTGTAGTTCACCGGGACGGTCGAGGGCGCTGCGGCACCGGTGGCCGTGACCTTGCGGACCATCCAGTCGGCGCCGGTGTCGCCGCCTTCGACGAGCGCCGTGCCGTCGGGGGCCTGGACGATGGTGGGCGAGGCGTGCGACAGCACCGAGACCGGATCTCCGCCCCCGATCGGCGTGGCCTTCAGCTCCCGCTCGACGGGGACCGCCGAATCGTGGCTGTCGTAGGGCGGGCGCCCGACGCTCAACAGCCAGCCGCCGGACAGCCCGAGTGCGAGAGGCTGGTCGTAGTAGCTGACCGGGATGGTCACCTCGGGGGCGTTCAGGTCGGCCCGGGAGAGGATGTGGACGTTGCAGTCGCCGCCGAGCCAGGCGATGTGCGCGGGGTCGACCGCGGTCAGCCGCTGGCAGATCTGGCCGCCTCCCCAAGGTCCGGGGAGGGGCGGCGAGACCCGGACAGCGCCCGTGTGGGTGTCGGCCAGGCCGATCCGGTATTCGCTGTTGACGGAGAGGCCCAGCGCCACCTCGTTCGCGTCCCCGCCCAGGTAGTCGCTCCAGTCGCGCTCCACCCCGGCGTCCTGCCACTTGGCGACGGGCAGGACCGAAGTACCGCCCTTGCCGTCGGCGCGGAGGAGGACCGGGGATCGTCCCGTCGAGGCGGATGCGTCGGTCAGGGCGAGGACGGCGTCACCGTAGAGGCCCCGGATCGCCGCCGTGTCCGGGCTGTTCAGGACGGTGACGGAGCCCGTGGCCATGTCCTGGAGCTTCCAGAGCTTGCTCGGCTGACGTGGGTCCATGTCGATGGTGACGTCCGATCCCGCGCCGTGCAGGCCGGGACCGGTTTGGCCGGGGTCGTAGGCGCCGACCACTGTGGTGGCACCGGTGTCGTAGGCGGTCCAGGCGAAGGTGGCGTCCTGCGTGGTGTGCAGGAAGCCCTTGGAGCCGGCCGCGAGCAGGGTCTCCGTCCGCGGCTGGGGCAGTGGCTGGCCGGGGACGACGAGTTCGGGGAGGGCGACCGGGTCGGCGCTCGGGGCCGCGGGCGCGGCGGTGGCGGTGGGGAGCGGGCCGGCGAGGGCGAGGACTGAGGCCAGGAGTGGCATCGCGAGGAGCCGGGCCGGGGTGGTTCTGAGGTTCACGATGGTGGATTTCCCCCTGGAAAAGGCGAGGTCAGTTCCTCGGCGCTGTCTGAAAACTGACGGAACGCCTGGTTGCCGCCTGGATGCGCGCAAAAAGGTCGGAATTCATGAAGATCACATGAGTGGCTGGAGGCTACCACCGTGAGGTGACACCGGGGGCGGGGGTCGGCCGTACGCGTCAGAGCCCGTCAGAATGGTCTGATTTCAGCCAATCGACTGGCGCGAGAGGGTGAACGGCTGGCTGATCGCGGTCAACCCCTTTCCGGGCGGGCAGGACGCTCCTAGCATTGCGCGGCGCGCATCCGGACTGTGACGCCCCTCACGTCCGATCGTTCCCCTGGTGCGACCAGCACGCCGAAGGAGTGAGGAGAGAGAGTGGAATCGCCGCCGATCACCACTGCCCCTACGGAAGTCCGACTCATCGAGGAGAGCGAAGAGTTCCGAACCCTGCGGCGCTCGTTCCGGAGCTACGCGTTCCCCGTCACCATCGGCTTCGTCCTCTGGTACCTGCTGTACGTCCTGCTCTCCTGCTACGCGCCCGGTCTGATGGGCACCAAGGTGGTCGGGCACATCAACGTCGCCCTGGTCCTCGGGCTGCTGCAGTTCGTCACCACCTTCGCCATCGCGGCCTGGTACGCGCGCTACGCGGACCGGCGGCTCGACCCGCCCGCCGCCGCGATCCGCGAGGCCCAGGGCGCCGTGGTCCACGCCCCGCGGGAGGCCGCCGAATGACCCTGCTCGCCACGTCCGCCACCGAGCACCGCGGCCTCACGATGACCCTGTTCGGGTTCTTCGTGCTGGCCACCCTCGGCATCACCGTCTGGGCCGGGCGGCAGACCAAGGACGCCGCCGACTTCTACGCCGGCGGCCGCGGCTTCACCGGCTTCCAGAACGGCCTTGCCATCTCCGGCGACTACATGTCGGCCGCGTCCTTCCTCGGCATCGCCGGGGCCATCGCGCTCTCCGGCTACGACGGCTTCCTCTACTCGATCGGCTTCCTGGTCGCCTGGCTGGTCGCGCTGCTGCTGGTCGCCGAACCGCTGCGCAACGCCGGCCGGTACACCATGGCCGACGTGCTCGCGTTCCGGATGAGGCAGCGGCCGGTGCGCACCGCGGCCGGGATCTCCACCATCGTGGTGTCGATCTTCTACCTGCTGGCCCAGATGGTCGGCGCCGGGACGCTGGTCGCCCTGCTGCTCGGGGTCAACGGGGACGGTGCCAAGCAGCTGACCATCGTCGCGGTCGGCGCGCTGATGGTGATCTACGTGGTGATAGGGGGGATGAAGGGCACCACCTGGGTGCAGATCATCAAGGCCGTGCTGCTGATCGCGGGCACCGCGCTGATGACCGTCCTGGTGCTGGCCAAGTACCACTTCAACCCCTCCGCGCTGCTGGGCGCCGCCGCCGACGCCAGCGGCAAGGGGGCCGCGTTCCTGGAGCCGGGGCTCAAGTACGGCGTCAGCGGAACCAGCAAGCTCGACTTCCTCAGCCTCGGGATCGCGCTCGTGCTCGGCACCGCCGGGCTGCCGCACATCCTGGTCCGCTTCTACACCGTGCCCACCGCCAAGGCCGCCCGGAAGTCGGTGCTCTGGGCGATCGGGATCATCGGCGGCTTCTACCTGATGACCCTGGCGCTCGGCTTCGGCGCGGCGGCCCTGGTCGGACCCAAGGCGATCAAGGCGGCCAACGCGGCCGGCAACACCGCTGCCCCGCAGCTCGCCGAGGAGCTCGGCGGCGGCGCGGGCACGACCGGCGGCGCGATCCTGCTGGCGGTGATCTCCGCGGTCGCCTTCGCCACCATCCTGGCCGTGGTGGCCGGCCTCACCCTGGCCTCCTCGGCCTCCTTCGCCCATGACCTGTACGCCAACGTCATCCGGCGGGGCAAGGCCACCGAGAAGGAGGAGGTGCTCTCGGCGAAGTGGGCCGCCGTCGCCATCGGCGCGGTCGCGATCGTGCTCAGCCTCTTCGCGGGGAAGCTCAACACCGCCGCGCTGGTCGCACTGGCCTTCGCGGTGGCGGCCTCGGCCAACCTGCCGACGCTGCTGTACTCGCTGTTCTGGAAGCGGTTCACCACCGCGGGCGCGGTCAGCTCGGTCTACGCGGGCCTGATCACCTCGGTGACGCTGGTCCTCTTCTCGCCGGTCGTCTCCGGCGGCAAGAACTCGCTCTTCCCGCACTCCGACTTCCACTGGTTCCCGCTGGAGAACCCCGGCCTGGTCTCCATCCCGGTCGGCTTCCTCGCGGGCTGGATCGGCACCCTGCTCTCCAAGGAGAAGGCCGACCCGGCGAAGTACGCTGAACTGGAGGTCCGCTCGCTGACCGGGCTGGGCGCCCATTGACGGACGGGCGATGACTAAGCTGGCCCGGCCCGCCGAACGCGGCGGCCGGGCCGGCCGCTTTTCCGGGCCGGCCGCGAACTCGGGAAGGGACCGCCGTGCTCCTCGACACCTTCGGCCGGCAGGCCGTCGACCTGCGGGTCTCCCTCACCGACCGGTGCAACCTGCGCTGCACCTACTGCATGCCTGAGGAAGGTTTGCAGTGGCTGGCCAAGCCGGACCTGCTCACCGACGAGGAGATCGTCCGGCTGGTGACGATCGCGGTCCGCGACCTCGGCGTCCGGGAGGTCCGGTTCACCGGCGGCGAGCCGCTGCTGCGGCCCGGGCTGGTCGGCATCGTCGACGCCTGCGCGAGGCTCGAACCGCGCCCCGAACTCTCCCTCACCACCAACGGCATCGGCCTCGCCCGGACCGCCGCAGCGCTGCACGCGGCCGGGCTGGACCGGGTCAACGTCTCGCTCGACACCCTCGACCCGGACACCTTCCACACCCTCACCCGCCGCCACCGCCACCAGGACGTCCTGGACGGGCTGGCCGCCGCCGAGGCCGCCGGGCTGGTGCCGGTCAAGCTGAATACCGTGCTGATGCGCGGGATCAACGACCACGAGGCTCCCGAGCTGCTCGCCTGGTGCCTGGAGCGCGGCTACGAGCTGCGGTTCATCGAGCAGATGCCGCTGGACGCCCAGCACGGCTGGGACCGCTCGGCGATGGTCACCGCCGAGGAGATCCTGGACCGGCTCGCCGCCCGATTCACGCTCGCCCCCGAGCCGTCCGCCCGCCGTGGCGCGGCGCCGGCCGAGCGCTGGGTGGTCGACGGCGGCCCGGGCCGGGTAGGCGTGATCGCCTCCGTCACCCGGCCGTTCTGCCGGGCCTGCGACCGCACCCGGCTGACCGCCGACGGGCAGGTGCGCAACTGCCTCTTCGCGACCGGGGAGACCGACCTGCGGACGGCGTTGCGTTCGGGCGGCGGCGATGCCGAGATCGGCGAGCTGTGGCGCGCGGCGATGTGGGGCAAGAAGGCCGGAGCCGGGATCGACGATCCGGAGTTCCTCCAGCCCGACCGGCCGATGTCGGCGATCGGCGGCTGAGCGAGGCCTGGCGGGGCCTGACGGCGTCGGCGGAGCGGCGGGGCCGGAGACGCCGACCGGTGGCCTGGGGCCGCGCGGGGTCTACTCGCCGTCCTCGGGGGTCCAGTCGGTGAGGGCGACGACCTCCTTGAGGAAGCCGCGCACGCCGAGGAACTGCGCGAGGTGCTCGCGGTGCTCCTCGCAGGCCGCCCAGGTCTTCCGGCGGTCCGGGGTGTGCAGCTTGGGGTTGTTCCAGACCAGAACCCAGCGGGCGTCCGCCCGGCAGCCCTTGGCGGAGCAGACCGGCGTCTGCGGCTGGGGGGTGTCCGGGGAGAGCATCGGGCCGTCCTCAAGCGGTGGGCGGGTGTGGTCACCGCCAGTCTTTCACGTGCCCGGACGGCTTCCGGATCCGGGCATGGCGACGCCGGGCAGCCACGGGGGGAGCCGCCCGGCGTCGGTCCGTCGCTCCGACGGGGGATGCGGAGCGCGTACGCAGTATGTCACGGCAGGACCCTCGGATGGGGAGGTCTTGCATGATTAATCTGAGGTTCTTTTGAGCTTTCCGCAGGGGCAGTTGGCGGAAACTCTGCCAAAACGGACAGTCAGCTCGGGTTCTGTGGAGAATCGGTGGCTGCACTCTCTGTCACGTCCGTATCGTGCGACGCATCCGCCCCACCGGCACCACCGGTACCGCCGGGCCCGAGCATCAGCGGAACGTCCGGCGGCACGTCGAAGGTGCTCGGCAGGCCGGGCGCCCTCTCCCGGCCCGCGTTGGCGATCAGCACCGCGAAGTACGGCAGCAGCACGCCGCCCGCCAGCGCGGCGACCGCCAGCCACCGCTGGATGTCCCACAGGATCACCCCCAGCAGGACGCAGACGGTGCGGAGCAGCATCGAGGCCACGTAGCGGCGCTGCCGCCCGCGGACGTCCTCGGAGAGGCTGCTGCGCGCACCCGTAATCCGGTAGACCTCTCCACCGTCGGTGCTCTTGCCCATGTCCTACCGCCCTCGTCCACGCACCCGCGCGCCTCGCCGCGCGGCCACCTCACGGTACGCCGCGCGGGAACCGGCGACGAGACCGGGGCGGACGGACACGCGCCACCGGGGGCCTGTCCGGCCCATCAGGCCGGGCCGCGGGGGCTGAGCGGCGGGGGCCGGACCGGACGCGCCCTACCGCGCCTGGGAGAGGTACTCCGGCGGCACCGCGTCGGTCAGCCAGACACCGTTGGCGCTGATCCGGAACTCGTGGCCGGCCGACACCATCGCCGCGGCGTCGACCGTCAGGACCACCGGGCGGCCGTGCCGGGCACCGACCCGGGTGGCCGTGTCGGTGTCGGCGGAAAGGTGGACGTCCTGCCGGGCCATCGGCCGAAGGCCCTCGCGGAATATCGACGCAAGGTTCCGGGTGGCGGTGCCGTGGAACAGCACCGCCGGGGGCTCGGTGGCGGTCAGACCGAGGTCGACCGCCACCGTGTGCCCCTGGCTGGCGCGGATCGAGAGACCGTCCTCGGAGAAGGCGAACCGGCGCTTGTTGTTGGTCGCCACCACGTGGTCCAGCTCGGCCCTGGTCAGCCGGTTGCCCCTGGCCGCCAGTGCGGCGAGCAGGACGTCCACCCGGACCCAGCCGGCCGCGTCCAGGGTGATCCCGACCCGCTCGGGCTCGTGCCGCAGGATGCGGGAGAGCATCTTGCTGGTCCTGACCGTGCGCTTCTCGTCCACTTCTCTCGATCCTTCCCCCGTGGCGGCCCGGCTACGAGGCCTGGCTGACCGAACTCATGTTGAAGTCCGCGACCCGCACCGGCGGCATCGCCGTCCGGGTGAACCAGTCGCTCCACTCGCGCGGCAGGCAGCGCTCGGTCCGGCCCACCTCGGTGATCCGGCCGAGCAGCTCGACCGGCGACTCGTTGAACCGGAAGTTGTTCACCGCGCCGACGACCTCGCCGTTCTCCACCAGGTAGACGCCGTCCCGGGTGAGGCCGGTGAGCAGCAGCGTCGCCGGGTCCACCTCGCGGATGTACCAGAGGCAGGTGAGCAGCAGGCCGCGCTCGGTACGGGCGATCATCTCGTCCAGGGTCGGCGCGGCCGTCTGGTCGGCCGTCTGCAGGACGAGGTTGTCGATCGCCGGCTTCAGCGGCAGGCCGGTCAGGCCGGCCGAGTGCCGGGTGGTGATCAGCTCGGCCAGCTCGCCGTCCCGGATCCAGTCGGTGGCGGTCAGCTCCACGCCGTTGTCGAAGACCGAGGAGTCCCCGGCCGTCGAGTGCGCCAGCACGAACGGCGCCGCCTCCAGGCCCGGCTCGGCCGGGTCGGAGCGCAGCGTCAGCGGCAGCTTGGCCAGCTTGTCGCCGATCCGCGTTCCTCCGCCGGGCCTGGAGAACACCGTCCGCCCTTCGAAGGCGTCCCGGCCGCCGGAGGACCAGCTGAGGTAGATCATGAGGTCGGCCACGGCCGAGGGCGGCAGCAGCGTCTCGTACCGGCCGGCCGGCAGGTCGACCTTGCGCGCGCCCCAGGCCAGCCGCTTGGTCAGCTGGGCGTGCAGGTCGGCGACGTCCACGTCGGTGAAGTCCCGGGTGGCGGCACCGGCCCAGGCCGAGCCGGTGAGGTCGGCCGTCTTGGCGTTCACCTCGACCATGCCGGTCGGCTGGTCGTGGCGCAGCCGCAGGCCGGTGGAGGTGCCCAGGTAGCTGGAGACCAGCTCGTGCCGGGCGAAGCCGTACAGCAGCTCGCCCTGCGCGGCGGCCCGGGCGAAGGCCTCGCCGAGGGCGGGTGCGAACGCCGCGAACACCTCGATCGAGGTCTCGGCCGGCGGCTCGGTGAAACGGGGGGAGGACGGCCGGTCGGCGATCAGCGGCTGGGCGTCCTCGGCCGGACCGGCCGCCCGGGCGGCGTCCTCCGCGGCCCGGACCAGGCCCTCCACCTCGTCCGCGGTGACGGCCTCGCGGGAGACCACCCCGGAGGCGGTGCCCTCGGCCCCGGCCACCGTGGCGATCACGGTGAGGCGGCGGCCGCGGGTGACCCCGTTGGTGGTGAGCGCGTTGCCGGCCCAGCGGAGGTTGGCGGTCGACTCCTCGTCGGCGATCACCACGCAGCCGTCGGCGCGGGAGAGGCCGAGCGCCAGCTCGACGAGTTCGTGGGGCTGCGTCGCGGCCATCAGTGACCCGCCTCCTGCTGGGTGTTGAGCACGTTGACGTTGCGGAACAGCGCGGACGGGCAGCCGTGGCTGACCGCCGCGACCTGGCCGGGCTGCGCCTTGCCGCAGTTGAAGGCACCGCCGAGGACGTAGGTCTGCGGGCCGCCGACGGCCGCCATCGAACCCCAGAAGTCGGTGGTGGTGGCCTGGTAGGCGAAGTCCTTGACCTGGCCCGCGAGCTCGCCGTTCCTGATGGCGTAGGCGCGCTGGCCGGTGAACTGGAAGTTGTAGCGCTGCATGTCGATCGACCAGGAGCGGTCGCCGACGATGTACAGGCCGTTCTCCACGCCCGCGAACAGGCCCTCGGTGGACGGGCCGCCGGCGGCCGGCCGGAGCGAGACGTTGGCCATCCGCTGCACCGGGACGTGGGCGGGGGAGTCGGCGAACGCGCAGCCGTTGGAGCGGTCGAACCCCTTGAGCTTCGCCATCCCGCGGTCCAGCTGGTAGCCCACCAGGACGCCGTCCTTGACGAGGTCCCAGGACTGGGTGGCGACGCCCTCGTCGTCGTAGCCGATGGTGGAGAGGCCGTGCTCGGCGGTGCGGTCGCCGGTGACGTGCATCAGCTCGGAGCCGTACTTCAGCGAGCCCAGCTTGTCGAAGGTGGCGAAGGAGGTGCCCGCGTAGGCGGCCTCGTAGCCGAGCGCCCGGTCCAGCTCGGTGGCGTGGCCGATCGACTCGTGGATGGTCAGCCAGAGGTTGGACGGGTCGATCACCAGGTCGTAGCGGCCGGCCTCGACGCTCGGCGCCTTCATCTTCTCGGCCAGCAGGACGGGGAGTTCGGCCAGCTCGGCGTCCCAGTCCCAGCCGGTGCCGGTCAGGTACTCGAAGCCGCGCCCGACCGGCGGGGCCAGGGTGCGCATCGAGTCGAAGGCCCCGGTGCGCTCGTCCACCGAGGTGGCCTCCAGCGTCGGGTGCAGCCGGATCCGCTGCTGGGTGGTCACGGTGCCGGCGGTGTCGGCGTAGAACTTGTTCTCCTGCACCGTCAGCAGCGTGGCCTGGACGTGCGAGACGCCCTCGGCGGCCAGCAGCCGCGAGCTCCAGCCGGCGAGCAGTGCCGTCTTCTCCGCGTCCGGCACCTCGAAGGGGTTCACCTCGTACGCGGAGACCCAGGTGGCGTCCGGGTAGACCGGCTCGTCCGCCAGCTCGACCCGCTCCTTCGACCCGGCCGCCCGGCTGATCCCGCCGGAGAGCCGGGCCACCGCGACGGCCTGCTCGGCGACCTTCGCCGCCGCGGCCGTGGTGAGGTCCACCCCGGCGGCGAAGCCCCAGGCGCCGTCCAGCAGCACCCGGACGGCGAAGCCGAGCTGGACGCTGTCGGAGGTGCCGGCCGGCCGGGCGTCGCGCAGCCGCCAGGAGGCGCTGCGGACCCGCTCCAGCCGGAAGTCGGCGTGCGCGGCCCCGAGTTCACGCGCCCGGGTGAGGGCGGCGTCGGCCAGGGCGTGCAGCGGGTAGGCGAGGAACAGCGGGTCGACGGCGCGCCCGGGCGCGGCGCCGGCACTGCTGGTCGGGGGGATCGGAGGCAATCGGGCTCCCTGGTCGGAGGGGCGGCGGTGCGGGCGGCCCCGGACAGGGGTACCCGCACCGCATCATTTCCCGTCCACAGGGATTGGGCCAGCGCATTTCGGCGGTGACACGCGCCGTCCGGCGCTGCGGCCCGCACGCCTCGGCGGGGGCGTCAGACGACGCTCTCCCACCAGCCGTCCAGCTCCGGCGGATTGTCGACGTCGACGCGCTCGCCGGGGCGGGGCACCGCCAGCGGTACGGCCTGCTGCTTGGCCTCCGCCAGCAGCCGCTCGATCGGCTCGGACCACGGGTGCAGGCCCAGGTTGAAGGTGCACCAGTGGACCGGGACCAGCAGGCCGGCGTTCAGCTCGCGGTGGGCGAGGACGGCGTCCTCCGGCGTCATGTGGATGTCCGCCCAGGCCGCGTCGTACGCGCCGATCTGCATCAGCGCGGCGTCGAACGGGCCGTGCTGCGCGCCGATCTCGGCGTAGCCCTCGAAGTAGCCGGAGTCCCCGGTGTAGAAGACCTTGCGGGTGGGTCCGGCGATCACCCAGGAGCCCCAGAGGGTGGTGTTGCGGGTCAGGCCGCGGCCGGAGAAGTGGTGGGCCGAGGTCAGGGTGACCGCCAGCTCGCCGAGGGTGCAGGTCTCGTCCCAGTCCAGCTCGATGATCCGGTGCTCCGGGACGCCCCAGCGGCGCAGGTGACCGCCGATGCCGAGCGGCACCGCGAACGGCGCCGACTGGCTGCGCACCAGCCGCTTGACCGTCGCCATGTCCAGGTGGTCGTAGTGGTCGTGCGAGATCAGCACCGCGTCGACCTGTGGCAGCTCCTCCAGCTCGACCGGCACCGGGTGCAGCCGCTTCGGGCCGACGTGCGCCGAGGGGGAGCAGCGCTCGCTCCAGACCGGGTCGAGCAGCACCCGGGTGCCCTCGATCTCGACCAGCGCGGACGCGTGTCCGTACCAGGTGATCTCCACGCCCTCGGCGGCCGGGCGCGTCCCGGCGGCGGCGGGGCGGACGGTCGGCACCGGGTGCGCGGGTACCCGGCCCTCGCGCTGGAACAGCATCCGGCGCACGGTGTCCCGGTCGAAGTCGGGGGTGGACTTGGCCCGCGCCAGCGTGGACGGCGCGTTGTGGAAGACGCCGTCGCGGTACTGCGGCGAGTCGCGCACCCGCTCCTCGCGCTCGCCGTCCGGCCGGCGCCCGAACGCCGCCGGCAGGTCGCGCAGCGACCAGGCGGCCGCTCCCGCGCCGGCCGCCAGGGCGGCCAGAGCCAGCAGTCGTCCGCGCCGGTGGGTGGTACCGGGCCGTCCCTCGATCATCCGCGCTCTGCCTTCGCTCGTCGGCCTCGTCCGTCGCCGCGGCCGCCGGGGCCCTTCCAGGGAAGCGGTGCGGTCGGCCCCGCTTGTCCGCACCACGGGGGCAACGGGTACGCGGCGGTACATGTTCCCGTGCGCCCGGTGCGGACGGGACCGTGGGCAGGTCTCGTGGGAAGCCATAACGACCCGTGTGCGGCCGGTGCGCCGTCCGTGTGCAGCACGTGAACCCGGCATGGGCGCGGATTGTCGGATTGCGACAGTTCCGCCGGTGAGGCGCTGTGGGAGCTCGATTCGTCTCCGCCCCGGGCCGACCGATAGCGTCACACTGCGTACGCAATCCGACGTACGCACCCTTACGGAGAGAGGTGGATCGTTGAGCCGCTCGGTTCTCGTCACCGGAGGAAACCGGGGCATCGGCCTCGCGATCGCCCTGGCCTTCGCCGAGGCGGGCGACAAGGTCGCCATCACCAGCCGCTCGGGTGAGGTGCCCGAGGAGCTGGCCAAGCACGACGTCCTCGCGGTGCGCTGCGACATCACCGACAGCGCCCAGGTGGACGCGGCGTTCACCGAGATCGAGGCCAAGCACGGCGGTGTGGAGGTGCTGGTCGCCAACGCGGGCATCACCCACGACACCCTGCTGCTGCGCATGTCCGAGGAGGACTTCACCTCCGTCGTGGACACCAACCTCACGGGCACGTTCCGGGTGGTCAAGCGCGCCTCCAAGCTGATGATGCGCGCCCGCAAGGGCCGGGTCGTGCTGATCTCCTCGGTGGTCGGCCTCTCCGGCTCGCCGGGCCAGGCCAACTACGCCGCCTCCAAGGCCGGCCTGGTCGGCTTCGCGCGCTCGCTGGCGCGCGAGCTGGGCCCCCGCAACATCACCGTCAACGTGGTCGCCCCCGGCTTCGTCGACACCGACATGACCGCAGTGCTCAGCGACGAGCGCCGCGCGGAGATCGTCTCGGGCGTGCCGCTGGGCCGTTACGCGGCGCCCGCCGAGGTCGCCTCCACCGTGCGGTTCCTCGGTTCGGACGAGGCCGCGTACATCACCGGAGCCGTCATTCCCGTCGACGGCGGATTGGGCATGGGTCACTGAACATGAGTGGAATCCTTGAGGGCAAGCGGATCCTGATCACCGGAGTGCTGATGGAGTCCTCCATCGCGTTCCACACCGCCAAGCTCGCCCAGGAGCAGGGCGCGGAGATCATCCTCACCGCCTTCCCGCGCCCGACCCTCACCGAGCGGATCGCCAGGAAGCTGCCGAAGCCGGTCAAGGTGCTGGAGCTGGACGTCTCCAGCGAGGAGCAGCTGGCCGGCATCGCCGACCAGGTCCGCGAGCACCTGCCGACCCTGGACGGCATCGTCCACTCGATCGGCTTCGCCCCGCAGGACGCCCTGGGCGGCAACTTCCTCAACACGCCGTGGGAGTCCGTCGCCACCGCGATGCAGGTCTCGGCGTTCTCGCTGAAGTCGCTCACCACGGCGCTGCTGCCGCTCATGCAGGACGGCGGCTCGGTGGTCGGCCTGACCTTCGACGCCCAGTTCGCATGGCCGAAGTACGACTGGATGGGCCCGGCCAAGGCCGCGCTGGAGGCCACCTCCCGCTACATGGCCCGCGACCTCGGCGAGCGCAACATCCGGGTCAACCTGGTGTCGGCCGGCCCGATCGGCTCGATGGCCGCCAAGTCCATCCCGGGCTTCGGCGACCTCGCCGCCACCTGGGACGCCCGCTCCCCGCTGAAGTGGGACCTGAGTGACCCCGAGCCGGCCGGCCGCGGCGTCGTCGCCCTGCTGTCGGACTGGTTCCCGAAGACCACCGGCGAGATCGTCCACGTGGACGGCGGCCTGCACGCCATCGGCGCCTGACGGCCCGCACACACCGACGCCGCTGCCCGGCACTCCCCCTGGGGGTGCCGGGCAGCGGCTTTCCGCTTTCTCGGACGGCGGCGGGGCGGCAGCCGGCTGCCCGGTGCGTGACGCCGACGACGGCACGGCGGGGCCGGGGCCCGGGTGAGGGCCCCGGCCGTCGGGTCAGGAGTCGGAGGGGGCGCAGGCGCCGATGGCGCGGCCGGCCTCGACGGAGGCCCGCTGGGGGTCGCCGGCGCGGATCGCGTCGAGGATCTCGTCGTGGCCGAGGTAGCGCTCGGCGATCAGTTCGGGGCCGACGTCGTGGCGCAGGTGGGCGCGGGTGACCTCGCCGAGGTCGGCGTAGAGGGCGGCGAGCACGTCGTTGTGGGCGGCGGCCACGACGGCCTGGTGGAAGGCGGCGTCGGCCTGGACGAAGTCCTCGGCGTCGCCGGACTGCCAGGCGTCCTCGCGGCGGGCGAGCGCGGCGTCCAGCAGGGCGAGGTCGCGGTCGGTGCGGCGGGTGGCGGCCAGGCCGGCGGCGGAGGTCTCCAGGGTGACCCGCAGTTCGGCCACCTGGGCCTGGTCGGCGTCGGCGAAGCGGCGGTGCATGACCCCGGCGAGCTCGCTGGTCGCGAGGACGTAGGTGCCCGAGCCCTGGCGGATGTCCAGCAGGCCGTTGTGGGCGAGGGCGCGGACGGCCTCGCGGACGGTGTTGCGGGCGACGCCGAGCTGTTCGACGAGGGCGGCCTCGGTGGGGATGCGCGAGCCGACGGGCCACTCGCCCGAGGTGATCTGTGCGCGCAGTTGCGCGATCACCTGGTCGGACAGCGGGGTGCGCCTCGGTGAGGACAGCGCCACGGGGACTCCTTGCGGCTTCGGGTCGGCGACGGCGGGGGCGGCGGCCGGTGGGTGGGTGGGTCGGTTGGCGTTCGGGCGGTGGGGCGGTGGCCGGGCGGTGGGGCGGGGTCCGGACGGTGCTTCAGGGGGGTCGGGACATCATGTCAATTCAAAGATGCGCTAATTCATCCCATCATTCTATGATGGCTCCCATGCCTCCCGCAGCAGACACCGCCACGTCCCCGCGAACCGGGGCCGGACCGCAGACCGAGCGGCCCACCGCCACCGCCTCCCCCTCCTCCGATCGGAGCAAGTACCTCGGCTGGCTGTTCGCCGTCGCGATCGCCGCCGCCGCCTTCAACCTCCGCCCCGTGGTCACCAGCCTCGGGCCGCTGCTCCGGCAGGTCACGGCCGACCTCGGAATGAGCCCGACGGTGGCCGGCCTGCTCGCCGCCGTCCCCTCGCTGTGCTTCGCCGTCTTCGGGTTCACCGCCCCCGGCATGGCGCGCCGGCTCGGCCCGATCGCGGTCGTCACCGCGGGCATGGGCGCGATCACGGTGGGCGCCCTGACGCGTTCCTTCGCCGGCGGCACGGTGGTCTTCCTGCTGCTCACCGCGCTGGCGCTGGCCGGGGTGGCGGTCTCCAACGTGCTGATCCCGGTGGTGATCAAGCGCTACTTCCCGGACCGGGTCGGTCCGATGATCGGCCTGTACTCGATGGCGCTGTCGGCCGGGACGTCGCTGGCCGCGGCCGTGACCGTCCCGATGACCAGCGCGCTCGGCGGCGACTGGCGGGTCGGGCTCGGCGTCTGGGCCGCGCTCGGCGCGGTCGCCCTGGTGCTCTGGCTGGTCGTCGCGGCGGTCAGGCGCGAGCGCGGCGACAAGGCCTCCGCCACGACCACCGAGCGGCTGCCGATCACCCGCAGCCGCACCGCCTGGGCGATGGCCTGCTTCTTCGGCCTCCAGGCCACCGGCGCGTACGCCGTGATGGGCTTCCTGCCGATGATCTTCCAGGACGCCGGGGTCCCCAAGGGCACCTCCGGGGTGCTGCTGGCACTCACCATGGCGGTCGGCGTGCCGGTCTCCTTCGTGCTGCCCAACCTCGCCGCCCGCCGCGGTGACCAGCGGCTGTTCGTCGTCGTGCTGGCCTCCTGCGGCATCGCCGGGTACGCCGGGCTGGCGCTGGCCCCGGCCGGCGGCGCCTGGCTCTGGGCCACCCTGGTCGGTCTCTCCAACTGCGCGTTCCCCCTGGTGCTCACCATGATCGGCCTGCGTGCCAGGACCGCCGGCGGGGTGGCCCAGCTCTCCGCCTTCGCCCAGGGTGTCGGCTACCTGATCTCCATCCCCGGCCCGATCCTGATCGGCCGGCTGTACCAGGCCACCGGCGACTGGTACCTGCCGCTGGGCTTCCTCGGCCTGCTGCTGGTGCCGCAGATGCTCTTCGGCCTGCGGGCGGCGCTGGCCCGGCACATCGAGGACGAGGCGGTGCGCCCCGCCGCACCCGCCAGGGCCTGACGGGTCGGGCCCGCGCGGGCCCGAGGGGCCGGTGCCCGGCGGGCATGACCGGGGTGGGAGAATCCGGTCATGCCCGTACTCGAACCGAACCCCACCGACGGCCACAAGAAGCTCGGCCAGCTGGCCGCGGTGATCGCCGGCATCGTCGTCCTGCTGATCATCGTCGCCAACGTGGCCCAGAACCTCGGCTGACGCCCGCCCGGGACACCCGGCCGACCGACGGCCACCTCCTGCCGGCCGTCGGGCGACCTCCGGTTGGCCGGCACGCGAAGCCCCGGCGAACGGCGCATGATGGCACCCTCCACTCCTGAGAGTGGCGGCATCCGGGAGCATCGCGCCCCTCGGCGGCTTTTCTGCCAAGCTTGCTGGGTATGAGCGCCGACACGCCCCGCAGGATCATCGTTCTCCGCCATGCCAAGGCCGACTGGCCCAACGGCGTCGACGACCACGAGCGGCCGCTGGCCGACCGGGGCCGCCACCAGGCCCCGGACGCCGGTCGCTGGCTCGCCGACTCCGGCATCAACCCCGACTACGTGCTCTGCTCGACGGCCCTGCGTACCCGTGAGACGTGGAAGCTCGCCGCGCACGAGCTGCCGAAGCGCCCCCGGAAGACCGTCTACGAGGACCGGGTGTACGACGCCAGCCCCGGCGAGATCATCACCGTCCTCCAGGAGACGCCGGAGGAGTACGCCGACGTGGTGCTGGTCGGCCACAACCCCGGTGTGCTCGGGCTGACCCAGGTGCTGGCCGGGGACGAGGGCGACCGGGACGCGCTGGAGCGGCTGCGGCTCGGCGGCTTCCCGACCGCCGCCATCGCGGTGCTGAGCTTCGGCGGCTCCTGGAAGGGCGTCGAGCCGGGCGTGGCGGCGCTGGTCTCGTACTACACGCCGCAGGACTGACACCCGCGCCGGCCCGGTAGGCGCGGACCGACGGCCGGTGCGCCGCCGGCGCTGACGGCCGGCGCGCCCCAGGACTGACACGCGCAGGACCGATCGGACGTACGTGAGGGGCGCGAGGAGTGGTCCTCGCGCCCCTCACGCCAGTGCGGGAGCTACTCGGTCGGCGTGCCGTGCAGGACGTCGGCCGCCTCGACCTCCTCGCGGGTGATGCCCAGCAGGTAGAGCACGGTGTCCAGGAAGGGCACGTTCACCGCGGTGTCGGCGGCCTCCCGGACCACGGGCTTGGCGTTGAAGGCCACGCCCAGCCCGGCCGCGTTCAGCATGTCGAGGTCGTTGGCGCCGTCGCCGATCGCCACCGTCTGCTCCAGCGGCACCTTGGCCTGCTCGGCGAAGCGGGCCAGCCAGCGGGCCTTGCCGGCCCGGTCCACGATCTCGCCGACCACCCGGCCGGTGAACTTCCCGTCCACCACCTCCAGGGTGTTGGCGGCCGCGTAGTCCAGCCCCAGCTGCTCCACCAGGTGATCGGTGACCTGGGTGAACCCGCCGGAGACCACCGCGACCTGGAAGCCCAGCCGCTGGAGCGTCCGGATCAGGGTGCGTGCCCCCGGAGTGAACCGGACCTCGGCGCGCACCTTCTCGGTCACCGCGGCGTCCAGGCCGGCCAGCAGCGCCACCCGGGCGCGCAGCGACTCGGCGAAGTCCAGCTCGCCGCGCATCGCCGCGGCCGTCACCTCGGCGACCTTCTCCTCGCAGCCCGCGTGGGCGGCGAACAGTTCGATCACCTCGTCCTGGATCAGGGTCGAGTCGACGTCCATCACGATCAGCCGCTTGGCCCGGCGCTCCAGGCCGGCCGCCACCACGGCGATGTCCACCCGCTGGGTGGCCGCCTCCTGGGCCAGCGCGGCGCGCAGCTCGTCGGTGGCGACGCCCGAGACGGCCAGCTCGACGGCGGTCACCGGGTACTTGGCCAGCCGGAAGACACGGTCGATGTTGCCGCCCGCGGCGGTGATCCGGGAGGTGAGCGCGGCGGTGGCGGAGGCGGTCAGCGGGTGGCCGAGCACGGTGACGTGCGAGCGGCCCTCGCGGCGCGGCCGGTTGTCGCCGATGCCGGAGATGATCTCGGCCTGGAGCTTCTGCTCCTCGGCCCAGCGGTGCACGGTGGAGCGCAGCTCGCCCTCGACGCCGGGGGCGCCGCCGGCCGGCGGGGTGACCAGGGCGCACAGCGTTATCCGGCCACGGGTGACGACCTGTTCGATGTCGATCACGTCGACGCCGAATCCGGCCAGGGTGGCGAAGAGGCCGGCGGTGATGCCGGGGCGGTCCTTGCCGAACACCTTGACGAGCAGGGTGCGCTCGTCCTCGGTCCGGGGCTGCGGGGCGGGGAACGGCTCGGCGGCCAAGGGCGATGCGTTCATGATGCCTCCCACGCTACCCGCCGTCCGGCGACGTCACGGCACCCGTCCGCGTCGTGGACGGGACGGAGGACGGGCCCGGGAGGGGGGTGCGGGAGGTGTGCGCACCACCCCCGTGACCGGGCGGTTGCGCAGAGGTGACGACCAGGGGTGATGGCGGGGCCGTCCGCGAATCGTTGCCGCCTGGTCACAGTCACCGGGGGTGACTTTCGTCAACGGGCGACGGGCTGGAATGATTCCCCCGTCAGATTCAGGACGTCGCACCCCCGGTCGGGGGCCACAATCGGGGGACCGAGAGAGCGGGGCAGGCGAGCAGTGCCGCAACTCGTCATTGAGATCAACGGACAGCAGCGGACTCTGGAGCCGGGGCGGTCCTACACCATCGGGCGCAACCCGCAGTCGGACTTCCCGTTCGACGACGCCAGGGTTTCCTGGCACCACGCCACCATCTCCTTCAACGGGGCGGGTTGGCAGCTCGACGACCACGGGAGCACCAACGGCACCTACACCGGCGGCGCCCGCACCATGCAGGCCCAGCTCTTCCCCGGCGCGGTGGTCAACCTCGGCAACGCCGAGAACGGTCCGCGGCTCGGGTTCTCCGCGCCGGCCCAGGCCGCCGCGCAGGCCCCCGCCTGGCACGAGGCCGCCACCAGCCGCAGCCACGCCCCGGCGCCCCAGCCGCCCGTCCAGCAGCAGCAGCCGATGCAGCAGCAGTGGGCCCAGCAGCCCCCGGTCCAGCAGCAGCCCCAGCAGCAGTGGGGCGGGCAGCAGCCCGTCCAGCAGCAGTGGGGCGGCCAGCCGCAGCCGCAGCCCTTCCCGCAGCAGCAGGGCTTCCCGCAGCCGGACCCGCACGGCGGCTTCCCGCAGCAGCACGCCCCGCAGCACGATGCCGGCGGCCCGCAGCCGACGATGATCCGCAGCCTGACGGCCGGGATGAACACCGTCCGGATCGGTCGCGCGCTCGACAACGACATCGTGGTCTCCGACCTCCAGGTCTCCCGCCACCACGCCGAGCTGCGCCAGCTGCCCGACGGCCGGTACGAGATCGTCGACCTCGGCAGCCACAACGGCATCTTCCTCAACGGCCAGCGCGTCCAGCGTCAGCTGATCGGCCCGCAGGACCGCCTGACCGTCGGTCACTCCAGCTTCGTCCTGGTCGGCGACCAGCTGCAGGAGTTCGTCGACACCGGCGCCGTCTCCTTCTCCGCCCGCCACCTGACCGTCGAGGTCGACTTCAAGGGCGGCAAGAAGGTCCTGCTCAACGACGTCAGCTTCGGCGTCCCGGAGAAGTCCCTGGTCGCCGTCATCGGCCCGTCCGGCTCCGGCAAGTCGACCCTGCTGCGCGCCCTCACCGGCTACCGCCCGGCCGACCGCGGCGACGTCCTCTACGACGGCCGCAACCTCTACAAGCAGTTCGCCGAACTGCGCTCGCGCATCGGCCTGGTGCCGCAGTCGGAGATCCTGCACAAGGAACTGACCGTCCGCACCGGCCTCAAGTACGCGGCCCGGCTGCGCTTCCCCGGCGACACCGAGGCCGCCGAGCGCGAGGCGCGGATCGACGAGGTGCTCTACGAGCTGCGCCTCGACAAGCGCGCCGACAACCGGATCACCGCCCTCTCCGGCGGCCAGCAGAAGCGCGTCTCGGTGGCCCTGGAGCTGCTGACCAAGCCGTCGCTGATCTTCCTGGACGAGCCCACCTCGGGCCTCGACCCGGGCATGGACCGCGAGGTCATGCAGATGCTGCGCGGCCTCGCCGACGACGGCCGCACCATCCTGGTCGTCACCCACTCGGTGGCCGAACTCGCGCTCTGCGACCGGCTGCTGGTGATGGCGCCGGGCGGTTCGGTGGCCTACTTCGGTCCGCCGGACGAGGCGCTGCACTTCTTCGGGTACGAGACCTGGGCCGACGTCTTCCAGGCCTTCGAGAACTACCCGGACCACGACTGGGCCGGCCGCTACCGCGGTTCGGTGCACTACCAGCAGTACTCCGCCGACGTGGACGCCGGCGCGGTGCAGTCCGCCCAGATCGTCCAGGAGGCCATCCGCCCGCCGAAGCCGCAGAGCTGGGGCTCGCAGTTGTGGACGCTGATCCGCCGCTACGTGTCGGTGCTCGCCTCGGACCGCGGCTTCCTGGCCCTGTCGGTGCTGCTGCCCGCGGTCATCGGCGCGGTCAGCGTGCTGATCCCCAATGAACCGGGGCTCGCACCCAATCCGAAGACGCAGCTCCACCTCAACAGCGGGGCCGCGACGATCATGCTGATCCTGGCGATCGGCGCCTGCTTCTCCGGATCGGCCAACTCGGTCCGAGAGTTGATCAAGGAACGGGCGATCTACGAGCGAGAACGAGCCACCGGGCTCTCCCGCTCGGCGTACATGATGTCCAAGATCATCGTGCTGGGCTTCTTCAGCGTGATCCAGGGCGCCATCATCTCCGCCGTCGGCTTCCTGCCGCGCAAGCTCCCCGAGCACGGTCTGATCATCGAAAACCTGCCGGTGATCGAGATGACCATCGGCATGATCCTGCTCAGCTTCGCCGCGATGATGTTCGGCCTGATGATCTCCGCGCTGGTCAAGACCACAGAGAAGACCATGCCGCTGCTGGTCATGTTCGCGATCGTCCAGGTCGTCTTCACCGGCTGCCTCTTCCAGATCTTCGGCAAGCCCGGTCTGGAGCAGGCCGCCTGGCTGATGCCGGCCCGTTGGGGCACCGGCATCGTGTCCGTCACGCTCAACCTCTCCGAGCTCATGGGTCCCTGGAACAAGGACTTCCAGCACCCGGACTACGACCCGCTGTGGAAGCACACCGTCGCTCAGTGGTGGATCGACGCGGGAGCGCTCATCGCGATGTCGATCGTCATCGGTGTCGTCGTGACGCGACTCCAGCGCCGCCACGAGCCCGAGGTCATGCAGAAGGGCTGACCCCCTCGCCGCACCCCCAGGGGCGGCTCTTCCCGGCAACGGGGAGGGCCGCCCCTCGGCGTCCCGCCCTAGGTCCTGCGACCTGGTCCCCGCGCGCCCCCGGACCGACGCGGTGGCGCGCCCGGCGGCGGTAGTTTGGCGGTATGCCCACCCCGCCCAGTGACCGCCGCCCCCGGACCGGTCTGCTGCCCGTCGACCGGATCCCGATCGGCCCGCCGCCCGACGGCCCGCTGCCCGCCTGCGAGCCCTGCCTCGCCGGCATCGAGGCCGTCAGCCGGGCCCTTCTCGCGATGAGCCGCCACCTGGAGGTGCGCGAGGTCCTGCGCCGGATCACCGCCTCCGCCCGCGGCCTGCTCGACGCCGAGTACGCGGCCCTGGGCGTGCCCGACGACCACGGCGGCTTCGCCCAGTTCGTCGTCGACGGCGTCACCGACGAGCAGTGGAAGGCCATCGGCCCGCTGCCCCGCCAGCACGGCGTACTCGCCAAGATGCTGCACGAGACCGGCCCCACCCGCCTCGCCGACGTCCGCGAGGCGCCCGCGTTCGAGGGCTGGCCCGCCGCCCACCCGGAGATGGACGCCTTCCTCGGCATGCCCGTCCTCGACACCGACGCCGCCGAGGACGAACCGCAGGTCATGGGCGTCATCTTCCTCGCCAACAAGCGCGGCGGCGGCGGCTTCACCGACCACGACGAGGAACTGCTGCGGATCCTGGCCGCCCACGCCGCCCTCGCCCTCTCCAACGCCCGCCTCTACGAGCGCAGCCGCGAACTCACCCTGGCCGGCGAGCGCGCCCGGATCGCCCACGACCTGCACGACGCCGTGTCGCAGAAGCTCTTCTCGCTGCGCCTCACCGCCAAGGCCGCCGCCACCCTGGTCGACCGCGACCCGGCCCGCGCCCGCGCCGAACTCGCCGAGGTCGCCCGGCTCGCCGCCGAGGCCGCCGACGAACTGCGCGCCGTCGTCGTCGAGCTGCGGCCCGCCGCCCTGGAGGAGGACGGCCTCAGCGCCACCCTCGCCTCCCAGGTACAGGTCCTCGACCGCGCCCACAGCGCCGACGTCGCCTTCGCCGCCGACGGCGTGCGCGCCCTGCCGCCGGCCCAGGAGGCGGCGCTCCTGCGGGTCGCCCAGGAGGCCCTGCACAACGCGCTGCGCCACTCCGGCGCCCGCCGGGTCACCGTCACCCTGGCCGGCACGCCCGCCCGCGGCGCCGTCCTGCGGGTCCGTGACGACGGCCGGGGCTTCGATCCCGAGTCCGTGCGCCGGGCCGGCCGCCACCTCGGCCTCGCCTCGATGCGCGACCGCGCCTCCGCGGTCGGCGGCACGCTCACCCTGGACTCGGCCCCCGGCGCGGGGACGGTCGTCGAGATGGAGGTCCCCGGTGCCTGACACCACACCAGCGATCCGCGTCCTGCTGGTCGACGACCACCAGGTCGTCCGCCGCGGCCTGCGCACCTTCCTGGAGGTGCAGGACGACATCGAGGTCGTGGGCGAGGCCGCCGACGGTGCGGAGGGCATCGACCGGGCCCGCGAACTCGACCCGGACGTCGTCCTGATGGACCTCAAGATGCCCGGCGTGGACGGCATCGAGGCGCTGCGCACGCTCAAGGGCGAGGGCAGCCGGGCCCGGATCCTCATCGTCACCAGCTTCACCGAGCACCGCACGATGGTCCCCGCCCTGCGGGCCGGCGCCGCCGGGTACGTGTACAAGGACGTCGACCCGGAGGCGCTGGCCGGCGCGATCCGCTCGGTGCACGCCGGCCACGTCCTGCTCCAGCCCGAACTGGCCGAGGCGCTGCTCGCCGACGACGGCCCGCGCCCGCCGCAGGGGCGCGGCGGAACCCTGACCGAGCGCGAGCGCGAAGTCCTCGGCCACATCGCCGACGGCCGCTCCAACCGGGAGATCGCCCGCAGCCTGCATCTGTCCGAGAAGACGGTGAAGACGCACGTCTCCAACATCCTGATGAAGCTGGACCTCGCCGACCGCACCCAGGCCGCCCTCTGGGCCGTCCGGCACGGGGAGGCCCGGGAGGGGTAGCGTGGAGGCCTAGGCCCGTCGGCAGCGGGCCCGGGCCGCTTCCGCCCCCGGGCGCGACCCCTCGGGCGACGATCCGTCAGCGGTGTGTGCCGGCCTGGGGGACCGTCACCGAGTCACGGGGGAGTCGCCGGATGAGCACACCGAGGAAGACGTACGGGCCCGTCACGCTGGCCAAGGAACTGGGACTGACGCCGCGTCTGCTGAGCCGGGCCCAGCGGTTCGACCTCGTGCCGGCGCCGGACGGCGACCGCTGCTGGTCGCGGGCGGTGGTCGAACCGCTGCTGGAACGGCGGGCGGAGATCGCCGCGGCGCTGGAGGCCGAGGCGGCCGGGCGGGCCGCGAAGCTGGCGGCGGAGACGGCCCGGGACCGCGAGGCCTACGGGCCGGAGGTCCTGCGGCGGCGGTTGGGGCTGACGCGCTGGCAGTTCGACGAGGCGCTGGAGCGGGGTCTGATCCCCGAGCCGGACACCGGCCTCGCCCACTGGTCGGCGGCCGTGGAGTCGGCGCTCCGTGCACAGCTCCCGGAGCTGGTGGCCGAGCTGGGCGGCGGGCCCCGGATGGGCAGCCGCAGGGCGGCGAAGCTCCTGGCGCACGCCACCGGCCTGGCGGTCACCCCCGAGGACGTCCAGCAGCTGGTGGAGGTCGGCGTGCTGCGGCCGGCCGGCGAGTTCAAGGGCTGGCCCACCTACCGCGAGGAGGACCTGACGGCGCTGGCGGAGGCCTCGGTCGGGGCGGTCGTCGCCGCCCGGGAGGCCCGGACCGCCACGGAGGCGGAGGCGGAGGCGGCCACGGTGACGGAGGCGGTGACGGCCACGGTGACGGAGGCGGTGACGGCGGCCGGGGAGGACACCGGCCACCGGGACGGACCGAGCTGCTCCGCCGCGGAGGCCGCCGAGGAACGGGGCTGGTCGCGGAGCCGGTTCGCGCTGCACGTGGCCCGCGGCGGCCTCCTCCCCGGCGCCGACGGCCGGTTCGCCCGCGCGCACGTGCGCGAGCAGTACGCCGCCGACCCGTGGCGGGAGGAGGCCGCGGGCTGACGGCGCGGGCGGACCGGCGGGTGGATCAGCGGGCGTCGCGCTCGTCCACCAGGGCGTTGTACGCCGCCACCTGGGCCCGGCGGGCGGTCCGTTGCAGGGGCGCCAGGACGGCCTGGCGGGAGGCCATCTCGGAGGCGCTGACCGCGGCGCCGTGGCTGCCGGAGGCGATCGCGAGCAGCGCGGCGACCTGCCGGGCCGACTCCAGGACGCGGACGGCCCGCGGCGGGTAACCGGGGGCGAGCAGTTCGGCGTGGCCGCGCCGGCGGTAGGCCTCCAGCGCTCGCAGCGCCTCCGGGCCGGCGCCGGCGACGTCGAGGCGGGTGAGCAGCAGGGTGGCCTCGCGCAGGCTGTCCGCCAGCTCGCGCTCCGCCTCGTGCAGCGATGGCACGTCGGCCGGCGGGTTGTCGTTCACCTCGGCGCAGCGCCAGAGCACCGTCGCCGAGCGGTCCCCGGCCGGGCCGAACACCTCGACCTCCGGGACGAGCCCGAGCGGCACCCCGACGGCCAGCACCGCCTCGCCCGCGGCCATCGCCCGGTCGTTGAAGGCCGGCGGGCCGGTCAGCCCGAGCGGGTGGCCGGCCCCTGGCAGGGCCAGCCGCAGGCCCTTCACGCCGAGCACCCGGAGCCGCCCGAGCGCCCAGGTGAGGCCGTGCTGCTCGCCCGGGGCGTCCCCGGGCAGTCCGGTCACCCGGTGGCTCTCGTCGCTGCCGAGGACGGCCGCGGCGGCGTTGTCGGGCGGCACCAGACCGGCCAGCAGAGCGTTGCCCCAGGCGGCCAGCCGCCCTGAACGGGGCTCTTCGTACGGATTGTCGGCAGGAGTCGCGAGCATCCGGCCAGCCTACGGAATCGGCGGTCATCCGCGTGGCGTAGGTTTGCCCATGCGTGTGCGGCGCACCCCACTCCGTGCCACCCGGCCGCCGGAGTAGGCTGCCCGCCCGCACCGACGGCCGTGATTTCTGTTTTGGGGAAGGCGTAGGCATGAGCGACGTGCTGGAGCTGGTGGACGTATCCGTGGTCCGGGAGGAGCGCGCGCTGGTCGACCAGGTCTCGTGGTCCATCTCGGAGGGCGAGCGCTGGGTCATCCTCGGCCCCAACGGCGCGGGCAAGACCACCCTGCTGCAGATCGCCTCCACGTACCTCTTCCCGACCTCCGGCAAGGTGTCCGTCCTGGGCGAGAAGCTCGGCGAGATCGACGTCTTCGAGCTGCGCTCCCGGATCGGCCTGGCCGGCGCCGCGATGTTCGACAAGCTGCCCGCCGAGCAGACCGTGCTGCAGACGGTTCTCACCGCCGCGTACGGCATGACGGTCAGCTGGCAGGAGCAGTACGAGGAGTCCGACGAGTCCCGCGCGCTGGTGCTGCTGGACCGCCTCGGCATGTCCAAGCTGACCGCCCGCAAGTTCGGCACCCTCTCCGAGGGCGAGAAGAAGCGCACCCTGATCGCGCGCGCCCTGATGACCGACCCCGAGCTGCTGCTGCTGGACGAGCCGGCCGCCGGCCTGGACCTCGGCGGCCGCGAGGACCTGGTCCGCCGCCTCGGCGCGCTGGCCCAGGACGAGTTCGCGCCGGCCATGGCCATGGTCACCCACCACGTCGAGGAGATCGCCCCCGGCTTCACCCACGTCCTGATGATCCGTCAGGGCAAGGTGCTCACCGCCGGCCCGATCGACACCGAGCTGACCGCGCGCAACCTCTCCAAGTGCTTCGGCCTGCCGCTGACCCTGGAGCGGCACGGTGACCGCTGGTCCGCCCAGGGCCTGCCGCTCGGCTGAGGCCCCGCGGGCGCGTCCGGCCGGAGGGCTCCCGACCCGCCCGGCCGCACGGAACTCCGCTGAACTGGGACCGGTCGCACGTGCGACCGGTTTCCGCCCCTCCACCTGCGGGAACTGTCCGCCTCGAAGGCCCTTCGCTCCCTAGGATGGACACGTGGACAGCTGGATCTGGTGGCTCCTGGCCGCCGTCGGCCTCGGCATACCGTTGGTGATCACCGCGATGCCGGAGTTCGCCATGTTCGCGGTCGGCGCGCTCGCCGCGGCCGGCGTCGCCGGGCTGGGAATCGGGGTGGTCTGGCAGGTCCTGACCTTCGTCGCGGTCTCGGCCGGGCTGCTGGTGGTGGTCCGCCCCATCGCGTACCGGCAGATGCAGAAGGGCCCGCAGGTCAAGATGGGCATCGAGGCGCTCAAGGGCGCCACCGCGGTCGTCGCGGAACAGGTCGACGGGGAGGGCGGACGGATCAAGCTCAACGGCGAGATCTGGTCGGCCCGCGCGCTCAACCCCGGCAGTGTGTACTCGCCGGGGCAGCAGGTCGACGTCGTCGAAATCCAGGGCGCGACCGCCCTGGTCGTCTAGGGGAGAGTCCGTGGAACCCGTCCTTATCGTCCTGGTCGTCCTGGTCGTGGTGGCATTCATCGCGCTGATCAAGACGATTCAGGTCATCCCGCAGGCCAGCGCCGCGATCGTGGAGCGCTTCGGCCGCTACACCCGGACGCTCAACGCCGGCCTGAACATCGTCGTCCCGTTCATCGACCGGGTCCGCAACCGGATCGACCTGCGCGAGCAGGTCGTGCCGTTCCCGCCCCAGCCGGTGATCACCCAGGACAACCTGGTGGTCAACATCGACACGGTCATCTACTACCAGGTGACCGACCCGCGGGCCGCCACCTACGAGGTCGCCAGCTACATCCAGGCCATCGAGCAGCTCACCGTCACCACGCTGCGCAACATCATCGGCTCGATGGACCTCGAATCCACCCTGACCTCCCGTGAGGTCATCAACGCCGGTCTGCGCGGGGTGCTGGACGAGGCCACCGGCAAGTGGGGCATCCGGGTCAACCGCGTCGAGCTGAAGGCGATCGAGCCGCCGACCTCCATCCAGGACTCGATGGAGAAGCAGATGCGCGCCGACCGTGACAAGCGCGCCGCGATCCTCACCGCCGAGGGTGCCCGGCAGGCCCAGATCCTGCGGGCCGAGGGTGAGAAGCAGGCCGAGGTGCTCAAGGCCGAGGGTGAGGCCCAGGCCGCGGTGCTGCGCGCCGACGGTGAGGCGGCCGCGATCCGGACGGTCTTCGAGGCCATCCACGACGGCGACGCCGACCAGAAGCTGCTCGCCTACCAGTACCTGCAGACCCTGCCCGAGCTGGCCAAGGGCGACTCCAACAAGCTGTGGATCATCCCGAGCGAGGTCGGCGACGCGCTCAAGGGCCTCGGCGGCGCGTTCACCGGCCTGGCCGGCAACGGCGGCGTGAACGGCGGTGCGGTCGCGGCGCCCAGCGCGCCGGCGTCCACCCAGGTCCCGCTGGACCCGGCGGCCGGACCGCGCCCGCTGGACACCGACACCAAGGGCGCCGCCCGCCCGCGGGTCGACCCGGCCCGCGAGTACCGCAAGATCGACCCCGAGTGACCGGCTGAGCCCGGACCGCCGCGCGCCGAGGGCCCGCCCCCCTTTCCGTGGGGGGCGGGCCCTCGGCCGTTCCGGCGGGTCTGCGTCGTGTGCGTCCCGTGGGCCGTCGAGTCTCCGTGCCCGCTTCACCGCTGTGCCCGCTTCACCCACGCGTCCGCTTCACCGCTGTGCCCGCCTCACCGCTGTGCCCGCCTCACCGCTGTGCCCGCCCCGACGGTGTGTTGTACATCCCGAATCGTGGGCGGTTCTGGTAG
Source organism: Kitasatospora sp. NPDC022785 (assembly GCF_055561295.1). Classification (NCBI taxonomy): domain Bacteria; kingdom Bacillati; phylum Actinomycetota; class Actinomycetes; order Kitasatosporales; family Streptomycetaceae; genus Kitasatospora; species Kitasatospora sp. NPDC022785. Next base: position 6,160 of record NZ_JBVHHB010000027.1, on the reverse strand, counting down.
GCCCGGCCCGGCGTCCGGCATGATCGCCTCGGGCAGGACCGAGACGAGAGGTGACCCATGACGCTCTGGGAGGCGATCGCCGTCCTGGTGGCGGGCGTCGGAGCCGGGATGATCAATGTGATCGTCGGCTCCGGGACCTTGATCACCTTCCCCGTCCTGCTCGCCGTGGGCATCCCGCCGGTCACCGCCAACGTCTCCAACTCCTTCGGCCTGGTGCCCGGTTCGCTCAGCGGCGTGATCGGCTACCGGCGGGAGCTGGCCGACCAGGGCCGCCGGCTGCTGCGCCTCGGCACCGCCTCGCTGCTCGGCGGGCTGGTCGGCGCGGTGCTGCTGATCGAGCTGCCGAGCGCCGCCTTCGACGCGATCGTGCCGGTGCTGATCCTGTTGGCCCTCGTCCTGGTGGTGATCCAGCCCCGGGTGGCCAAGGCGGTCGCCGCCCGCCGCAGGCCCGGGGGAGACCCGGACGGCGGCCTGGTGCTGCTCGGCGGCGTCTTCCTGACCGGCATCTACGGCGGCTACTTCGGTGCCGCCCAGGGCGTCCTGCTGCTGGCGCTGATGGGCATGCTGCTCCAGGAGGGACTCCAGCGGATCAACGCCGTGAAGAACGCCCTGGCGATGATCGTCAACGGCGTCGCCGCGGTCTTCTTCCTCTTCACCTCCACCGTCGACTGGGCCGCCGCCGGCCTGATCGCCGTCGGCTCGCTCTGCGGCGGGCTGGTCGGCGCCAAGGTCGGCCGCAAGCTGGCGCCGACCGCACTGCGCGCGATCATCGTGGTGGTCGGCCTGGCGGCCGTCACCAAGCTGCTCATCAGCTGATTATTCGTCAGATCTCTTCACCCCGGAGGACGTCATGGCCCTGGAGATGCGCGACACCTGCGAGCGTTGCGCGGTGTCGCTCACCGCGGACGGCTCCGCCTTCATATGCTCCTTCGAGTGCAGCTTCTGCGCGGAGTGCACCGAGGCGATGGCCGCCACCTGCCCCAACTGCGGCGGCGAGCTGGTGCCCCGTCCGCGCCGGAAGGCCTGACGCCCCACCTCCGATTTCCACCCGACGCACGGGAGCGGTCCGATGAGCAGCAGAGCACGCCTGACCGAGGACGAGATCACGGCCGCCCTGGCCGGGCTGCCCCAGTGGACCCGGGACGGCGACACCATCGTCCGTACCGCCGACGCCCGGGACTTCCCGGCGGCGATCCGGGTGGTCGTCGCGGTCGCCGAACAGGCCGAGGCGCTGGACCACCACCCCGACATCGACATCCGCTGGCGCACCCTCCGCTTCGCCCTCTCCACCCACAGCGCCGGCGGCCTCACCACCCTCGACTTCACCCTCGCCGCCCGTATCGACACCGCGTTGAGCGCCGAAACCGCCTGAGCCGCCTTCACGCCGGGACCGGAAGGGGCCGCTCCGGGGCGCTCCGAGGGGCGTGAGATGCTGACTGCCGCACTGCTGGCGGTCGGGAGGGACGGAACGGATGGCTCAGGACCCCCTCGGAGACGCCCAGCAGCAGCCGTGGTACCCGCAGCCGGCGCAGCAGCAGGAGTGGCCGGCCGGGTATCCGGAGCAGCAGTGGCAGGGCGCCCACGAGTACGGATCCGGCAGCGGCAGCGAATACGGTCAGGCGGGCTACGGCCAGTCCGGGTACAGCCAGTCCGGGTACGGTCAGGCGGGCTACGGCGAGCCCGGGTACGGCGGGCCCGGCCACGCGGAGAGTGGTTACGCGGAGAGCGGTTACGGGGAGAGCGGCTACGGTCAGGCCGGCTATGGCGAGACCGGGTACGCCCAGGGCGACGGTCACCCGGGCGGGCAGCACCAGCCGTACTACCAGTACGCCGATCACGAGCAGCAGCAGTACGCCCCGTACACCGTCCCGCAGCAGCCGGCCGGCGAGGAGCTGTACGCCCCCGCGGGCGCCGAGTACTCCGCCGACGGGTACGTGCACCTCGATCCCGAGCCGGAAGCCGAGCCCGAGCCGACTGCTCAGGCCGCCGCCGCGGTCGCCGCGGAGGCCGCCGAGCCGGAGCCGCCCGTCCGCCGGTCGGCCGGACGCCGGGGCGGTGGCCGTGGTGGGAACGGGAGCGGCGGCGGTCCCGGCGCTGCGCGCAACGGGCTCGCGGCCAAGGCCCGGGCCGCCGCCGACGCGGTGGTCTCCGCCGAGCACGCGCCCAGCCGCCGCGCCCTGACCATACGGGCGGGCGCCGGTGTCGCCGCGCTCGGCGTGCTGGTGGTGGCCGGCCTGATGGTCGGCATCGAGGGCGGCGGCAGTGCGTCCGCCGGCGCCGGCGGCGAGCCCGGTTTCGCCGTCGCCCACACCAAGGCCTGGGCGGCCCAGCCTGCCGCAGCACTCCAGCCGGGCGCCGACGACACCCTGGTCGGCAGCTGGCTGCTGACCGACGCGCTGGTGCGCGCCGACGCGACCGGTGTCCACGCCTACGACCGCGCGGACGGCAAGCCGACCTGGTCGGTCGAGCCGCCCGCCGCCGGGGCCGTCCCCTGCGGCCTCTCGCCGAGTGTGAACACGGCCGGCCTCGGCGCCGCCCTCTTCCGGCCCCAGGCCGACCCGAAAACCCCGTGCACGCTGGTGGCCGCCGTCGACACCAAAGCCGGCAAGACCGCCTGGACCAAGACCGTCTCCGATGCCAAGGGCGCCTACAACGCCCACGTCGGCGTCACCGACGACAAGGTGATCGCCGTCGGCGACGACCGCGCCGTCGCCTGGGAGTCCGCCGACGGCAAGGACGTCTGGCAGTACACCGGCCAGGGCAAGTTCTGCACCCTCTCCGGCGGCGTCGCGGGCAAGACCGTCATGGTCGCCAGCACTTGCGCCGACTCCACCCCCGTCGACCAGGCCGTGTCGCTCAACACCGCCGACGGCAAGGTGAGCTGGTGGCGCGGTCTGAACAACCAGCCGAAGACGGTGACGGTGCTCTCCGCCGAGCCGTCCGTCGTCCTCACCACGGGGGAGAAGCCCGGCGACGACAAGGTGTTCGCCTGGGGCGCCGCCGGTGACCCGGCCGCCGAGATCCCCGTGGCGGCGGGAGAGGGCCGGCTCGACGTCGCCCATGGAGCGTTTTCGGCCACGCCCGGCGTCTTCTTCCAGGACCGGACGATGGTCACCACACGCGTCCCGGTGAACGGCGGCGGCGCCGTCTCCGTCCTGGGCTACGACCTGGACACCGGGCAGCAGCGCTGGAAGACCGCCGCCAACGAGAAGGGCGTCGTCCGCGCGGTCGGTGTCGACGGCGGCGCGCTGCTGCTCGCCGCCGACGAACGCCTCGACCAGCCGGCCCACCTCAGCCGCTTCGCCCTGGCGGGCGGGCAGGAGGCGGTCGGCGGCAACTTCCCGCCGGGCACCGGTTCGCTGCTGGTCTCCGGGCGGGTGCTGATCGGCGGCGGCCAGGTCGTCGCGGTGCCCGAGCACGCGGCCACCTTCGGCACGGCGGCCGGCTACCAGGCCAAGGGCTGAGGGCCAAGCCCAAGGCCCCGAGGGCCCCAAGCCCAGGGCCCGAGGCCCGGGGACCGAGAGGTGAGGGCTCAGGGCGGGCACACGCCCGCCGCAGGCCGCGGCGGCGGCCGCGCCCTGCGCGAAGGCTACGCAGCCGAGGGCGCCACCACCGCTGCCGCCGGGAGCCACTGGGCGAGCTCCCTGACGTCCGAGCCGCGCAGGCCCAACGCCAGCATCAGAGTCGCCTGCGGGGTCGGCACGAACGGCTTGCGCAGCAGCTTCATCCCGGCCTGCTCGGGCGTCCGGTCCGCCTTGCGCTGGTTGTCCTCGGCACAGGCGGCCACGGTGTTCAGCCAGCTGTCCGCCCCACCCCGCGACCGGGGCTGCAGGTGGTCCACGGTGGTCGCCCGGCGCCCGCAGTAGGCACACAGGTGCTGGTCGCGGACCAGCACCCCACGGCGCGACCACGGAGCCTGTTGTCGGAACGGCACCCGTACGTACCGTTGCAGTCTGATCACCCGGGGCACCGGGACGGTGACCCCCGTCCCACGGACGCTCCGCAGCGGGTGCGCCTGCTCCACCACGGCCTTGTCCTGGAGTACCAAGACCACGGCACGCTGGAGCGACACCGTCGTCAGGGGCTCGTAGCTTGCATTCAGAACCAGCGTGCTGCGCACCTCGGCCCACCCTTTCCGGAGGCGTGCCACGGCGGCACGACCGTCTCCACACACGTCACTGCCGCCGCACGGCGGTGGGACCACTCTGAAGGGGCTCCGGGCCGACGAACAACGGAATTTCCGGTGTCGGGCCGGGGCAGCCGGGGCGTCGGCCCGTTCCCGCCGGGCCGCCTCGGCGAAAAGTCGCTGGCCGGGACCGCGTAGGCTCTACAACGCTGGAGCCGTTCCGTACCGGGGCCCGACCGAACCGGGTCCGCACCGGGCGGACGCCCGATCGAAGGAGAAGCGTGACCGTGACGGACATCGTCGACGAGCTGCAGTGGCGTGGGCTGATCGCCCTGTCCACTGACGAGGACGCACTGCGCAAGGCGTTCGCGGACGGCCCGGTCACGTTCTATTGCGGCTTCGACCCGACGGCCCCCAGCCTGCACCTCGGCAACCTGGTGCAGATCCTCACCATGCGCCGCATCCAGCAGGCGGGAAACCTCCCGCTCGGCCTGGTCGGCGGCGCCACCGGCCTGATCGGTGACCCGAAGCCCACCGCCGAGCGCGTCCTCAACGACCCCGAGACGGTGGCCGGCTGGGTCGAGCGCCTGCGTGGCCAGATCGCGCGCTTCCTCGACTTCGAGGGTCCGTACGCGGCGCGCATGGTGAACAACCTGGACTGGACCTCCGGGATGTCGGCCATCAGCCTGCTGCGCGACGTGGGCAAGTACTTCCGCGTCAACAACATGATCGCCAAGGAGGCCGTCGCCCGGCGGCTCAACTCCGACGCGGGCATCAGCTACACCGAGTTCAGCTACCAGATCCTCCAGGGCATGGACTACCTGGAGCTGAACCGCCGCTACGGCTGCGCCCTGCAGACCGGCGGCAGCGACCAGTGGGGCAACCTCACCGCCGGCACGGACCTCATCCGCAAGGCCGACGGCAAGTCCGTGCACGCGCTGGCCACCCCGCTGATCGTCAAGGCCGACGGCACCAAGTTCGGCAAGACGGAGTCCGGCACGGTCTGGCTGGACCCCGAGCTCACCACCCCGTACGCCTTCTACCAGTTCTGGCTGAACGCGGACGACCGGGACGTCTCCAACTTCCTGCGGATCTTCAGCTTCCGTTCGAAGGCGGAGATCGAGGAGCTGGAGCGCGAGACCGCCGAGCGCCCGGCCGCCCGCCTCGCCCAGCGCGCACTGGCCGAGGAGCTCACCACGCTGGTCCACGGCGCGGAGCAGTACGAGCGCGCCGTCGCCGCGTCGAAGGCGCTGTTCGGCCAGGGCGACCTCGCTGACCTGGAGGCCCCGACCCTCGCCGCCGCGCTGGCCGAGGTCCCCAAGGCCGAGGTGGCCGAACTCCAGCCCGTGGTCGACCTGTTGGTCGCCGTCGGCCTGTCGCCCAGCCGCTCCGCCGCCCGCCGGACGATCAAGGAGGGCGGTGCCTACCTCAACAACGTCAAGGTGACGGACGAGGAGGCGGTGCCCACCGAGGCCGACCTGCTGCACGGGCGCTGGCTGGTGCTGCGCCGCGGCAAGCGCAACCTGGCCGCGGCGGAGCTGGTCCAGGCCGGCTGAGCGTGGCTGAAACTGCATGACCGCTGACCTGCGCTTCTGAACACCGAGGGCCGGATCTGGACAGATCCGGCCCTCGGTGTTTGACTCGACCGTCCGGCTGGCCTAGTGTTGGACGAGTCGCTTGAAGCGGGCAGGTGCACGGGGAGGCCGAGAGGCCCCCGCGGACCAGCCGGAGCGGCCATCACACTCAGCAAGTCCTACTTTCACTTGATGCCCATTCAATTGGGTTGGTCGGCGTTTTCGTCGACCGGTGAAAACGGGGAATTTCGAGCCAGTCTCGGAATGAGCTAATGTGGAGGCCGCCGCAGAAAAGCGGACCTGGCCGGCCAGGGTCGGATGAATGAAACTCCGGAAAACGGAGCGGAAAACATCTGGTAAGCTGGAAACACGAAAGAACGAAGCGCCCGGAGGGCCCGCTGGAAGGCGGTCCGAAGGAAGTGTCCGTTCCTTGAGAACTCAACAGCGTGCCAAAAGTCAA